>CATPCJ010000231.1 GCA_955652915.1 uncultured Bryobacteraceae bacterium
GCCCCAGGCCGGGTCGGATGCTTTGGCCATCCGCACGCGTGCCGATCTCAGTCCGGACGGAAAGCATTACATCCTCAACGGCCAGAAGATGTGGATCACCAATGGCGGCGGAGCGGATTTCTACACCATTTTCGCCAAGGTCGGCGGCGAGAAATTCACTGCATTCCTGGTGGAGCGCAGCTACCCCGGCGTGCAGCCCGGCGCCGAAGAAAAGAAGATGGGCATCAAGGGCAGCTCCACCACCGCCATCTATTTGGACAACGTGCATGTGCCGGTGGAGAACGTGCTCGGCGAGATTGGGCGCGGCCACATCATCGCCTTCAATATTCTGAACCTGGGGCGCCTAAAGCTGGGTCCGTTCGCCATTGGCGGCTCCAAAGAGGTGCTGCGGGTAAGTTTGAAGTACGCCAAGGAACGCAAAGCTTTCGGAAAATCGATCGCCGAGTTTGGAATGATTCAGCACAAGCTGGCCGAGATGGCAATCCGGATCTATGCCTGTGAAACCACCAGCTATCGCGTGGTCGGGTTAATCGAAAGCGAGATGGAAGGCTTCTCCTGGAGCAATCCGAACGCGGCGCAGACGATGCTGAAATCCGTGGAAGAGTACGCCGCGGAGTGTTCCTACATCAAGATCTTCGCGTCGGAAATGCTGGACTACGTCGTGGACGAGGGTGTCCAGATTCACGGCGGGTACGGCTATCATCAGGACTACGCCGTGGAGCGCGCATATCGCGATTCGCGAATCAACCGGATCTTCGAAGGCACTAACGAGATCAACCGGCTGCTCGCCACCGGCATGTTGCTGAAGCGCGCGCAGCGGGGACAGTTGCCGCTGGTGGAAGCCGTCAAGAAACTGCAAGCAGAGATCCTGGGGGGGCCGAGCCTGTCCGCCAATGGCGGCGGCGAGAATACGAAGCTGGTGGAAAATGCCAAGAAAGTTACCCTGTTCGCGCTGGGCGTGGCGTTCCAAAAATACATGACAGCCCTGGAGGAGCAGCAAGAGATTCTCGCCAGCATAACTGACGTAGCGATGAACACTTTCGCCATGGAATCCGTACTGCTCCGCACCCAAAAGCTGGCCAAGCTGGGCAAAGGCGAAATCGCCGGCGAAATGTGCAGCGTGTTCCTGCGCGAAGCAATGGAAACGGTGGAGAGCGCGGCTCGCAACGTACTGTCAGCCAGTTCGGAAGGCGACGCCCTTCGGACTAACCTGGCGGTGCTGAAACGCTTCACCAAATTTGAGCCGATCAATGCGATCGAGGCGCGCCGCGGAATAGCGGCCCGCCTGCTGGCGGCGGACCGTTACGTGGTCTAAGAGGCGGCTCCCTCCTCCGGCCCCACCTGCACGACCAACTTGCCATTGTTCGATCCATCGAACAACTTCTTCAGCGCGGCCGGCGCGTTCTCCAAACCCTCGACCACATCCACGCGATATTTCAGCTTGCCCTGCATCAACCATCCGATCATGGCCGTGAACGCTTCCTCTGCGCGATTCGAATAGTCCGTGCACAGGAACCCTTCCATGCGCGCCCGCTTTGAGATCAGGTTTGCAAGATTCCTTGGCCCTGGCGCCGGCTGGTCCGCATTGTATTGCGAAATCATGCCGCAAACGGAAATTCGCGCGCGCAGGTTGATGAGATTCAGCACCGCCTCCAAAATGTCGCCGCCCACGTTGTCGAAATAGACGTCGATTCCGCCCGGACAATGCTGTTGCAAACTTTCGGACACGTTCCCACTCTTGTAATTGATCGCGGCGTCAAAGCCAAGCTCCTTGATCCAGGCGCATTTCTCATCGCTGCCGGTGAGCCCAACCACCCGGCACCCATTGATCTTGCCAATCTGTCCCACCAGCGAGCCGACCGCGCCCGCCGCCGTGGAAACCACCAGTGTCTCGCCGGCCTTTGGTTGACAAATGTCGAGCAATCCGAAGTAGGCCGTGAGTCCGATGTGCCCCAGTAACCCCATGAATGCGGTCATGGGAACAGGCAGTCCTTTGGGAAGCTTGTTCAGCGCGCCTCCTGGCGACGCCGAATACTGCTGCCATCCCAGCAATCCCTGCACCAGATCGCCCCGCTCGAATCCCGGGTGGCGTGATTCTTCCACTACACCGATGACGAGGCCCCGCATCACATCGCCGATCGCTAAAGCCGGCAAGTATGATTCGGCCTCGTTCATCCAAACGCGATTGGTGGGATCCAGCGAAAGATAAACCGAGCGTACCAAGACTTCACCCTCGCCCGGCGAAGGTATCGGCGATTCCCGCCACTTGAAATCGGATTCTTTGACCAGCCCTTCCGGGCGGCCCGCGATCAACCACTGATGATTCGTCTGCATGCCGAGAGTATACTGTGCCTTGGTCATGCCATCCAAATCAAGACTCGGAATCGCGCTGTTGTTGGCCGTCGTGCTTAGCGCCTCGTGTCAAAAGCGCTCGAAAAAACTCATTGGTGTCGTGCCTAAGGCCACCTCGCATTTGTTCTTCATGTCGGTGCATGCCGGAGTGCGCGATGCCGAGCGTGACCTGGGCGTCGAGGTCCTGTGGAATGGCCCCCGCGAAGAAACCGAGTACTCGCGCCAGATCGAAATCGTGGACTCGATGGTGGCGCGTCACGTGGACGCGCTGGCTATTTCCGCCACCGATCACACCGCGCTGGTCGCGCCCGTAAAGCGGGCCATGGATGCGGGAATCCCGGTGACCGTCTTCGATTCCGGCCTGGACATAACGGGCTTCGTGACCTTCGTGGTGACCGATAATTACGGGGCCGGCGTGACCGCGGCGCGCAAGCTGGCCGAGTTGGTGAAGGGCCGCGGAAAAGTGGCGGAGGTCATGCACAAGCCGGGCGGCATGTCCACCGGAGATCGGGAGCGTGGCTTCGACGAAACGATGGCGAAAGAGTTCCCCAACATTCAAGTTGTCGATAGGCGGTATGGCATGGCCGATCGCGCCAAATCGCGCGACGTCGCCGAAAACATTCTGACCGCGCACCCGGATCTGGACGGCATGTTCGCCTCCGCCGAAGCGAATTCAATCGGCGCCATGCAAGCCATCAAGGCGCGCAACATGTCCGGCAAACTAAAGATTGTCACTTTCGATTTCAGCGATGAGCACGTGGCGGCGCTGAAGGACGGCACCATTAACGTGATGCTGGTGCAGGATCCGTATCGCATCGGCTATGAGGCAGTGCGCAGCCTGGTGATGAAATTGAACGGCCAGATCCCGCCCCAGCAAATGGATCTGAAGGCCCGCGTAATTGTGAAAGAGGATCTCGACAAGCCCGACGTGCAAGCGCTGCTCTTCCCGAAGTGGAAGAAAGAAGAATAGAGGTCTGGGGGTTCAGTCGACAAACTCCACGCGATACTCTTCGATCACGGGGTTAGCCAGCACGTCGCGGGCGATCTGATCGATCTCCACGTTGGCTTTCTGCCGGTCGGTCCCAGGCTCCAGCGTTATTTCAAAGTATTTGCCTTGGCGCACCGCGGCAATGGAAGTATGCCCCAAACCAGCCAGCGCGGATTTGATGGTGGCCCCTTGCGGATCGAGGACGGTTGGCTTCATGGAGACGTAAACGCGAGCTTTCATGAAGTCCCATTGTAATCGACTGCTTCCTAAAAGGTGCTACGTTGCGTTAAGAAGTGTCGATACTGGATCTAACGCGCGACTTCCAATCCCCGAGCCTTTTCCGCCGAAAGACTGCGACCTTCTCCAAACTGCTTAGCAAGAGTAAGCGCCCCTCGTCCTCACTCATAAGGGCAGGCCTGAATTCGTGGTTCACAATGCCGGTGCTTACCAGCGGCTACTCGACATGGCCGCACGGCAGGACGCTATGGAAGGTATTCGTCAGGGTCTGGAAGATGCAGGGAATGGGCGGACGCGGCCGGCTCGCGAGGCATTGGCGGAATTCAGAGCTAAGCGTGGCATACGTCGTTAGGCAGAATATTCTTCACGACACGCATTGGGACGGTGATCGAGGGACGGCCTCCAACTTTCACGAAATCAGCTCACGGCTCGGATCGGGGCGTTGCACCGCCTCTTTTTGGTTCCGGCTGCGTCGGCTTAGGTTGCCGACGAATTGAGCGGTCGGCGACCTCGCGCCCCCTATCGATTCTGAAACCAGTAGCGATGCACCGGTAGCGGCATCGGCGACTTGGGCCCCCGCACGCTCTTCCAGATGATCTCGTTCAGGGCAAACATCGGCGCCTCATCCACCTCGTCAAGATTCATTTTCATCGAAGCCTTCGCGCCCCATGCTTGCGTGCCGTTTTTTTCGTTGACATCGATTTTCGGGGCGACTGCATGGTATTCCCGCAGGTCGGATGTTTCAGCGAACGAGTTGTACATCGGCATCGCCGCCGCATCGTATTGCGTCATGGGAGGCAAGCCGAGGAGCAACTCCATGGTTCGCAGCATGGCTGATGTGGAGTATAGAGTCGAATCCACGAAGCCGCGCTTGGTGTACGGGCTTACCACCAGCCCGACGGTTCGGCGTGCATCGACATGATCCGGCCCATTTTGCGCATCGTCCTCGATGATGAAGATTGCCGTCTCCGGCCAATACGGACTCTTCGTAATTCGCTCCACCAGTTGGCCCACGGCGTAATCCGCATTGGCAACCATGGCTCTGGGAGTATAACCACCTGGACGCGTTCCAGCGGTATGATCTTCGGGCAGGCTCATGACCACGAAGTTTGGCAAGCGCTTCGCCGCGTCCTTGGAGTTGAAATTCTTTTCAAACTCATCAAGCTCCGAGAAAAAAACGCGGACGTTGTCGGTGTCGCGCATCCCCGGCAGTTTGAATTTCGGCGAAACATGACCGAGCAGGCCGCCAACCCCGGGGGCCGCATCCATGGTGGTTCCGTCGCTGGAGCGGGCGGCGTATTCGCCATAGCTGCGATAGGTCAGTCCCTTCCTGGCGGCCAGATCCCATAGATGGCCGGCCGCGGGCACATAGGCGTTAGAGATGGTTGTGCGGCTATGACCGCCGTATTGCGCCGGCCACATCTTCTCGTTGTAGTCCGTGGCGATTGCTGAATTCGACCAGGAGTGCCCATCTACACTCACTTCGCCGTCGCAATAGAGATTATCGAACAGCACCCACTGATCGGCGATGGCATGATGGTTCGGCGTGATCTCCTCGCCGAATATGGCCAGGCGTGGATCGCCGTTTCCCTTCTTAATGTCGCCGAAAAGCTGATCGTAGGTGCGGTTTTCCTTAATGACGTAGACGATGTGCTTGATCGGCGACCCGGCTCCCACCTGTTGCGGCACGATGCCGGGCTCTTGCGGCGCCCGCGCCATCGTCAGGTAATCGTCTTTGTACGGAATGTTGTCGTAGACTTGCTTGGTCCAGTTCTTTAAGTCGTTCTTCAAAGTCTGGAGTGAAACGATATTCACCGTGCCGCGCTGAATGTCGCGCACCGAATCCGTGGACGGTTTCCCGTTCAATAAAGGACTGGTGGGCCCCAGCGGATTGGCATGGGCCTCGATTCCCTTGCTGTTGCCGGTGTACAGCTTCAGCTTCGAAGTGAGATGGAGCGCGCTGGGATACCATCCCGCCGGAATGAAGCCCATCACGTGGCTCTCGCCCGCCTCCTGCACGTTTACCACCGCCACACAATTGTTATCCGCGTTGGCGACGAAAAGCATGTTGTTCTTCCGATCGAGCGCCAGGGCGTTTGGCGTCGATCCCTGGGGAGCGCGCGCCGTCGGACCCACGTTGATGGTTTCGATCGCGCGCCTCTTCCTGGTATCGATCACGGTCACCGTATTTTCGTTCCCGTTTGAGACATAGAGCCGTCCGTCGGCTCCAAGTTCCATGTCATTTGGATTGCGGCCCGTCGCGATGGCCGCTACCACTTTGCCCGCGGCCACATCAATCACGGAGATCGAGTCGCTTCCCCAATTGCTGACGTAGAGCATCGTACCGTCGGGGTTGAATTGCAGATCGTACGGGCTCACGTCAACCGGAATATTCTTGACGACACGTCCGGTCTCGCCATCGAATACCGTGACATGGCCAGGCTGGGGATCCGCCCCACGATTCGCCGCATATAGCACGTTCTTCTTCGGATGCATGGCGATCCCGGACCAGTACACTTCGTTGGGCGGAAGAGAGTCCCGCCACTCGGCAACCGGCTTTTCACTGAGACGGCCATTCGCGTAGCTGAAGACGTAAATAGGAGCGACAGCCGTACGGTGCCGCGCCCCGCTGGCGTTGCCTCCGGAGACGTACAACTTTGAACCGTCCTGCGACCACGTCATGCCGAGCCAGGCGGACTCCAGACCAATTCCCTGAACAGGCTCTTCGGTCAACGTGTCGATCACCAGCAAGCCGTGAGGATTGAACCCGCCATGCAGCGCGACGACAACGCGCTCGTCTTTGCTGGCAGTGAGATTGAGAATGAGATCTTCCGTATGAATGGCCTTGCCCACGGGAGTAATGCGCCATCCGTTGGGCAGGTCGTAGCCACCCGGGATCGGATGTGGGGCCTGCGCGAACACGACGGAAAGAAGAGGCAGCGAGAATGCTAGACGTCGGATCATCTCCGAAAGATTAGCAGGAAATTATGAACGTGGGATGACAGAAGAAATGTCGAAATTAATCCCACAATCACAGGTCTGTAAGTTTCCGTAAACGAAAACGTAACTTTCCATTGCTAGCATTCCAATTGCTTCATCTCCCCCGGAAGGTAACGTCCATGATCCCTTTACGACACACTATTTCTCTGACTACACTACGCGGATTCCGCTCTGTACTCCTGCTCACTTTCCTCGCGCTGTTCATAGCCAACGCGCAACCTGGCAAGGGAATCGTGGCGGGCCGGACGGCGGACACCACGGGCGGCGCACTGCAAGGCGCACGAATCGAATTGCAGCCAGGTGGGGCGTCGACGGTCTCAAACAATCAAGGCGAATTCCGATTAACGGATATGCCCGCCGGTGCCTATAAAATGACCGTTTCCTTCGTGGGTTTTACTGCATCCATGACGGACATCATCGTGACAGCAGGTCAAACGGCACACGCGGATGTAACCCTGCAGGTTGGGAGTACGACCGACAGCGTGTTGGTCACCGCCGAGCGGCCTCACGGCGAAGCAGAAGCAATCAATCGCCAGCGTACGGCTGAAAATATCCTTCAGGTTCTACCGCACGATGTAATCACCAGTCTGCCCAACGCCAACGTCGCCGACGCGATCGGCCGTTTGCCCGGCGTCACTCTGGAGCGCGATGAAGGCGAGGGCAAGTACGTTCAGATCCGGGGGACCGAGCCGCGCTATAGCAACGTCACTATCGACGGCGTGAACGTTCCTTCGCCTGAAGGCGTTCGGACCATCAAGTTAGATATTATCCCGTCAGACTTGGTTGAGTCGGTCGAAATTAACAAGACGCTGTTGGCCAACATGGATGGAGATGCGATTGGCGGATCGGTGAACCTGCGCACCAAGGTCGCGGGCGAGCAGCCGACGCTTTCGCTCTTCGGTTTGGGCGGCTATACGCCGATTTTGAATGGACGAGGCGTCAGTCAGTTTGGCGGCACCATCGGAAAGCGATTTGGTAAAGATCGAAAGCTCGGCATAATCTTCGGTGGCACTTACGATTGGAACGGGCGAGGTATCTACGATATCGAGCCCGCGCTCAACATCGTCAACAACACGGCCACATACAGCGGTACCGACCTTCGCGACTATCGATACTATCGGGCGCGTTGGGGATTCGGCGGAAGCGTCGATTACAAGCTCTCATCGAATTCGAGCATCTACATGCGTGGCATGTACTCACATTTCGACAATTTCGGCGAGGACTGGATTTACAGCCCGAACATCAATGATTACCTTACGCCGTTCCTGGGCGACGTCACCGGGGACACGGCGTTCCACGCCTTAGTCCGCCGTCCGGTGCAGACCATCGGCAACCTCGCCGCCGGAGGCCAGCATTTCTTCCGCACTACCTGGATCAGTTGGGAAGTTGCCGCTTCACGCTCCTCGACTGAAGACAGAGGTTATTCACAAGCGAATTTCGCCCCTCCGGATGGATCCCCACTCTTAGGTGTGCAGTATGCCGTAGACCTTTCGAATCCATACCGGCCAAGGTTCCCGGTGAAAAATGGAGTAAACATCTTCGATCTGAAGCAGTATGTGCTTCAAGGCTTCGACAAAAATACTCTCTATAGTCCCCAGGTGAACCTGCAAGGTGGAGCGTCCATCGGCAAGAACTACAGTTGGAACGGTCACTTTGGAGTCTTCGAGTTTGGCGGAAAAATCCGGTCCGCGCACAAGTTCAACGAACCGAATGACGTGTTCTACAAGCCGGTGAACGATCTGCCGGCAAGCAACTTCCAGGGCGATTTCACGAACTCGAATTATTATGACGGAAGCTACCAGTTCGGGCCCATAGTGGATTACAACAAGTTCCGAGCCTTCGTAGCGGGGAACCCGAGCGCTTTTAAGGTAGATTTCAATACCACGAGATTGCGGAACGATCCCAACCTCTGGGACATAGTTGAGCGCGTGGGGTCGGGTTATCTTCAAAACGCGATCACCTTCGGGAAGTTCCGTTTGTACACAGGCTTGCGATTTGAGGCGACCGATGAAGGCGTCCGCGGCGCGATCGTGCAGAGCACGAACGGAAAATATGTATCCACGAGTTCGCAGACCACCAGTTCGAGCTATCTGGACGCCTTGCCCAGTGCACAACTACGTTATGCGCTGACTTCGGAGTCCGCCATTCGCTTCGCCTATGGACGTGGAATCGCCCGGCCGGATTTCTTCCAACTGCCACCCTACCTCACGCTCGACGATGCGCGGAAGAGCGTTTCCGCCGGCAATCCCAACCTCAAGCCGACGCACGCAAACAATTACGACGTGTTGTACGAGCATTATCTGAAACCGCTGGGACTGGTATCGGCGGGTTACTTCTACAAGGACATCACGGATCCTATCGCACGCGTGAGAACGACGCTCACCTCAGGCACGTATGCGGGATTCAGGCAGACGCAATATGTGAACATCAGCAGCGCCCACGTTCAGGGGTTTGAGATCGCGCTCCAACAGCGGCTCTCCTATCTGCCCGGCCCGATGAGCGCCCTTGGAATTTCGGCGAACTATAGCTACACGACTTCGCAGGCGACTGGAATTCCCGGCCGCAGCGACAAGCCCGCACTTCTTCGCCAGGCGCCGCACACCTGGAACATCAGCCCGACATATGACAAGGGTCGCATCTCGCTTCGCGTGGGGCTGTCGTACAACGCAGCGAATATCTACTCGTACGGCTTCACGGACGGCGCCGACTTAGGCATCAAAGGTCCGAATGGGGACCAGTACCTCTATGCGCACTTACAGGTTGATGCGCAGGCAAGTATTCGACTGCCGAAGGGTTTTTCGGCCATCGTATACGGGTTGAACCTCAACAACGAGGTCTTCGGCTTTTATCAGGGCAGCCCTATCTACGTAGCACAGCGCGAGTATTACAAACCGACCTACGCCGCCGGGCTGCGCTGGAGCCTGACGCCGGAGCGCTGAACTACCCTTTGAATTCCCCGGCCAGCCTGCTGGCTAGCGGACGCGTTTGTCCCGCGTACTTGTTCCCGGCCTTTTTGCCGTAAGGCATCGACGAGGGCGACGAGAGCTGCTCGAAAGTGAATGAGCAGATTCGCATCCCGGGGTATAACGCCACCGGCATGCGGTTCAGGTTGCTCAACTCGAGCGTAGCTTTGCCCGCCCAACCGGGATCGAACAATCCCGCCGTCCCATGCACGATGATGCCGATTCTTCCCAGACTCGATCGGCCTTCCAGACGACCGAGCACGTCGTCGTCCAGTTCAAGAGTTTCTTCCGTGATAGCGAGCACGAACTCGCGCGGTTGCAGGATGAATGGATCGCCATCCGGTACGATCACGCTCTTCATAATTTCTTCGATGCCCCGTTTGTCGCGCAGATCGATGAAGGCGTGCCGACTATGTTCAAAGATACTGAACTCATTGCCCAGCCGGAAGTCCACCGAGCAACTGCCGAACTGATCGGGCGGCAAATCGGGTGAAATTTTGATCTTCCCTAGCGCAAGATAGCGCTTGATGTCCACGTCGGACAAGACCATAGAGATTCAAGGTAACAGATTGGTGGACGGCGCGGGACTTGAACCCGCGACCCCGGCGTTGCGAACGCCGTGCTCTCCCAACTGAGCTAGCCGCCCACTTCGAGGGGTACGTTCTTATTTTACCCTAGTCGGCTATTCGCTCGTAGCCTGGGGCGCGGCCGGCGTCAACGGAATCGTGTAGGCCACGAAACCGATCATCATTTCTTCGAATGTTTGATCGCCCCAACGCACGTCCTTGGTTGGGTCCGGATTGAACTTGTTATTCGGCGAATTGTCGAAGTGGGCGAGGCAATCGATGCGCGTTCCTTTCGGTAAGTGCATCGGCTTTTTCAGCTCGTAGCCCAGTTGCCAGTTGAAATCGTACTTCGGCACATTCAGAATCACTTCCTGACGTCCGTCCGGAAACACCACCGTGTACTGGAAATCTTTGCCGCGGAAATGCATGTGCGGCATCAGCGCCCACACATCGACATCCTGCTTCGCCGTCCAGCTCGCCTTCACCGGATAGTTCGGATCGCCTGCCGGGATTTTGAAGAACACGTTCATGGCGCGGTCCGTGATGGAGCGCAAGGTGGGCGGCTGTTTCGCGAACCTGATGCCTACCAACGAACGATCCTTCACCACATGTCCGTTGGGGGTGTAGTGCGCCTGGAAAAGCAAAGTGGAGCCAGCTTTGACCAGCAAGGCAGTCCCCGGTTCCAGGCGCAGAGGTTGTACGCCCGGAGCAAAGCCGGTCAGCAACGCGCCAGTGGCAAGGTTCTGGCCTTCTGTCAGGATCAGCACGTTGATGTGATGCGTGACATCGCGGTGCTGCGGACGAATCTCCGCCGCTTCGATCCACTTGTCCTCGGTGAAGTTGGTGGGCACTTTGAAATACTGATACTCCACAACTCCATCCGCAGGCACAGTGAAATCCGCGCCGTAATCGAAAACCTGGTCCGGCTTCCCGATGTTCCAACCTTCCGTGAATTGAGGCGGCGCCGGCAAATCTTTTGGATCGCCTTCCGGGGCCCCCGCATTCACCCAGGCAACGATGGTGTCGATTTCGCTCTGCGCCAGACGCCGGTCGTTCTTGAACTCTCCAACATGCGGATCGGCCGTCCAGGGCGGCATAGTGCGCGTCACCACGTTTTCACGAATCGATTTCGCCCATGGGCGCGCGGCTTGATAGCTGGTAAAGGCCATCGGAGCAACTTCCCCGGCGCGATGGCACTCGACGCAGCGCTGGTTGAGAATGGGGGCGACATCTTTCGAGTAAGTGACTTTCGACTTGTCCACGGTGCCAGCCCAGACACACGCGGCCAGGAGCGTCATTGAACACACGGTACGTAGATTCACAGCGGCCTCCTTGGAGGATCTCTTGTAACTTTCATTTTACACCGGCATATTGATTTACAACAGTACATGGATTATTTCGCGATGCATGGCGAACGGAGCGCAAAGCTGGTGAAATAAACGTTTGACTAGGTTCCACGTCAATCATTCCGAAGGACCTGACTGCCGAAATGGAGCTGAGCCAATGGACCGTCTCTACCGTTTCTTCGCAAGCGCAGCCCAAGACCTGCGTTATGCCGCGAGAACATTACTAAAGTCTCCTGCGTTCACCGCCGCCGCCGTCCTTTCGATTACCCTCGGCATCGGTGCTAACACCGCCATCTTCAGCCTGATCGACGCCGTCATGTGGCGAATGCTGCCGGTTAAGGATCCGGCGTCGCTAATGGCCGTCGGCCTCACCCGCGGCGCCTCGGTTCAAAACGGTTTCACGTACAAAGAATATAGAACGATGCGCGAATACAGCCAGATGGGCGAGATGACCGCGTATTCGCCCGTGCGTCTGAACGTCAACGTGGAAGGCAACCTCGAACCGGCTATCGACGGCCAGATGGTCGCCGGAAATTACTTCCTTGTGCTCGGTGTGAATCCCGTAGCCGGCCGAACCATCGGTCTCGATGACGATCGTGTCGTCAACGGCCATCCCGTCGCGATGATCAGCTACTCATATTGGAGACGCCGGTTCGGACTGACGCCATCCGTCATCGGGCGGACGATTTCGATTTCCGGTCTTCCGTTCACGATTGTCGGCGTGGCGCCACCGGAGTTCTACGGAGTTGAAGTGGGCGCCGCTCCCGATATTTTCGTCCCTTTGATGATGCAACCGACCGTGCAACCCGCGTTCGAGAACCTGATCGACAATCCTATCGTCAGCCGTTCCTGGTGCCTCACCCTGGCGCGGTTGAAACCCGGAGTGTATCCGCAACAGGCCGCCGCCGCGCTGGATGCCGTTTATCGTCAGGTCAATCCGCCTGACTCGAGGTCGATGAAGCCCACAGGCGCGCCCGATTGGACGGTGTCAATGAGCCCCGCTGCCACGGGCTTATCGAATTTGCGCTCTCAATTCTCCCAGGCCTTGTTCATTCTAATGGCGGTAGTCGGAGTGGTGTTGTTGATCGCCTGTGCGAACACCGCCAATCTCCTACTGGCGCGCGCGGCGGGCAGACGGCCGGAGTTCGCGATGCGTCTGTCGCTCGGAGCCAGCCGCGGAAGAATCATTCGACAGCTCGTGATCGAGAGCTTGGTGCTGTCGGCGATCGGCGGTGTCTGCGGGATTCTAGTCGCGCGCTGGGCGACTAAGCTACTGACCGTCTTCATGTCGGCGGGGCGCAGTTCGATCCACCTTGAGCTGAATCCGGATCTGCGCATTCTTTCGTTCACGGCCGCGGTGACCGTACTCACAGGCCTTCTATTTGGACTCGCGCCGGCTTTCCGAAGCACACGCATCGATCTTGCACCGGCGTTAAAGGGCCTGGGGAATTCCATGCTAACCCGTGGCGGCCTCAGGCCAGCCAAGATTCTGGCGGTTTTTCAAGTGGCGCTGTCCCTGCTGCTGGTGATTGGCGCCGGCTTGTTTGTCCGGAGCCTGCAAAACTTGAATGGAAATGCGACGGTCCAGCGCGATAGAGTTTTGATCGCACGCGTGGAACCTCGTGGCAGCGATCAACGTAACATTCCCGGCACCTCCCTCCGGCTCGATACGATCTATCGTGAACTCCTGGACCGTGTGCAGGCGATTCCGGGCGTTCGCTCGGTTGGAATGGCACAGGTGACACCGTCCCGGCCCGATCCGCTTTCCGGGACCATGGTGCAATTCGCATCCGGTGAGAACGTCCGGGTAGGTCATCTGATGGCTTACCCGAGCTATTTCGCTACGGTTGGGATTCCCATTATCGCCGGCCGGGAGTTTAACAGCGGCGATCTTGGTGAGAATTCGCCGGCGGTCTGCATGGTCAACGAATCTTTCGTGCGGGAGGTTTTCCCCGGGCAGAATCCAATTGGCAAGCCGTGCGTGACAAGCCGAAGGCCGCGCGTCCGGGACTTGGATGGCCAACGCTACAATCCGACGCCGGTGGCTTATCAAATAGTCGGCGTGGCTATGGACTCGCGTTATACCAATCCCACTGGCAAGATCTCCCCGATCATCTATATGCCCTTTCTTCAGATGGGAACAGGCCGCGGCCAAATGGTCTTATACGTCCGAACGGCCGTGCGCCCGGAACTCGTTCTCTCGCGAATCCGCGGGGAAGTCATGAAGGCCGACCCGAATTTACCTCAATTCGACGTACACACGCTCAGTGAAGAGATGGACGCGGCCCTGATTCGGGAGCGGCTGATTGCCATGCTTTCGACCTTGTTCGGCGTGTTGGCGGTGCTACTCGCTTGCGTTGGCTTGTACGGACTGCTCGCCTTTGCCGTTGTCCAACGCAGGGGTGAAGTTGGCATACGAATGGCCCTGGGGGCTGCACGTGGCGATGTGCTCTGGATGATCCTGCGGGAGGCCTTGCTGCTGGGAGTGGCCGGCGTGGCGATTGGTGTACCTATCGCGCTCGCGGGTGCGCGTCTGATCACGAGCAGATCTTCCGGATTGTTGTTTGGACTGAAGGCTACGGACCCGGCCACGCTCACCGCTGCCGCCGCGCTGCTGATTCTCGTCACGGGACTAGCGGCGTATCTTCCCGCCAGACGCGCATCGAGAGTGGACCCAATGGTAGCGTTACGGAACGAATAGGGCCTGATAGAAGGTCAAGCTTTACACGGTGTTCATTTCGCGGTGTTCGAATTGTTACACTTCAGACAATCCCATTCAGTATCTTCCGCGCTTTTCAACCGTCTCATCTAAATACGCTGGCCCTAGGCTCTTGTCATGTGTGGATGCAGCGCCCACTCCAAGGCGATGAAGGATGCCGAGACCTATATTCATGTGAATGAACTGGAAAAGGTGAGGGATCTGCTGGATCTGGAGAGCTGAAGACCAATCCCAAGAATGTGATGGTGGAGGTGAAACGGAATGTTCCTGGCGATCACTAACTGTCTTAAATGTGGTCACGACCGGTGAATATGCCGCCTCCGAAGTATGGCCCTCAAGGTCCGGCGAAGCTTGGCGGGCCGGGCCCTGTCAGCCTGCCATGGTTTCTTTTCTGTGCGCCAGGTTCCGTTCCACACCGCCAAAACCACGCCTCAAAAGACGCAAGGATTATTTGATTGACAATATTTATCTTTTCGGTACCATTGGTAATGTTGAAATTCTAAGGAGCCTTCAATGCCATCCGCATTAGTCATTCCAGGCGTACAGGTAAAGACAGTATTTGAACCATCCGGCGCGCTGCCAAGTGTTACAGGCGTTCTGGGCGTAGTCGGGATCACGGATCGAGGACCCATGGCTCCGACCGCGGTCGGTAACATGGGCGAGTTCCTGGATTTGTTCGGCCCGGGCAGCCGTTTCAGCATGCCTGAGGTAAAGGTCGCATTCGCCAACGGTGTATCGCAGATGGTCATCGCGCGGACGGACCCGAACCGCGGCCAAGAGGCGTCGCTAGATCTTGTAAACGATGACGGATCCAAGGTGGTCACTCTGGTGGCCCGCGCCGAGGGAGCCTGGGGCAATCGGATCGGGGTCCAGGCGACGCAGGTGCATACTCTGGGCGGATCCGGGATCAAGTACATCAACCTTGCGCTGTCCCTCAACGGACAAATTGTTGAGACATTTAACAATCTGGTGTTGGACGAAACCAGCCCCGATTACCTGTTCGATCGAATCAACAGCCAGTCGCGGCTGGTCGCGGCGGTGGATCCACTGTTTTCCACCAGCCTGCCGGCGGCGGTTGACCATCTGGCACTGGCGGATTCGCCCCCGCGCGCGGCATTCACTACTCTGAAGTCTGGGGCTACCGACGTGGTGCGGGTGGACGCCAAACAGACCGGTCATCGAGGGAATCAAATTGCCATCAGGGTCACGGACGCTCAGGCTGGATTGGCCGCGCCTGGCGCCGCGAATGCACCAAGCATCGATATTCGGGCGCGAAAAGCCGGCCCGGCCGGAACGGCTATCCGCGTCGGCGTGGTGCCTTCGGGCGCAAACGCTGTGTCGTTGGTGATTACAGCGCCGCCGGCGCAGGCGCGCACCATCGGCCCGTTCGCTACCATGGACGATCTGATCGACGGAACAAAGAACGATCCGGACATTCAGGTCATCGCTTTGGGCACGGTTCTACCGGCATCGTTACCCTCTACTCCGTTGCCGCGGCGGATCAATATCGACGTGGTGACGGAAGGCGCGGATACCGGCAGGAGTACGGACCTGGCGGATCTGAACGCGGTAAAGGCCATCAACGATCCCCGCGTCAGCTTCAGCATCGTCGGCAATGCCACCAACCTGCCCGACGCGGACCCGGGAGAACCTCTCATGGGGGGCCGCGATCTGGGGCCGGCGGTGTTCCTTCTGGGTGACACTGGAGATCAGCCGCTGCTCGAATTGGTGCCGGTGGCGCCAGGACAATCGCTAGCGGTGACCTTGACGCGCGGCGTGTCGAGCGTGGATAAGGCCACCAGCGTGGTCAACCTGACAATCTTCGCGGATGGAGCCGAGGCCGAGCGCTTTTTGGATTTGACCATGGATCCCGACGACGCGCAATACCTGCCGGCGGTCCTGCCGCAGTCGGCGCTGGTGCGTGCCCACGATCTATTCGTCCGCAGCCGGGCGTCTTCATTCCCGGCCAGCGTGGTCCGGGCCGCCTTACTCAAGGGGGGCAGTTCGCCATTGCCGGACGACTACCAATCGGCGCTCGATCGTCTGGAATCCGCCGACGAAGTCGATCTTGTCATTGCTTCGGTGGCGAACCAGTTGGACGACACGGGAATCCGCTCGGTCCACAAAGCCGTTGTGGCGCATTGCACCAAGATGGGCGATGTCGCGCGAAATCGGATTGGGATCGCCTCCGTCACGGCTTCTGAAAACGGCAAGCCGCCGCAGATTCTAGATCACGCCAACGATGTGCGCAGCGACCACTTCATCATGGTTGCTCCGGCCGGCGGGGAAGCAGCGGTGGCTGGATTGCTGAGCCGCCAGGACTACTTCCAATCGCCCACCTACAAGACCATTGCGGACTTGAGCGCGCCTGAAACTCCGTTCACCGATTCCCAACTCGAGAAATTGATCACCGGCAATGTGGTGGCGGTCGCGCGGCGGCGCAATCTCGGGGTGATCGTGGTGAAAGGAATCCTGACCAGCGGACGGCAGATCAATGTGCAGCGCACGGCCAATAAGTCCGTGCGCGACGTGAAGGCGATCTGCGATAACTACATTGGTCTGTTGAACAACGATGGCGCGCGCAACGCCCTTCGCCAGCAGATCTCGGCCATGTTTTTGCAGATGGAGCGGGATGGCGCAATCGTGCCCAGCACCGATGGCAAGAGCCCATCGTTCAAGGTGGATGTGTATTCCACCCAGGCGGACTTCGCGATCGGCATCGTGCGGGTGGACATCGCCATCCGGCCGGTACGCGCCATCGATTACATTTACGCAACGATCCTGGTGCAGAACTAAGCCCTTGGACGGAGAGGAAAAACCATGCCGGAAATCTATACCGCGTTTGCTTCCGAAGTAAAGGTTAACGAAGAGACTATCGAGGGACTCCAGGCAATCGACTACAATGTGGTCACTAACCGCCAGCACGTCGGGGCGATCGGAACCAACGAGCGCATCGCGGTGTATTTCGGGTTGCGGGTAGTGAACGGAGATCTGCGCGTCGCTTCGGCCAACAAAACGCTGGATGGCCTGGCGAAATCGGAAGGCAAGTTCACGATCAGCGCCACGCTCAAGTATGGCGACACCGTCCGCCACGTCACATTCGACAACTGCTACATCGAAGAGAAGCAGTTCAACATGTCGTCGCAGAGTCATGGCGAGACCGTCTATTCGTTCACCGCGACGCGAGTCCGGGAAGAATAAAGAGGCACCGTGACCGTCGTAGTGGATGCTCTTCAGGAAAAAGTGCGTTTGGGCGGCGAGATGCTACCCTTCGCGCTGGATTGCCGCCGCAACACGGCGTCGATCGCGCTGGGGGGCCACCTCTATGAAGTGCGTCCGCTTCGCTGGGGCGAGAAGCGGATCTTGTCGCGCTTCGCTCATCTCGGAGAGCGCTTCCTCGCGCGGGAGTTCGTGAAGGTCTGCGTGGGCTGCGCCGCTCCGCTGCCGCCGGAAACGGAACAGATCGAAGTGCTGTTGGCGTTGGCGCGCTGGATCACCACCCCCAATGACCAGGAGTTATCGCTACCGCTGGACCAAGCGCTGTTGCTCCGTGTGGCGCTGGGCGTGTCTGGCGGCATGGGTTGCCTGCCCGCCGACCTGGATAGCATGATCGTCTCCGACGTGGAAGCGTTATGGAGCGAAGCTCCGTCAGAGCTGGGAAGTGAAGCAGGCGAGGTGTTGCCGGATACGCAGGACGCCGTTCGTATTCCATCGCGGGAAGCGCGGCGCGTCCCGGACGGTTCGCGCCTTTCACGTCCCGGGCTGATACTAAACGTTCCAGATCCGACGCGGAACCCGGCGGCTGAAGCGAGCGGTGAAATTCAAGAAGCGGAATCCGTGGCGACCCGGAGCGGTGAGGAACACGCCGCCGCGGTTCGCGCTCCGGGCGGTTCGCGCCTTCCGCCTCCCGCGCCGGAGATGAACCGGATTCTGATCGTTCCCGATCCGCAGCGCAACCCGGTGAATGCGGCGAGCGGTGAGATTCAAGAAGCGGAGGCTGTGGCGCCCCAGACCGGCGAGGAACACGCGGCCGCGGTGCGCGCGCCGGAGATGGCCCGGATTCCGATCGTTCCCGATCCGCAGCGCAACCCGGCGGATGCGGCGAGCGGTGAGATTCAAGAAGCGGAGGCTGTGGCGCCCCAGACCGGCGAGAAACATGTGGCCGCAGTGCGCGCGCCGGAGATGGCCCGGATTCCGATCGCTCCCGATCCGCGGCGTAACCCGGCGGATGCGGCGAGCGGTGGGATTCGAGAGGCGGATTCCGTGGCGCCCCAGACCGGCGAGAAACACGCGGCCGCAATGCCAGGGCACCAAGCGCGGACCGCTGAAGACAGGCCTCTCCCGGTTTCCGCGTCCAGGATCGCGCACCCCGTGATGCGAGCTCGGAACGGGTTCGGACGCATCCGCGTGACGACAGGCCGTTCATTTGCCGGTACCCGAACTGAAGGCGCGCATTCAGGATTGACGAACGACTCGGTTCCGTCTTCCAGGGCCGACCTTGTGAGAAACGCCCGGCCGCATCCGGGGCTTGCCCAAACCCCCGGCGTCGCCGCAGAGCCAATCGTGTCCGCGAGAAACACTCTCGTCGAGACCAGCGTGTTGGAAAACCGGATCGACGCGAGAACGTTTGGCGCGGCAGCAGCGCGAGTGCCGGTGACGGAAACGCAGTCAACCCTGCCGGTTCCACCGGCGAGTCCAGTCCGGCACTCCGCCGACTACCGGCGACCCGCGATGATGGAGAGCAAAGTCGCCGAAGTTCCGGAAAGGGATGGATTGCCCGCCCTTCCGGAGTATGCCTCCCAATCCCCAGACCTGATGGAAGAATGGGTGGAGCAAATCGAGCAGGCGGCGGAGGAATTGGGAATTGAGGTCGGAGGCTAAGCCATGGCGGTGCCGATGATCGACGATATCGAGCTGAAGGCGGTGCAATACATACGCCAGGAAACCGACCAGGATTTCGTGCGGCAGAAAATTGCGGGGCTTTCGGGCACCTTGCACCAGAGTCTCGGCAGGCGCTCGCATCGCGTCCTCATTGAGGGACTGCTGCTTCCCGATACCGCTACTGACGATCTGAAAAAACTTCAGGATAAGGCCAAGGCGGCCGGCGAAGTCACGTTTACGGCGGACATTACCACCGCGCTCGAAATCGACAAAATGGTGATCGAATCCTTCCGCGCCGAACAGAGCGTGGGACCCGCGGGTCAGGTCGCCTACCAGGTGGTGCTGGCGGAGAGTCCGCCATTGCCGCCGCCGGCCGAGTTGAGTTCCTTCGGGGGACTCGATGGACTCGGCGGGCTCGGTGGGCTCGGTGGGCTCGGCGGGCTCGGCGGTTTGGGCCTTGGCGACTTGGGGTTCGACCCCGGTGCGCTGGGAAACGTGCTGGGCGACATCGCCAACGTCGCGGGGTCCATAATGGACGCCGCCAGCGCCGCCATGGACGCGGTGAACCAGCTTAAGGCGCTGGCCAGTCTCGGCAATCTGGCGAGTGTCGGCAACCCGATCAAGCCGGTGGCCGACCAGATCGGCTCGGTTACGAAGGCTGGGGATACGCTCAAAGGTATCGCCGGAGGACTCAAGGCGATCACGGGCTGAACATGACCTCGCTACTCCAACCCGGATACAAGCTTACGCTCGGCACCCAACAGTGGACCGAGCAGTTGATGAGTCTCGAACTACATCTGGCGGCAGCGCCTTCGCTGGACGTACTCACCGTCACCCTTCCCGCCGGAGCGCCGCTGAAAGCTTCGCCGGGGGATGCTGTCGATCTGAAGTTGGCGAGCGGCGAAAAGGAAGAGGCGGTATTCAGCGGCATCCTCGATTCTCTCTGTCATACTCCCGGCTCGATTCGTGTGCGCGCCCTGAATGCGGGCGGCGTGTTGGCCCAGGTGCGTCCCGCCGTGACGTACGAACAAGCCACGGCCGGAAGCGTCATCCGCAATCTCTGCGGCGAAGCAGGAGTCGACGCCGGCGATATCGACGATGGTGTATCGTTGGCTTACTACGCGGCCGACCCCTCCCGCTCGGCCCTGGATCAAGTGGCGCGCGTGGCCGCATGGAGCGGGGCCATGGTGCGTATCTCCGCCGGCAACCGCGTGGACGCAATAGTGATCAATGCCACGCAGGCGGAAGTGGCGCTAAAATATGGCCGCGAGCTGGTCACGCTGGAGAGGCGCAAGTCGCCCGCCGCTATTCAATCCTTCACCGTGGCCGGGGAGAGTGGAGCCGGCGATACTGGATCTCCGGACGCGCATCGCCCAACCACCGACTTTTTCGCCGGCAGCCGGCCCGATGGCCCTTCGAAGGGAAATCGCTGGCGTTCGGAACCGGCACTGCGCACCGCGGGCGCGGCGGCTTCGGCGGCGGCGGCTTCTCAGCGCGTCTACAAAGCGTCGCGCGAAGCCGGGGCCTTTACCGCATTTCTTCAGCCGGGAATCCGGCCCGGAACGGTGCTGGAGATAAAGGACGCACCCGATGGCTTTCCCGGTGGCCCGGTCTGGGTCAATCGAGTGGCGCATCGCATCGGACCAAACGGCGCGGTCACGCGGGTCCATTTCATGAACGGCGGCGATAGCTTCGATCCCACGGCATTGCTCGGCGCTTTGGCGGGCGCGATCGGAGGCCTGCTGTGAGCGCGCATCGGGCCGTGCAGGCCATCCGCCAGATCGCGCGGCACGAAGTGGAGCAGCATGTGGGAGCAGCGCTGGGAGTGGTGCAGTCCGTTCAAGGATCCAACGGCGAGAAGGCGTACTCCTGCTCCGTGCAGCTTCGCGACAGCGGACTGGTCCTGCCCAAAGTGCCCATCGCTACCGGCATGATCGGAGCGGCGGGCTTGCCGCGCGAGAAGGACCTGGTGGTGGTGGTCTTCATGGGCGGCGACCTGCATGCGCCCGTGGTCGTCGGACGGCTTTATTCCGAAAAGGTAGCGCCGCCCAAGAACGGTCCTGGTGAGCTGGTGCTGAACCTGCCCGGCGATGAAACCGACGCGCAAAAGGCGTTGGTGCTGCGCATCGAGACGCCCGGCGATGGCACGCGGTCGCTGAAGCTCACGCTGGACGGGCAGGTGAAAGTGGAAATGGAGATCAACGATCAGGGTGTCAACATCAAGGCGCAGGATGCTTCGCTCAAGCTCTCGCAGACCAGCGCCAGCGACGGGGTGGCTGAGATGAAGGTGGGAGGGTCGAAGATCACCATCGAACAGAGCGGCGATGTGACCATTGAGGCTTCCGGAAAGTTGTTATTGAAGGGATCGAAGGTGGAAGTTTCGGGCGATGCCAGCGTGAAGATCGCCGGCACTACAGTGGACCTGAACTGAGAAATTCATGGGACAACCGGCGGCGAAAGCAAACGATCAGGTGATGGCAACCGATATCCATATTGTGATGGTTCCCGCCGGACCGTCGCTGGTGCCCACGCCGCTGCCGCATCCGTTCACCGGACAGATCGACGGTGGCCTGGTATCGTCCGTGAAAATCGGAGGGCAGCCCGCGGCGGTGGTCGGCTCCACAGCCACCAATACGCCTTCGCACATTGCCACCGCGCCGGGGACCACTTTCCAGAAACCGCCCTCCAACCAGGGGACCATCCAGATGGGCAGCGCCACAGTTAAGATTGGCGGCCAGGCTGCGGCGCGAAATGGCGACATGGTGATGACCTGCAACGACCCTTCCGACGCTCCCATGGGCAGCATCGTCGCGGCGGGCATGGTGTCCATCGGAGGATAATGTGGCGTCCAATCCCACACCTCCGGCTTACGTTGTACTGGGCGCCGACCTTGGACTGACGCGTTATTCCGGAGCTCCGAGCGCGGTGCCGCTAAGCTCGGCCGACTCGTGGGGGACGCTCGATCTTCAGGTGGTCGCGGGCGGGCAGGGTGGCCTGAAGCTTAGCGGCGATATACGCGACGCCGGCGCGGTGCGCGGCCGCGACAATCTCGCCCAGGCGCTGGTATTGCGATTGTTGACTCAGCGCGGCGCGCTCGCGCCGTTGGGCCATCCCGGCTACGGCACTCGTCTGGTGGAGCTGATCGGGCGTCTCAACAACGACACCACCCGCAACCTGGCGCGCCTCTACACTCTGGAAGGGCTCAACCAGGAGAAGCGCGTGGCCAAGATTTTGGATCTTAGCGTACAGCCGGTGGATGGATTCCCTGACACCATATCCATCGGTTTCTCGGTCCTGCCGCTCAATGACAAGGACCCGTTGGCATTAAAGCTGGAAGTGAATCTGTGAGCTTCATCGATCGAGAGTATCCCGATATTGTTCGCGATGTCCTCACCAGCTTGACGCAAGGTGTGGCGCGGGAAGTCCACACGGTGGCCAAATACGATCCGAAGACGCGGCCAGTGCAGGTTCCCGACATTGTCCTGCAGCGCCGTCCAGTGCGCCGCGTGTCGTTCGTCACCGGTTTCATCGCGGGAATAAAACCGTCCGATCCGGTGACTCCATACAACTTCACGCTGAACGATTACGAACTGGTGGCGAGCAAGGCGGGCTCCAAGGACCTCGACACCATTCGCTTCCTGGGATTCGGGAAAAAGCCCGCTCCCGAAACCAATCTGATGGTGAATTATTACCCCCGGTCCACGGACCCCACGCCGCTCACCGACCTGAATGTCGGCAGCGTGGCGCGGACCCTGCTCGAAGCCGTGAGCAAAGAACTGGCCCTGCTGTATGCGCAACTGAATCTCGCCTACGACAACGCCTATATCGAGACGGCCACCGGCGCATCGTTGAATCGTGTGGTGGCGCTGTTGGGTTATACGAGATTCCGCGCGGGAAGAGCGGTCGGGGCGGTCACGTTTACCAGACGCGCGGGGGCTCCCGGCAACATTACCATCCCGGCCGGCACACCCATTACCGACGCCGCTGACAAGATTCGATACGAGACCTCCGAGACACACGACATGCTGGCGGGGGAATCCACCGCCGAAGTCCGGGTGCGCGCCGCGGACGATACCACGCCGGTGGTGGATGCGGGGATACTCACCGTTATCCAGCGCGCCATCGCCGGCCTCGACCAAGTCGTCAACCAGCGCGCCACCACCAAATCCTCGGCAGACGAATCCGACCAGGAGCTGCGTGCGCGCGCCGCGGATGCGCTGATCGCGGCCAGCAAGGGCACCGTGGAAGCCATCACTTACGGGCTGCTGCAGTTGCCTCAGGTGCGCGATGCCAAAGTGGAAGAGATGCCTAACGGCGTTCCCGGTGAAATCCGCATCTCGGTAAGCCTGGCGGAACCCGGTCGTAATCCCAAGGATCTGCCGCCGGAAGTGATGGCTAAGATCGAGGAACTTCGACCCGCCGGCATCCGCGTGGTCACCGCGCCGGCGAAAACCGTGTCGATCCAGATCGGCGCACAACTCGTACTCGCCGGAAGCAGTTTGCCCGCGGCGGTCATCCAGCAGGTGCACCAGAACGTTCAGGCGGTAATCGCCGCGGAGATCCAAAAACTAGGTGTCGGGGAAAAACTTCGAGTCCGGCCCTTAACCGCCAAACTGCTTGCCGACCAGCGCATCGCCGATGCCGTTTTGACCATCGGGGAAAAAGGGGGAGCCGCGCCAGAAGCGGGGATCGATTTCACCACGCCGGCAGGATCCGCCGTGGAACTGGCGGGGGTTATCTTCTCCGCCGATACCTTCACCCAGGCGCTGCCCGCCGGGCAGAAGATTCCGGTCGATGTGCGGGCCACCGCCACCATGGAACTCTTGGCGGGTGTAGCCGCCGCCGACGCTAAGGCTACGCTGACGGCCAAGCTGAAGCAGTTCTTCGCCGGCGTCAAGGCGGGTACGTCCATCGACACGCCAACGCTATTGACTGCCGTGCGCGACGAGTCGCGGTATGCCATCGATCCGTTGAAGTTCACCGTTACTCTCACCGTCGACACGCAGTTTGTGCAGATTGTGCAGGCTGGTCCGGCCTTTACGGTCAAGCCCGAGCATTCGTTCACAGTGTCCTCCGTGGAGGTGACGAATTGAGCCATCTGCAACGCATGCTCGATCTTCTCCCGCCACCCTACACAGTGGCTCCGGATTCCGTCGTGGCCGGGCTGTTGAACGTCGTGGCGCTGGAGATGGACGCTCTTCAGGAGGACTTGGACCTTTACCAACGCAGCCATTGGATCGGAACGGTTTTCCGCTTGCGCGAAGCGGAGAAGATCGGCGCGCTGCTGGGCATCCGGCGTTTGGATTGGGAAGATCTTCCAGCTTATCGCGAGCGGCTGCTGGCGTTGATCGTGTCGTTGCGCCAGGGCGCCATCGGTCCGAGCGAGATTCGCGGGTTCGTCTTCGACTATCTCTCCAACATCCAGCGTGTGCTTGACTCCACCTATGTTCCCGGGCTCGAGTTCTGTCCCGACGCCGGCGCCGCCTATGCGCCTCTAGCGGGCCACCCCCGGTTCCGTCCCCTGGCGGTGGTGGAGAATCCCCACCGAATGCGCACCAGCGGCACGCTCCAGGCGAATAATGGACGCGTTGCGTATCTCTTCCGCTGGAAGGAGCGGAACCTCGGCCTGGACGACACGGTCGCCGAGTTTCAGGTGAGCGGGGCGATCACGCGAACGCCCGTGCCCATTCTGTTGAACGTCACCACCGGGCAGTTGATCGGCTACAAAGGAAGGCTGCGTTTCGGCGAGACGCTGGAAATCCGCCAGCAGAAGCCGGGCGTTTCCAACCTCGCCGCCGCCACCCTGGATGGCCGGGACGTGACCGCGGCGCTCTTCAGCGTGCAGGGGTTCCATATGGGAGATTCACTTTCGGCCGGCAAGGCCGATCCGAAGCCGAGCCTGCCATCGCTCGCGCGCGGAACCAACGAATGGATCTTTCTCGCGATCGGAATATACGATATCCCCGGCTTGGACCGCTTCTTCTTCGCCATGCCGGATGACCAGTTGCGTGAGGGCGCCTTCGATGAAACCCGATTCGACCACTCGTTGTTTCCCTCCGGCACGGCAGCGCAGTTGCGTATGACGTGGATGGAAACCGAGCCCGCATCGTTTGAAGTGCGCGTCCCTCGCTACATCGTCGTGGCGCCGGACGACGCCGGGTCGCGGCACGAGCAGGTAGCCGATGCATTACGCGGCTCGATCGGACGGCTGCACGCCGCCGGGGTGCGCGCGGTAGTGACGTTCGAACCGTTTATCGAGGAGCAGCGCCAGGAAACGCGGTTCAGGGTAGGAATCATAACCCTCGATCCGGAAGACGGTCCGGCGGGCGAGGGCGATCGATTTGTGCTGGGTGGCCGGTTCGGCGACTCGGCGCTGGGGGGTTCGCGGTTTGAATAAACAGACTCGGCGGGTCGCGAGGCCCGTCCCACTGACAGGAGTACAAGCGATGGCCACCACAAAGCTGCGCGGAAGGCTGGAATTGACGGTGAGGGAAGCGCGGGGGCCGGTAGTGGCGCGCCGCACCGCGGAGAACATGGTTGTGCGGAATGGGGCGGCGGTCGTTGCTCGCCTGTTCAGCGGCGTGGCGGGCGCGGTGCCCGTGAATCAGATCCGGGTCGGCTTCGCCGGCGAGTCGGGAACACCCGAGTTGAAGGCCTTGACCGCGCCCGATGGAGCGATTCCGGCCGGTGCGCTGGCCAGCCCGTTGACGCCGGCGAACTTCCACATCGACACCGGTCCGGTGGACTCCGTGCAGGTCTCCATCAGCGCGGTATTTCATCCAACCGTGGATCTCGATCACGTGACCGAGGCCGGACTGTTTGCAGGAGACGATCTCTACAACCACGTCGTCTTTGAGCCGCTTTCCATGAAGGCCGGCCAGGACATCACGTTCTTCTGGCAAATAAATTTTCCATTTGGACATTGAGCGAATGAGACGAGGTAACCCATGAACGATCTCAACCTGAACTTTCTCGGATTTCCCCAAGCGAACCGGGACTTGACCGTGGAATTGCGCGATCCGGTCACGCAAACCCTGGTCCGCCAAGTGAAGCCTTTTTTGGACGGCACGGCGAAAGTGACCAGGATCCCGCCGGGCGCTTATGAGATGACCGTCCTGCATCCCAATATTGCCCTGCCCGTTATCCGCCAGCCGATCCGTGTGCTGCCCACGGGCGATACGCGCATTTCGGTGCTGATCGATCCCAGCAAGTTTCGTAACACGCCCATCGAAGACGTTCCGGAAGCCAACCTGGGGCCCGTGAACGACACCGCCAAGTCCATCGCCGAGACAGTCACATCCCTCGCCAACAAAAAGCCGGGAGAGGCCATCCTCGCGCAGGATTGGAATTCCATGGCTTCAGCCGTGAGAGACCTGGCCAATGTGCTGGGCCAACTGGTGGGCATCGTCAGTCCGAAGGGGCACAATCATCCGGAGTTGGAAAAGAAGATCAACGAGATGTCCGACAACTTCGGAGAGTTGCTGAATACGCTCAGCAGCAGCCTGACCGAGTTGCAGCGGCAGATTCAAGTGGACCAAATGCAGCAACATGTTAAGTCCGTCCTGGACCAGGCGGGGGTCAACCCGGTTTCCCCGAAGGGCGTGGAGTTTCTCGACATCGTAGCTCAACTGACGCCACGAGCGACCGACTCGCCCCTCCTCTTCGCTCAGGCCGTCCGCAACGCGGGCCAGCAACTGGATACCAAGCTCGGGCAGTTGCTGGACGAAAAGGCCGCCGATCCGAACTTTGCCACGTCGAAGCCGGTGCAACTGCTGGCCAGCGTGGTGGATTCGGCCAAGAATCAGCGCTCCTCAACTTATGCCGCCGAGTTAAGCCACCAGCGGGTTACGCAGCGGACTATCTCGGGCGCGAAACTGAATCTGAATCTGAACAGGTAGATGGGAGGACCCCATGGCGGTAACAAACCAACTTCCAAGAATCGCCGATCTGACGGGCCGGATCGGTTCGCTGGGCGGTAAACAGCGCGGCATGCCCATCGAGGCGGCCGACTGGAACGCGCTGGTGGACGTGCTGCGCGGCATGCTGGAGATCGATCGTTCGCAGGAGGACTCGGCACAGTCCACTCTTGAACAACGGTTCGCGCTGAAGGTCCACGAGCATCTCGGACAGGTGACCATGGCGTGGCTCGACCCCGCCTTGCAGGCCACCGTTAACCAGACGTCAGATACCGGATCGCGCGTGGTCATCTCCGATCTGCGGCAAAAGGTCGATGGCCTGGGGACCGAAGTCGCGCGCCTCACTTCGCAGCTCGCCGACCAGCAACGGCTCATCGACCGTTTCACGGTGAACGATTCCGATCGCGGGCGCACTCTCCAAGCCTTCGACACGCGCTTCGCGGGAGTGGAGAGCGTCAAGACTCAGGTTACCGGCATAAGCGCTCAGCTTGATGCCTTGAACAAGAACGTAACCACCGTCCTGGATTTGAAAAAATCGCTTTCGGACGCGGCCGGTGCGCCCATTGACGTGGGTAAGCTCAAGCAGCAAGTGGTCGACCTCCAAAAGCTCAGCGAGAATTTCAACGGCGCGGACGGCCACCCGGTTCGACTTTTGGATGTGGAACTCAAGTTCAAGGACCTCTCCGATGCCGTGGGATTGGCGGGGAAGGGCGCCCTCGACACCCGCCTGGCGGCCGCGTCTGCCGATTTGGAAGCCCGCGTCAATCAGCGCGCGGACGACAAACTGAGCGTTTTCCAGCAGCAGATTCTCACTTCCCAGGCACAGAGCGTTGCAAAAGTGACTGCCGACTCGAAAGCCGCCGTGGCTGCGGCGCTCGCCGGCAACAACCAGGCCATCGCGGCAAAATCGGCCGAGTCGGAAGCGCGCATCAATGTGTCCGTGAAGGACACCGTGACCGCGTCGGTCAAGGCCGCTCAGGATGCGATTACGGTATCCACCAACTCCGCCATCGACCAGCGTTTCGCCGCTATCCCGGATCAGGTCAAAACCGCGGTGGGCGCTGCCCAGACCGCCACTGAGACCCGTCTCCGCGCCGATTTTTCCAGCCTGATCGACACCACTGTACGATCGCAGGTGACCGCGGCCGAGTCCCGGGTTAACACTCGCGCCACCGACGCCGAGACGAAACAGGCGGCGTTCCAGAAGCAGTTGCAAGCGGATGTGCAGGCCACTATCAACGCGCAGATCGCCACCGAACGGACCGCTCTGTCCTCCAGTTTTAACGCGCAGGCCGCTCAGGCGCAGCAGACCATCGCCACGCAGGTAGCCAGCAGCGTTAACGACGCCATCGGCAGGGTATCCACCAACATCACCGCGCAAATCACCGATGGCCTGAACCAGCGCACTGGCGATCTCGATACCCGCGTTGGACGCGCCGTGACTACCGCGCTCCAAACTTTGCCGAGCACCATTGATTCCACAGTCAAGCAGCAAATCGCGGGTCTTGACGTCGCCGGCCAATTGCAGGCGTCCAAGACCGCCGTCATCACGCAGTTCCGCGGCGAGTTGAACCAAGCCATGTCGGATCAACAGGTCCGCTCCACCGCCGCCGTCAGCGCCGCCATAACGCAACTGCGCGGCGAGACTGCCACGGCGGTGAAGTCGGGTTCCGATAGCGCCTTCCAGCGCGCCTCGGATCTGATCTCCGGAGTGCGTACGGACGTAACCACCCTTTCTACGCGCGTGAACACGGAGGTGGCGCGCGTCGATTCGCGCATCACCACCGCCCTCGTCCGGCCGATCACCACCACGACGACGACAACGGCCCCAGTAATACTCAGGCAGGGTTGAGGCGATGCTAAGCGGGATCGAGCGCAAATTAACGTCACTGGTGGCCGATGGCTTGGCCGCCCGGTCCCACTTGTCCGTTTTGGAGGCGCCGGGCTCCACGCAGGCCATCGCCGCGGCGCGCGGCGCGCTGCTGGTGTCGGTATCGGAAGCCGGTCCGCGAGAATCTTTCGAGCCCGGCTTTAACGCCAATCTAAAGCTGAACGGAAACGCGGCCGGCCGCCGTATATTGCCGCTCGGATTCAGCGCGAGCCTCGATTTTCGTCATGCGCCCGCCGGCCAGACCGATGCCCAGCGGTCCGATGCACGCGTACTGCTGCTGGACGATGTGGCCCTCACGGCCCACCTTCTGAGCGCGGAAGATTTCCGGACCGGGAAGGCCTTCGCTAATGGACCGGCCGATCCCGGCTTCCAGGTACTCTCTTTTCAGCTCCATAAGACACTGCTCGGCCGTGATGTTTCCGACCTCGGCCTCACCGCCTCGCTGGAGTATCGCGGCATCGCCGAGATCTGGCCGCCGGGCGTGACGCAAGCACAAGGAACCGTTGTCGCGGTTGAAACATTCGTGGCCACGCAACCCGTGGAGATCCGGGTCCTCCAGCCCGTAGTTCGCCAGGGTGGCGCCACCGAGCTTCGCGTGGGACCCCTACCTGGAACCACCGCGACGCGGGGCGCATTGCGCCTGGCCGTGCGCGTGGTCAGCAGCCTGCCGCCCGCGCAGCGCGGGAAGATCGCCAATGGAGTGGACGGCGCCGAAACCGGATCGCGCCTGGTGCCGGCGGACGCGCTTGGGACCGTGCTGCAATACAGCGCTCCCGCCGGTGCGCTAGGCGCCACGCGCGCCGAGTTCATCGAGGTTCACTTGGCCACACCGGACAATCGCATGGGTGTCTTTATCGGCTCCGCCGCCATTCAGCTCCTGCCGAAACTGCCATGAGACCCACACTCTTCTACGAATCGGAGCTGGCCCACCAGAAGGTCGCGCAACTGGTGTCCGGCGTCATCGTTGCCGATCCGGTGGACACGCTGGACTTCCCCGACGAGCAGGGTGGCGTCGTCTCGCGCGAGCTCGGCGTACCATTCCTGAACGGCATGGACGATTTCGTGGTGACGGACGCCAGCCTTCGTTTACGAGCCAAGCCTAAACCGATGGACATCCTGTTCAAAAAGACAAATGCCGAGGAAGGCGGCGTGGTGGTCTCGCTGGCGAAACCGCGCCGCGTCCGCAGCTTTCAAATTCAGTTTCCCGATCCCGGCAAGGTGCCCCCGTTGCACCTGGTGGTTCGCACCGTCACAGGCGCCCCTGGCAGCTTTCAGTTCGGGCCTCCCATCTTTGCCTCCGCCGATCCGCCCCTGAAGTCCCTCGGCAAAATGTTCGGACCAGTGCTCGCTGGCATGAGTGTCGCCGACGTGGAAGGCGGCGGCAAGACGCTCTCGTTCCCCCCGCAATTGGGCTCTGCGTGGTTGATCCAACTGGCCACCGGGGATGAGGCTACCAAGCTGGACCCCATGCCTGTGCATCCCGATGTCAAACGCGTTGTGGCGGATAGTTTACCCGAGAATCTCACGGTTGTGTTAGCCGCTGACGACGGCCCTGTCACTTTATGGAGCCATCCCAATCTGCTTCTACCGGAATCCAATTATCAGCAGGTGAGCTTCCTTCCGCTGGCGCAGAAATACCTGGCCAAGCGGCTTAAGATCGGCGGAAAAGCCACGCTCACGGTGCCCCTCAATTTCCATTCCGACAGTGGCTGCCAAGTGGAAGTAATCGGCCAGAGCCTGCAAGGCGAGTATCGCGTTAGGCCGTTCGGGCCGGATCCATTGAAGCTGCGCGTAGGCGGCGGCTGGGACTCCGTCAAGCTGAACGCGCCTTCAGGACTGCGCCCGTTGCGCGCCACCGTGGACATCACCGCCAAGCCTCTGGGACGCGTTCTCAATGGAGCGTCACCCGAGCCTCCGCTGGATGCGCCCGTCGCCGGGATGCGTGTGAACCAGGGCCGGCAGGTCGCCGCCGCTCGTGGATTCGCGCCGTTACCACCGGCTAAGGCCGGAAGCGTGCTGCCGCTGGTGAGCGTGCGGGTGTTGGCGTCGGCGGTCCAGGATACGGAAACCGTCCTGGAGCTGCGCGGCGACGTTACCGGACTGCCGGGTCCGCTCCTGGCGCCTCCCGTACCCGCTCAGATTCAGGCAGGCCCAGCCGGCTGGATTGAATTCGTACTACCCAGGCCATTGCCGGTTAGCACTGGCCGCGCGCCGCTGTGGGTGGCGCTGCGGGTCACGCGCGGCGAGCTGCTGTGGTTCGCGGGAGCGCCTGCCGGCGGTGGTGTCCGCTTCAGCGACGATAAAGCAAAAACGTGGGACCTGCCGGATGCAGTCTTGACGCCGGTGTCGGATTTGTGGGTTCAGCTTTTTCATCAGCAAGCCGATCCGCAACCCGCCCCCACCTTGCGTGTGCGCTTTCGAGACATCACTCTCTCAAACGATTTGATCCAGGGGGCATCGCGGTTGGGTCCACGCGAGTTCCGGGCCGTCTCCACCGGCTTGCCGGTATCCGGCCAGCTCGCGGCGGGGGCGGAACAGGGCCGCACCGATACCGTGCTGCGGGTTTTTTCACCGGCCGTGGCCGATATCACTTTCACGAACGCCGCCTTGGCGTACGATCCGTTTTCAGGGGGGAACGCCTGATGCCGGGCATCATGGAGGTCCTCTCGAAGATCGATACCGCCAAGCTTTCGGTGCACCTCGACGCGGCCCACGGAACCGTCCACGTGGACGCCTCCGCATCCCTGGGCGCCCTCAATCCGCGCGATCTGCTCGGCGATTTCGGTAAGCTGCTGGACGGCGGCGGCTTAGCCAAGGCCGATCCGCAGGCGCTCGTAAAGTCCCTGTCGGGCATGATCGGAGAACTTGGCGGGTTGGCCCAAGCTCCGGCGCCGGCCCTCTTTGCGAACGTCGCCGGCGAACTCGACCGGCTAATACAACTTCTTCAAAAGGTGGCGGCGCAGTTTACCGGGGACGGTTCGATCCTGGATAAAGTATTCCAAGGCACAGGCGGTTTCGAAAAGCTGTTGGGCGACTTGGTCGGCCGCATCGCCGACGCTCTTCCGCTGAAACTGCCGGACCCGGTGCTCGCGCTGTTCTCGGCCTTGGAAGGTCTCGGCAAGGGCGGCATCTCCGACCCGCACCAGGCGGCCGACCTGCTGGCTCGCTTCCTAATGGGAATGGACCTGAACGCTCTGGGCGCTCCGCTCAAGACGCTTGAAGAATTTCTCGCCAAAATCCGCGTCGCGGGCGGCGATTTCGGTCCGGTTCATCTCGAAATGGAGAAGCTGACGGTTCAAATTCGCAATGTGAACGCACTGCTTCTGACCCAGGAGATCGACGTGCCCGCGGCCCAGGCGGCCCTCACTCAGGCCAAAGCCGCACTCGAGCTTCTGTTGAATAACTCTCTGGCGGGCGCCATTGCCAAGTTGAATCAGGATCTGGCGGCCATCGATCCCGGCGCGTTCGCCAAAAAGTTTGGCGACCTCCTCGGCGGCATTCCGGCCAACGTTTCCGGCCCGAAGTTCGATATTGAGCAGGATCTCGTCCGGCCCATGCGCGCACTGGGGCAGATTGTCGATGAGCTGAACCCCGCCGTTGTTAAATCGTTGTTCGACGGCATGAAGAAACGATTCAGCGATGCCGCCGCCACCGCCGGCATTCCCGACCTGCTTTCCTCCGTCGACGACATCTTCGACATCATCATCGAGGAGTTGCGGCGCGTTCCACTGCGAAGTTTGCGCGATGAGCTGGTCAATTTCCTGATCGGACTGGAATCCAAGATTCGCGGCATCCCCGGATTGGATACTCCGCATCTGTTCGGCGAAGAGATCGGCAAGGTCGAGCATGCCATTGATAACATCGACACGGCTTCCATCCAGAAGAAGGTCGCTGAATTTGCCGCCAAGATCGATGCCGTTGCCAAGAAGTTTCCCATTACGGACATCAAGAACGAAGTGCAGGGCCTCATCGGAGACGTCCAGGGCGCGCTGGACCAGATCAAGCCCGCTCTCGACGCCATCGGCAAGCAGTTCGACGATCTGGGGAAACAGATTGAAGCGATCGATTTCAACACTTCCGGCCAAGCTTCTATCGGGCTGCTCCACGACATTCGCGAAAGCGTGCAAAAAGCCGTTGGCTCCAGCGATATTCCCGAGCCGGCCAAGATGGCCATCGGAGTCGCCGCCGGGGCACTCAAGTCGCTGGACGTGAAGGTCGCGATCAGCAAGCCGTTTGACGAGGCGATGGCCAAGATCGATCCCAGCATTGTGCTCGCCCCTATCGACCCGATGCTGAAGAAGGTGCGCCAGGTCCTCGAAACGGTTTCACCCAAATCCATCATCGACCAGCTGGACAAGCCTTTCCAGGAACTGTTGAGCGAATTGGAAAAGCTAAAGCCAGCCGCTCTGCTGGCGGGTCTTTCCGGAGACTTTGCGCACTTTACCGATCTGATTGGCAAACTTGACCCGCGCACTCTGGTGGCTCCGCTCGAAGACGAGTTCCAGAAAGCCAAGCAGGCCATTCGAACGGCGATCGATCCCGCGCCGTTGTTTGCTCCCCTCCACCTGGCGTATCAAAAGCTGCAGCAATTGCTCGATCTGATCGATCTGGAAAAGCTGTTCGGCAAATTGTTCGACAGTCTCAACGGTCTTCCCGGCAAAGTTGCCGGGACTCTGCGTTCCACCGCGGCCCAGAAAGTATCCGGCGCGGCCGCCGTCGCCACCGGAGATATTCAGGCCCTGCGTTTTGGCGATATCATTCGTCCGCTGATCGCCTTGATCGGGCAGGTGAAATCGGTGATCTCGAAAGCCGCCGGCCATCTGGTGAGCGAAGCCCTGCAGCTCTTGAATGCGCCCGTGATGGCTCTGGCCAGCCTTGCCGAAGGAGCGCACCAGTTGCTCGGCAGCGTGGCCCACGAGCTGGATCAGCGCGCGGCCGAGCTCGATTTATTCGCCGCCACCGGCCCCGCCGTGGAATTGCGCGCGTCGCTGCTGGAGCTGCAACTCATCGCCGGCAGCCTTTCCGGCAATGCCCAGGTGAGCCTCGGCCCGCTCGCATTGTCGCTGGATATCGATGTCCACGCGCAGGCGCTCAACGCACCCATGAACGGTTTGCAGGCTCAGTCCCACAAGATTCGTGAGGGAGTGGCGGTCACTGGCTTGGTAGTCCAACTGAACCAGCTCGGGGACAGCCTGGGCCACATGGCCCCCGCGCCCCTGCGTTCTCAGTTGCCGGCCGAAGCCGCCCAGCGTGTGGCGGCGCTTTTCGACTTCGTCGATTTTGAGCCGCTCGCCAAAGAGTTAGACAACCTCGGAGAAAAGCTCCAAAGCAAGCTGCTTACGCTGATCGAGGATATCGTCGCGGGTGTGCTCGATCTATGGGATTCACTGTTGAACCTGGCGTTGCCGCTCATGCCGCTGGGCATCATCAAGCGGATACAGGCCGGAATGAAGCGCGTTCGAGCAGAGTTCGCGGTGCTCGACCCCACGCCGATCGAAGCCGAGGTGGGACACCTGCTCGACGTGGCGCTGAGCCTGCTCGACAACTTCTCGCCCACCAAACTGGTGGCCGACCTGGGCGGCATCGTCGACTCGGTAAAGGCCAAGCTCGGCACTCTCGATCCGGTCAAGCTGCTCGGCCAATTGGATCCCGTTTCAATTGTTATCGACGGCCTTCAGGGCCTCAAGCCATCGGTGGTTCTCGCGCCCCTGCTCAAAGACGCCGAGGGCATCACCGCGGCTCTCGAGAACCTCACCAAGGTTCCCATCGGAGACGCGCTGATACAGGCCGCCGCGAAATTGAAAGCTGAGCTCCAAGTCGTCGTGGAGGGAGTGGAAAAGGAATTACAGGACCTGCTGAGTTTTCTGGAAGGGATGAGTGGAGGAGGGGCCGGTGTTTCAATTTCCGCATCCATTGGCTGAGACCCGGCAGGACGTCGACGATCCCGTTCGCGGACGCCGCCGCGTGTGGCTGGACGTGTCCGGCCACGTTTCGCGCGTCGAGTATCCGGATGGCGCCGGCATGCGCATCGAGCGCGATCCCGTGGGCGGTCTGCGGCGAATCCAATCCAGCGATGGCTCCTGGATCTCCATCGAAGACCAGGGCCGCGGCGCGTTCCGCATCGCCGATCCGCGCGGCGCGACCCGTGCCCAATTTGGTTCTGGCGGCTACTCTCTGGCGCGTGGCACGGACGATTTCCGCATGGAACAGATGTTCGATGGACGGCCGCGGCGCGTCTTTGTGCCGGGTTCGTCCGCGCCCATCGAATACGAATGGCGGCGCGATGGAGGCTGTCTCATCGCCAACGCGATCGACGTGCGCGTGGAGGCGGGCGGCGTTCGAATTCAAACCTCGCTCGGTAATCTGGGGGAAGTCCGCCAACCCCTCGGCGTTCTTTTGCGAGCCGGCGACGATACGGTGGAGATCGGCTGGGACCTGCTGAACCGCACGGTCTACCGCCGTTGGAATGACAACTTCGCCGAACATATCGAGCGCGACTCCAACGGCCGCCTCGCTGCCTGGGTACATGTTCCCGTCACCCGGCTCTATCACTACCAGGGCCCCGATCTTTGCCGCGAGGAGGAGAGCGGCAATGTCTGGCGGAGGTTCCTGGACGTGGGTGGCCGGGTCTGCCGCCTTTCGCGACCCGACGGGAGCGTCTCCGAATACGATTACGATGCCGCCGGCCGGCGTATCCGGCGCGATTCCATCCGCTATGAGTACGACGCGTTTGGACAGATGGTCCGTTGGACATCTCCGAGCCGCGGCTACCTCGAGTTCGAGTACGACGGTCTGGGCCGCCGCGTCGCCGTCCGCAGTCCGCTGGAAACGCGCTTCGAACATCGCGATGCCCAGGGCCGGCTGTGGAGCGTCACTTCCGCGGACGGCCGTGCGCTGAGGACATTTCTGTGGTGGCAGGGAAGACTGCTCGCGCGGATTGACGGACCCGTGGGCGATCCCCTGGCCGAGGTTTTCCTGACCGACCACATGGGAACCTTGCTCGGCGCCCTGGGACCGGATGGATTTCAACGCCTTGCGCAGCCTCCCTTCGGAGCGGCGGAATCGGCTCTGCGGCCTTCTCTCTACGGGCACGTCGCCGATCCCGAAACCGGATTGATCCTATGCGGAACGCGACTGCTGGACCCGGAGCTGGGCCTGTTCCTCACCCCCGATCCGTGGCACGGCGGTATCGACGATCCACGCCTCTGGGCCGGCCAGAGCCTGCAGGAACTGCGCCACGGCGCCGAGGCGCCGCTTGCCGCGGCGCACCCCTACGCACTTTGCCAGTTCGATCCGTGCGGTCGCGTCGATCGCGATGGCCACGCGTCCAACACCATGTCCACCGGCTTGTCGGTGCTGAACGGATTCGCAACCTTCTTTTTGTTGCCCACCTGGGGCTGGCCGCTCACCGCCGTCTCTCTATTCTTCTTCTTGCCGTTAGACCTGTACCTCGAAGTTATCCCGTTGATCATTGCCGCAATCGCGTTTATCTTCTCGTCAGTCGGCTTCTGGGATTATCATGCCTGGCAAACCTTGAGCGTACTGCGTTCCGTCGGTGTAATGGGTAGTTCGCGGCAGGGCATTGTAGCAGCCGCGTTGAATGGCTTTCTTCCCAGGATTGTGACCGGCCACTTCGAGATTGCCAACGAACGCGCGGTTACCATCGGCAACGTGGTGTGGATCGACCGCTATGAATTGAACCGCATGGAACGTCCAGCGGTGGTTCTGGTGGACAATCTCACGGGCTTCAATACCGACTTGACGAAGAGGTCGATGATATTGCTTGAAGGCGTCGATGCGGGCAAAAAGCGCTTTCACGCCGCGTATTGGGGGCGCGGATTCGGAAACGCGCTCCGCTTGCAGCCTGCCGCCGCACCTCCCGCGCCTCCCGCACTCCCGCCACCCCCGGCCGCAGCCATTCCGCTTTCATTCGACGACGTGGCGGCGGGAGGAACCACTCAAGCGGCAATTCACCTTACGCTTCCGGTTCCACTGGATTTCCCAAGCGATTCGAAGACCAAGCCTTCGCTACAGGAGTACATCTACAATCCGCTGGCCGCTCCGGCTAGCCGGCGCTCCGAGGCGCGGGTGATTAAAGATGCGTGGTTCGCGTTGCAAACCGCCAAAGATATCAAGCTGATCCCCAACAACCCAGTCGAAATAACCGCGCCCAAGCTCACTCCATCAAAACCGGCTGTGCACATGAAAGTCACCGATCTTCAGAAAGATCCTGGCTTCTGGACCGTGATGCTTGACGGCGAGCTTCCGCTCGAGTTTCGGGATCAGAAGATGACTTTGTGGCAGGTGAGGCCGCAGGCAGGCGCGGCCGAAACGCCTGGATGGGAGCCC
>CATPCJ010000232.1 GCA_955652915.1 uncultured Bryobacteraceae bacterium
ATAAATCCACTTGCCATCCGGCGCATGGGCCACTTGTTTCTCGTCGCCGCCATCGCCGCAGAAAAGTGTCCCGTCGCGCGTAACGTTGAAGTGAATGGACCACTCGTTGCGCTGCAAGTGATACCAGGTTCTTTCGCCGGATGCGATGTTGTAGCCCGCCAGCCAGAATACTTCTCCGCGAGGAGTCTGTAAGTCATACCAGATCGCTTTGTCGTCCGTGCTCCAAAATTCGTGCCCGAATATCTCCATCGCCATGGTGCGATTGTGAATTTTCACGATGTGCGTGCCATCGGTGCGCATGGTCCAGATGCGATCCACTTTATGCCAGGGCCCTTCGTGGCAGAACATCAGCAGAGCCGGATCGGTGGGCGAAAATTCCAGATGATTCAGCCAGTCCGTGCTGCGATGGATCGTTTTTACTTCGCCAGTTTTCACATCCACAAGAAAGAGGCCCATGGGAAGATGAGCGGCGAGGCGCTGTTCCATCATCTGCCCTTTAGACACCGGCTGCTCCAGTGTTTGCGGCTGCTGCGGACGATTCTGGTTGTAATCGGCTCCGTTTCCTTCGATATAAGTTCCGGCCAGCAGTGTCTCGTCGGCATTGACGGTCGCGATGGACCCGCGCCGTGGAAGCTTCGCGATTTCCCGGGTGGCGCCGCTATCGACGTCGGTGGAAAACACCGCTCCGTCTTTTATGTAATAAACGTTCTGCGTCTTTCGTCCGGTGACAATGATCCGAACCCTGCCCTTCACAACCTGCTTGGCCGCATGCGTTTGCAGATTCAGAACCGAAATTCCATCCGGCGTGGTGTAGACCATGCTCGCGCCATCAGCCGTATATCCGTTCTGATTGAAGTAGAGACTGGCGCTGCCAGGTTCGTTGGTGAGACGGACAATTCTGTGGCCGGTGTCCGGATCGATCCAGGTGCGAGGTGGTTCCTCCGAGTAAAGATGAACCGTCGAAAGTAAGAGGACTGCACTGAAACAAGCGCGTCGCATAGCTGTCCATGATCGTAACGCAATGACGCAGGCTGTGATACAAACGAGTGCAGTGGAAAACATTTCCTACACCAAGCCGGATGCCGGATACATGGAGAAGCGCGCCTTGCGGCGGCACGCCGGCGTAGTCGAACTATGGGCGCTGGGAGTCGGCGCGGTAATTTCCGGGGATTTTTTTGGCTGGAATTTCGGGCTTATTTCCGGCGGATTCGGGGGCATGCTGGCCGCGCTGGTCATCATCACGCTGCTCTATATCGGATTGTGTTTCAGCATCGCCGAGATGTCGCCGGCGTTGCCCCATGCCGGCGGCGCGTATTCGTTCGCGCGCACATCCATGGGCCCCTGGGGCGGCTACATTACAGGTCTGGCCGAGAACATGGAATACATCCTGACACCGGCCGTGATAGTTGTGGGCGTGGGCGGATATCTCGGCGCAATTTTCCAGACACCCGCCAGTTTTGCACCGCTGTGGTGGGTGGCTTGCTACGTCGTTTTTGTCGCATTCAACATCGGCGGCGTGGCGATGTCCTTTCGCGTGTCGGTGGCGATTACAATTTGCGCCCTCGCGATTCTGGCGGTTTTTTATGTTGGCGCCGCGCCGCTGTTCAACTTGCATCGCTGGGCGCTGGAAGGCGGTGGATGGCTGCCCAAAGGCTGGCCTGGCGTATTCGCGGCGCTTCCGTTCGCGCTCTGGGTCTATCTCGGAATCGAGCAGTTGCCGCTGGCGGCCGAGGAATCGCACGATCCCGCGCGTGACATGCCCAAAGGAATCTTGTCCGGACTCATCACCTTAATCTTGTGCTCGTTTCTTACCGTGATCTTGAACGCCGGTATCGAGCCCGGCGCAGCCAAAGTTGGCGCGTCGACCGAGCCGCTCTTCCTCGGGTTCCGCGCGATTTTCGGCGCAGGTATGCGGGCGAAATTGCTCGCTCTCTTTGCCTGCACGGGCCTGCTGGCAAGTTTCCACACCATCATTTATGCGTACGGGCGGCAGATTTATTCGCTTTCTCGCGCCGGTTATTTTCCAAGTTGGCTGTCGGTAACGCATGGCCGGCGCAAGACTCCGCACCGTGCCTTGATCGCAGGCTCAGTGCTCGGATTTGCGGCTGCGCTCACCATTCAGTTGGCGGGCCAAAGCAGCCCGGTCGGCGGAGTGCTGCTCAATATGGCGGTGTTCGGCGCGGTAATCGCATACATTTTGCAAATGCTTTCGTTCATCCTGCTGCGCCGGAGATTTCCAAACATAGCGCGACCCTATGTAAGCCCGTTGGGATCGGCCGGCGCCGTGGTGGCGATGGTGATTGCAGCGGCGACGTTGGTCACCTTGTTCCTGAATCGCGATTACAATCTGGGTGTGATCGGCGCCGCGATCTGGTTCCTCTGCGGAATCGCGTATTTCGCATTTTACGCGCGCAAGCGGCTCATACTGTCGCCGGAAGAAGAATTCGCATTGCAGCAAGAGGCGCCTGTTTGAAAGAGTTTTCGCACACCGCCGGAAATATCGTCTACCGCTTCGACGGGCTGAAGACGCTTCTGGCGAAAGCGACACCCGCACGTTCCGGAGACCATTTGGCGGGCCTTTCAGCCGCTAGCGCCGAGGAGCGGGTGGCGGCGCAAATGGCATTGAGCGACGTTCCGCTTTCGACGTTCCTGACCGAGCACGTGATCCCGTATGAATCGGATGAAGTGACGCGCCTGATCGCCGACGAACATGTTCCCGATGCCTTTGCGCCGATCGCCCATCTAACCGTTGGCGATTTTCGCGACTGGCTGCTGAGTGAGCAAGCCACCGGCGATGTCTTGCAGGCTTTGGCGGCGGGCGTGACCCCGGAAATGGCCGCCGCGGTTTCGAAGATCATGCGACTGCAGGATCTGGTGTCGGTGGCCGCGAAAATTCGCGTGGTGACGCGTTTCCGGAACACCATCGGATTACCCGGCCGTCTTTCAGCGCGCTTGCAGCCGAATCATCCGACCGACGATCCGAAAGGAATCGCCGCCAGCATTGTCGACGGCCTGTTGTTCGGCAGCGGCGACGCGGTGATCGGCATCAATCCAGTTTCGGACAATCTCCAAACAGTGGAAGGGCTTCTGCGGATGCTCGACCGCTTGCGCGAGGCTTATCAAATTCCAACGCAGAGCTGCGTGCTGGCCCACGTTACGACCCAAATGGAAGCGATGCAGCGAGGCGCGCCTGTAGATCTGGTATTCCAGTCCATCGCCGGAACGGAAGCGGCCAACAGCGCGTTCGGCGTGAACATCGACATGCTGGAAGAGGCGCGCGAGCAGGCGCTACGGTTGAAGCGAGGCACGGTTGGGAATAACGTGATGTACTTCGAGACCGGGCAGGGCAGCGCATTGTCGGCGAACGCGCATCAAGGCGTGGATCAACAAACTTGCGAGGCGCGGGCGTACGGGCTGGCGCGGCACTTCCAGCCCATGCTCGTGAATACCGTGGTGGGATTCATCGGCCCGGAATATCTCTACGACGGCAAACAGATTCTGCGAGCCGGTTTGGAAGACCATTTCTGCGGCAAACTGCTGGGGCTTCCCATGGGCTGCGACATCTGTTATACGAATCACGCTGAAGCGGATCAAGACGATATGGACGCGTTGCTGACCATGCTGGGAGCGGCCGGCGTGAATTACATCATGGGCGTTCCCGGCGCCGACGATATCATGCTCAACTATCAGAGCACCTCGTTCCACGACGCCCTGTATCTGCGAAAAATGTTCGGCCTGCGTCCAGCGCCCGAATTCGAAGCCTGGCTCGAAACAATGAGTGCCACAGGCATTCGTGCCTGTGTTGGTTTTTTAGAATGACAAAGTCACTCCGCGATTACACCCCTGCCCGCGTAGATTTAGGCCGCAGCGGACATAGTCTTCCTACCCGTGAACTGCTCGACTTCCAGTTGGCGCACGCGCAGGCTCGCGACGCAGTCCATCTGGCTCTGGATGTCAACTCCCTGGCCGTCGAGCTAAATCAAAAGAACATTCCGTCTATCGCACTGGCGAGCGCGGCGCCCGATCGCACGACGTACCTGCATCGTCCGGATCTCGGCCGCCAATTGAATCCGGATTCGCGTGAACGGCTCCAAGAATTGAAATCGAGTTATGACGCCGTCTTCGTCATCGCCGACGGGCTCTCCGCGCCGGCTGTGCATCGTCACGCCACGCCGCTGCTGGAAGCGATCCTGCCGAAGCTGGATTGGAACATCGCCCCCGTCACGATCGTCCAGCAAGGACGAGTGGCGATCGGGGACGAGATCGGCGAAATCCTGGGCGCCAAGCTGGCCGTAGTGCTGATTGGTGAACGCCCGGGGCTCAGCTCTCCCGACAGCCTCGGGATTTATCTGACATGGAATCCGCGCCCGGGGCGCACCGATGCGGAGCGCAACTGCATTTCGAACGTGCGCGCCGAAGGGCTCAGCTACACTCTGGCCGCGCACAAGCTTCTATTTCTGATGAATGAGGCGCGGCGGCTGAGGCTTTCGGGCGTGCCCCTCAAGGAAAGCGCGCAAGCGCTCCCACCGCATGGCTAGAATGGTCTCTGGACAATGAGCGAGTTCTGGAAAGCCTGGGAAGGCGAGGTCGTCGGTGGTTTCCAACTGCGCCAGTACCTCTGGGCTGAAGGGAATCGTGCTGTATTTCTCACCGAATATGGCGATCGAGAGCCACAGAAGGCCGTTATCAAGCTGGTCCTGGGAAGTCCGGATACTACGGAACGGGAACTAGGCGGGTGGGGGCTCGCGTCTCACCTTTCGCATCCGCATTTACTTCGTATCTTCCGCACGGGACGCCGTCAGACGAGCGGCAAGAACCTGATTTACGTCGTGATGGAATACGCCGAGGAAAACTTAGCGCAAGTAGTTCCAGCCCGTCCGCTTTCACCGATGGAGGCGCGCGAGATGCTGGAGCCCGCCCTGAGCGCGCTGGCCTACATTCACGGACAGGGCTTCGTGCATGGTCATCTGAAGCCGTCGAACATCTTGGGCGTGGATGGCAGCTTGAGAATTTCAAGTGACGGATTGTGCCCCATCGAAGAACCGGATTCTGTCACGCCGGATGCGTACTCCGCGCCTGAGGTCGCGACGGAAGGAGTCTCGCCGGCCGCCGACGTCTGGTCTTTAGGGGCAACGCTGGTGGAGGCATTGTCGCAGCGTATGCCGGCTTGGGGCGGCGCGCAAGGGCAGGAGTTGGTTCTTCCGGAAACGGTCCCTGCTCCCTACAATGAAATCGCACGCCAAGCTCTTCGGCGCGATCCGAAGAACCGGCCAACCGTCGGGGCGATAGCGAAACTGTTGCGCAAGATTCCCGTGACTGCCACGAAACAGCCGCCGGCAACGACGCCCGGCGCATCGCGAAAATGGGTTTATGCCTCAACCGCCTTACTCCTTTTGATCCTGGCAGGTCTGCTGATAGTCCCGAAACTTCGGGACAGCGGGCCGGCCGCCACGGAACAAACCGCGGCAACGCCAATCAAGCCTGTTCCCCTCGAGGAGAAGCCGAAGGCGGTACCGGCTCCGATGCCCGTTATTCCAGCTCCTGTCGCAGTGACACCAGCGTCACCGCCTGCTCCGGCGACGGAGGAGAAGCGCGCGCCAGTAGAAACGCCACCGGCCCCCGCGCCACCGGCGCAAACGAAGGAATCGGATAACGGCGCCACTTCGG
>CATPCJ010000233.1 GCA_955652915.1 uncultured Bryobacteraceae bacterium
CGAAAGACAGATGATCGGTTCCACCCGTGTTGCGTATGGTGATGGTGGTGACGCCGAGGTCGCGGAATGGTTCCAGCCATCGCTCGAATAAGGGGCGCATGGCGTCGTTATTCTGCAAGTAGACGCCGCGAATCTTACCGCTGCCGTTGTCGAGATTGAAATACCCCGACAGCTTGGAATGAGCGGAGGTGAGTTGCATGGTCTTTGGATCGGCGAAGTGCTCCTTCACGTAAGCCTTCGATCCCAGCAAGCCTTCCTCTTCCCCGCCCCAAAGAGCGATGCGGACGGTGCGGTCCATTTTGAGATTGAGGGCTTTTAGAATTCGCACGACCTCCATCATCACCGCGCTGCCCGCGCCATTGTCGGTGGCGCCGGTTCCACTGTGCCAGGAATCGAAGTGCGCCCCCAGCATCACCACTTCTTCTTTCTTGCTGCCGCCGGGAATTTCGGCAATGATGTTGTAGCTGTCCACGTCACCGTCCGACATTCGCGCTTTCAGGTTCACCTGGATCTCTACCTTTGTCTTAGCGGCCAGCAGCCGGGCGATGCGATTATAGTGCTCCGAGGTCACGATAAAAGCCGGCGGCGAGGGCGGATTTTTCGCTTCGTAGGAGCCGGCAGCTTCTGAGAACGTGAGTCCGTCGCGCGCCCGCAAATCGTCCTGAAGCAGCGCCAATACGCCCTCATTCACGAAGAACTGGGTGCGTTTCAGGGCCAAGGCATTTCGCTTGTCGCGAAACTCATCCATCACCGACGGCGGTGCGCTGGAGAAAAACCGGATGCGCGCGTCCAGGTCTTCGGGAATATCCAGGTCGGCTGGATCGAGCTTCATTTTTTCCACCGGCGGCGGCGCGGCAGCCAGATCGGCCAACTCGGCATCCGTGTAGCGATGCAGGTCCGGCTTCGACTCCGCCTGTACGATGTTGTTCAATGTTTCGGAGACAAGCACGATCTTGCCGCGAAGTTTCCCTTTGTATTTTTCGATGTACTTTTCGAGATCGGCTTCGCCCTTCTTGACGCTGGTGGAGGAAGGAATGGGAGCGAACACCGGCTCACCGTTTACCGGTCCGTTGGTGCTTGCGGACCAGGCCAGGGGCCAGGCGTCCAGCAACGAATAGCGCGGCTGCGTCATCTCGACCGAGAATTTGTCGAGAGACCAGCTACGGCCGAATGGTCCCCATTTTTCCAGGCGCCCGTTCTCGAGGCCATATTCCTGGAGGCGCTTGAGCGCCCAGTCGGCTGCTTCTTTGAACTCGGGCGAGGCGTTCAGCCGTGGACCGTAGCGGTCGCTGAGGAGTTGCAGGTGCTCCATTACTTTGGAGTGTTCGATGGCCTCGGCTTTGATTTGACCGATGACGGCGAGATCGACGGTGTCGGCGGCGGCCGCCGGAATCAGGAAGGTGAGGGCGAGCAGTATCGAGCGCATGAGGACCATTATGATCCACTTGAAACAATGAGGTGACAGGCACCTCAATCACCAATTGTTTTCACAAAAGAATGAGTGATTGAGGTGCCTGTCACCTCATTGTTTTTGTTCTAAGGCGTTTACCGGATTGCCGGTTTAAGCGGAACACGTTAGGCTGGAATTGTGAAACGGATCGTTGCGGCTAGTGTTGTGTTTTTCTCCGTTGCTTTTTCGCAGGATACAAGCGTTATCACCCACAGAAGCGTGGATGTGAACGGCCACCGGGTCGCAAATGGGCCCGATGTTGTGCTGGCCAAGTCGCCGGACAGTTCCGCGACCACCGAGATCCTGCAATCGGTGAATGGCCGCGTGGTTCCATTGGAAAAGAGAGAAGAGCATGTGTTGCGTGACGATGCCTCCGGACGCTTGGTGGAAACGCTGATTCGCACATATGACCAAGCCGGAAATCCCAGCCAGCCCGTGAAGCAGGCCGTGGAAGAACAGAAGAACCCGGACGGAAGTTCGCACATTCAAACCACCAACTACCGGGCCGACCTCAATGGCAAGATGCAGCTCCTCGATAAATCGATTACGGAAGTTCGCAAGAGCGGCTCTTCGGAAACATCCGAAACTTTGTTGCAGCGGCCGAGCGTGAACGGATCGCTGGAAACGGTGGAGAAGCATACTACCGTCACGTCCAAACAAGCGGGCGGCAGCTATCAACAGGAATCCATCACCTACCAGAAAGATGGAAGTGGAAATTTCACGCTGTCGGTGAAGCAGCAAGTGGATCACACCCAAGAAGGCGGCGTCACGACGGAAAACGCGGCCCGCTACGAAGTGATCGGCGGCCGATTGCAGTTGCACAGCCAGACGGTGTCGAAAGTTGTCACGCGTCCGGATGGATCGAAGGAGGCCGAAGTGAGTCTCTTCGCTCCAAACACTCTGGGCACGGTGGAAACAGGTGGAACGCAAAAACTGAAGCTACGTGAACAACAGATTATTGAGAAGAGACCTGGCCCGGACGGCTCGGTGGTGGAGACGTTGAGTGTCCGCCGGCCGAGCCTGACGGATCAGACCGTGGTAGGTCCGTTGAAGCAGATTTCAGAAACGATTTGCCGCGGGAAGTGCGGAAATTAATCTAACCGTGGCCTAAACGCATCAGCCAGCCTAAGCCGACCAGAGCCGCCAGGAAATAGGCGAAACAACGGACGCCATAGCGCAGACGGTCGGCATCCGTTCGCTTGGTAATCACGCCCAGAACTACCGAAGAAAACAGCGCGAACAGCACCGCGGCTTCGAAGTGGGAAAGATTCATTTTTGGCATTAGTCCTTCTTCCCTACGGCGATTTCATAGGCATCCACCATCGCCAGAATATTGATCAGGCCCGCGCCAACCAGGAACTTGGTTCCGTAATCATGCACGTGTCCAGCGACGTCCGGCTGGGCGTAGCCGAGCCAGGTGGCCAGCAGATAGAGCAGCCCCGAAGCCAGATCGCCGATAAATCCGCCGCAGTAGATGATGGTGGTGAGGATGTCACCGGTCTGCGGTTGAAACATGGCGCCGCGCATCATCAAGCCCAGCAAAAACATCGATAACACGGAAACCAGCAGCAACGTGCCGCGGCCGGTACGCTTCAACAGGAAGTGCCCGCCGCCGGGGATCAGCCAGCCGAGCCCTACCACTGGGGCCCACGTACCGATGGACGGAGATTTCGTCTGTGCTGTCGCCATTCGTTTTATTTTAGCAGTCTTCCCAGTGTTGCGAGCCGACTGCCATTTGTTATTCCTTAGATATGCCGATGCGTAACGAACTTTTGAACCCCAACTACTATCTGCCATTGCTCTTCGACGTGGTGCGCATCTTTTTCATACTGCTTTTCGCGTATCTCTGTTCGAAGGCTGTGGGACGGCTGTTGAAGACCCTACGGAACTACATCGTCGGAATGATGACGAAAGCCGGCGGCGAGACTGAGTATGAAGTCGAGAAACGTATCCAGACCATCTGCGGCGTCACGCGAAAGGTGTTGTTCGTCGTGATTTGGAGCATCGCCGCCATCATGATTTTGAAGGAAATGAACTTTGACATCCGGCCGCTATTGGCCGGCGCCGGAATCGTCGGCGTGGCGGTGGGATTCGGAGCGCAGAGCCTCGTCAAGGATGTCCTGAACGGGATATTCCTGCTGGTGGAGAATCAGCTTCGCGTTAACGATGTCGCCATCATCAATGGCAAAGGCGGCTTGGTGGAGGAGATCAATTTGCGCACCACCGTGCTGCGGGGCGAAGACGGCGCGGTACACATTTTTCCGAACGGGTCCATTACGGATATCTCGAATCTGACGCGCGAGTTTTCTTACTACGTGCTGAGTGTCTCCGTTTCTTACAAGGAAGACACCGACAATGTCGTCGAGGTTCTGAAAGAGCTCGGCGAGCAGTTGATGCAAGAGGAGCCTTATCACTCGGCAATCCTGGCGCCGCTGGAAGTAATGGGCGTGGACCAGCTTGGTCACGACTCCGTGGTGATCAAGGCCCGCTTCAAGACGGTACCGAGCAAGCAGTGGCTGGTGGGACGGGAGATGAACCGTAGAATCAAAAAGCGGTTCCAGGAAGCGGATATCCAGATGCCTTTCCCAACTCAAAACGTCCAGCTTGCGCCGGAAATCACGCCCGCGCTGCGAAATGAGCTGAAGCAGACTGTACGGGAAGCGCTCAAGGACGGGCAGGCGCGGCCGGAGGGAGAAGCGAAATAACTGGCAAAAAGCGTGTGGTCACTTCCCTTCTTGCTTCGCGACAAATGCGGCGACGATCTCAAGCAACTCTTGGTCGGTCTTGGAATGCGGCTGCAGCTTCTCGGCGAACGCTCGGCCCGGATGGAGCACGTCCCACGGCGAACGCTGTTGCTGGTAGCGGCCCGAACCCGGATCATGATTGCCGAATCCGTCGATGAGCCGGTTCCAGATCGGTGAAAACATCTCGATCAACAGCGACTCGCCCAAAGGAATCCAGATGTCATCGACGACTAGATAGCGGCAGGCGAAGTCGTTGATCGAAAGATTCTTCGTCTGCTGGATCGACTCGGCGTGCTCGCACAAGCGATTGAAGAGAACGGGCCCGGCAGGGAGGTCCAATCCGAATCCACCCTTGCGTACGCCAGCCGGAACAGCCTTACCTACATAGATGGGCGGGGTCTCCTTCCCTTCCGCGTCGGCCTTTGAAATGGTGCGGTAGGCGGTATGATCGCCGGAATAGTAAATGGCATAGATCCCCGCCCCGATGAATTTTTCCTTGGGCGGAAGGGGACCGATCGGTTGTGCCAGCAACGCGTCGGCAACGCTAATGCCGAGACTCTTCTTATCAAGCGGGTTGAATGGCTGTTCTGTCCGCACACTTCTTCTCCAGGAGATGCCTCCGGATATCGGCGGCCATAATCTGTCCCAGATCGACCGGGACTGCGTTGCCCAGTTGCCGCATATTTTCACTCCACGATCCACAGAAAATAAACTGATCGGGGAAGGTCTGGATTCTGGCCGATTCCCGCACGGTCAGATACCGGAATTTTCCGTTTGGATAGAGGACGGTGTTCTCACCGCCCGGCACGCCGTGGTCTCCCGCCTTGAGCGTTTTGGCCGGTTCATCGAGCGGGCTGCCGGTGTGGCCGGGATAGCTTCGCGCGCCAGGGTTGAAACTGTGATTCAGAAATTCACCGCCGCTGGATTTTTCCGGATCGGGAAGACCTACGATCGCGTCGCGGACTGTTTTCCACCGATCGTGTGTGCCGCTGAATAGCTTCCCCGTGTAGATCGCGCCCGGCAAGCTGGCGGGGGGCTCCGGCCGCTTGGACTTAGCGACGCGATGCTCATCCCAATATTTGGCGGTGATCCATTTAGATTCAAGGAGCGCTTGCTGGGAGTGGGTTTCCTTAGGAAACGTCCACTGGACACCCAGATCGGACCGAAACCCTACGATGAACACTCGCTCACGGCGCTGCGGAATGCCGTAATTGGCGGCATTGACCAGCTTTGGGATGATGTTGTATCTGAGTCCACTGTAGCCCTTGCCGCGCGCGGTCACATACTTCTCCAGGCGTGAGCGGTGGTCTTTCCAACCCTCGTTCGGAAACCGTTTGATCTCCGGGAATTCCAGCATGTACTGGATGTAGGTGAAGTAGTTGGCGAATGACTGGCGCGTAAGGCCTTTCACGTTCTCAATCAGGATCGCCTTTGGGCGCAGGGCCAGCA
>CATPCJ010000234.1 GCA_955652915.1 uncultured Bryobacteraceae bacterium
AACCCGGAGGAAAGCCTGATCGATCGTGAGCAGACGCTACGGTTCCATCGGGCGATCGAGCGGTTATCCGAGCAGCAGAAGCGCTGCTTGTTCCTGCGGTTAGAAGGACTGCGGTATCCGGAGATTGGTTCTGTTTTAGGTATCAGCGCGTCGGCGGTAGGCGAGTTTCTCAGACGCGCAATTTCGCGATTGAAGAAGGGTGAGGTATGAGGAGGCCTTTGATGCGCCACCCGCAAGACGAAGAAATGTTGAAGTACGCCGACGGCGAATTATCCGGCCGCGATGCCGGTGAAATACGCTCGCATCTGGAAGCTTGCTGGCAGTGCCGCGCCGCTTTCGAGGAATTGCAAAATACCGTCGGCCAATGCGTGAGCTATCGAAAGAACGTTCTGCAAAAGCACCTGCCGCCACCGGCCCCCTGGACCGATATCTATCAACGCTTCACCGAAATTGATGAATCCGTCGTACGTCCTGGATTTCTAGATCGCTTCTCGCAGTTTCTGCAGTGGCCCATACACAACGCCAAGAAGTGGGTTCCCGTGGCCGCCGCACTGATGATTGTCTGGGGACTTTTTTCCCGGTTCCACAAAACACCGTCGGTTCAAGCGGCAGAGCTATTGCGGAAAGCGGTGGTGGCGGCCGAGACCCGGATTGAAAAACCGCGGCGGCTACAGATTCGGACCAGAGATCATCGTCTGACGCGTTGGGCGGGCTCGGACCGGAAATTGGCTTCTACGTCCGCCGATGCGGATGCTTTAAGTTCCGTGCAAGCGTTGTTCGTCGCGGCCAACTACGATTGGAATAATCCGTTGAGCGCAAAGTCGTATGAGGCATGGAGAGGTCAGCTCCGCGACAAGCAGGATGAAGTGATCGAGGATAGCGGGTCTTACCGGGTGCGGACCGATAGCGGTTCCGGTGAACTGGCGGAAGCCACGCTAAAAATCAGGACGCGGGACCTGCGGCCAGTGGAAGGGCGGTTCGAATTTCGCGACAAGGAATGGGTGGAAATTACCGAGCTTGCCGATGACGGAGTTCCGCCCACTGAGATCGCCGCTTCCCAAAGCCGTTCCACAACGGCCCAGGCACATACGGCACCCGACGTAACGCCGGATTCGGCCGCTCCATCCTCTTCCAGCGCCTTCGCAACCGCCGGCGATGAGTTGCGGGCAGTGGCTGCCTTGCATCAGGTGGGCGCCGACTTGGGCGATCCTGTCGAGGTGTCGCGCAACGGTGCCGACGTGGTTGTCTCCGGGGTGGGCATTGATGCCGCACGCCAGCGGGAGATCCAAAATGCGTTGAACGCGCAACCGCACGTGGTGGTACGTTTCTCGGAATCCGCGCCATCCAATGTGCGGCCAACGCGGTCCTCCGCCGAGACTCCTCTGAGCGCCGACGTTCAGCAACTGCAGAGCCGAATCGCGGCGCAGGTAGGCGGCCGCTCCAATTTCGAGCAATTGGCTTCGCAGGTTCTGGATTTAAGCGAGCCCATGATGTCCCGCGCCTATGCGTTGCGGCATCTGGCCGAATTGTTTCCACCCGAAGTGGAATCGCAACTCAGCGTGCAGGATCGGCAACTGCTGCGGCGCCTGCAACAGGAGCACGCTGCCGCGCTTCGTCAACAATCGGCCGATCTGAATCGCATGTTGAAGCCGGTGCTGCCGTCCGTATCGGTTGGATCGCCGGGTAGAATTATTTCGGCCGGGCCATGGCAGCCGGTCACGGAAGATTTATTCCAAACCGCTCGCCGCGTCGAGAAACTTCTGGCGGTGATGTTCGCCGCGGCGCCCGGTGAATCGGCCGACGATCTGGTTCCCGCCCAGTTGCAGTCCAACCTGACGCAGTTACGCGCTAAATTAGAAGGGTACGAACGCCTCTCGATCAACACGGAGAGATAAGTGAAGTTTGGGCGCGTCGCGGCCCTCGTTCTCGCTGTTTCCATCACCACGCTGCCAATCCTGGCTGATAACTATACTCACGTCTCAGGGCTGATCGTGGATCCCTCGGCCGCTTCCGTGCCAGGCGCGCTCATCACCGTCGTCAACGAGGACACCGGTCTCCGGCGCGTCACACAATCCCAATCCGATGGCGGCTACATTGTCTCTTCCCTGCAGCCGGGCGTCTATAAAATCACAGTGCGTAAGCCGGGATTCCGCACCATGATCCGCTTCGGAGTGAAGTTAACCGAAGCGCAGCCGGCGCGCGCGGATTTCAAACTCGTGGTCGGGAGCCTGCAGGAAACGGTCACGGTGGAGGGATCCGCTCCGCTACTGGATCGCGAAGAAATATCGGCGAGCACGCTGGTAAGCCGAGATGAAATCGAACATTTGCCGCTCAATGTCGGCGGCCTGTTGACGGTGCTCGAACTCGCTCCCGGAACTTTGGTCACGCCCGCGACGCGCGGCGAAGCCGGCCAGTTCACGGTCAACGGGCAGCGGCCGAACACGCACTATTTCATGGTGGACGGAGTCAGCGCCAATACAGGCGTTGGCGGCGGCGGTCTGCCGGCGCAATCCACCGGCGGAACGCTTCCCGGGCTCACGGCGTTCGGCAGCTTGGACAGCCTAGTCTCGCTGGACGCACTGGAAGAAGCGCGCGTGCAGACGTCCACGACGATGTCGGAATTCGGAAGACTGCCGGGCGCGCAAGTTTCTCTGATCAGCCGATCGGGATCGAACGAGCTGCACGGATCGCTATTGTACGGATTCAGAAACGAAGTCCTGAGCGCGAACGATTGGTTTGCCAATCGGCATGGCGATGGCCGGGCGCCTCAGCGCGAACAGAATTTTGCCGCAACACTCGGCGGACCCGCTTGGCGCGATCGCACGTTTTTCTTTCTATCCTATGAAGGACTGCGGCTGCGGCAGCCCTTCGTGTGGAATCAGCCGGTCCCAACTCTTGCGGCTAGAGAAAACGCGCTGATTTGGGCTAGACCTCTGCTGAGCCTTCTGCCCCAACCCAACGGCGCCGATCTGGGGAACGATTTGGCGGAGTGGACAGCGGGC
>CATPCJ010000235.1 GCA_955652915.1 uncultured Bryobacteraceae bacterium
ACGCACGACACGATCTTAGACATCTTACTTCTCATAGGGCCAGCGTTACTTGATATAGACGGTGAATGTAACGGAGCTGGACAGGAAACCGACTGCACTGGGTGACCCGAATCCGCATGTAATATCCGTGCTACCGCTAGGCAAGGTTTTCGGCAACGGGATATTCAGTTGATCCAGCCCCGGAAACTGCCCCTGCGGACCGCTGTAACTCAGTATAAATGGGTCACACCTATCGAATGAGGCGGGAGCGTTATCGAATCCGGTCCCGTACACGCTCAAATAAACGGTGCCTTCCGCTTTCAAATCAATTGGTACAGGAACGCAGGATCTCCCGGACGAGCATTGGAGGACCGACACAGGCGTTTGGCTCCCGTCGCTATGAACGCGAACGGCCGTAGCGGCGGCCAATCCACGACCGCTTTCATCCACTGTGAAGATGCCGGCTGCAGCAGCGCGGACCGGGGTTGCGCGTGCCCCCTGAATCAGCGGCGTTTTGCCATTATCCACGTTGATGATGGCGTTACCTTGTGCGGTGTCGGAAGGTATTAGGAAATTGATCTGCGTGGGGCTGACGTATAAGAGTTGGGCCAACCGCTCAGTACCGTTCTGATCGAGAACGCGCAATTTCGTGTTTTGCAGGGAGGTCTGCAAAGGCAACTGCGTCGCGGACGCGGTGACGTCCGTAAGACCTTTACCGAATACAGCGGCGATGGAGCCCGGGGCTACTACGTTACGGTAGTCGGCGGCCGATACTGCGGTAACAGAGGTGTCAGTCGCCGGAGAATTGTTGATCATCAAACAGAGTCCCATGCCGTCGACCGCCTGGCCTGCCAGATCGGGCTTTCCGTCGCCGTTGAAGTCCGTGGCGGCTAATGGTCCACTGTATGGAGTCTCCGTCCACTGGCCAAAGGTGATTGGCGCTTGCAAGGTGCCGTCCCGGTTCCCCAAGAAAACGGTGAACCCATTCACTACGTCCGGAATACCATCTCCGTTTAGATCGGCGATAGCCGACGACTGTCCCGTGAGGAAGTTCAGCCGCTGCAGCGGGAATAGGTAGGCCACGCCAGCTCGAAAAGTGCCGTCGCCGGTCCCGAGCAGCACTCCTACGCCCATCCCGGCGCCCACGACCAGATCGAGGTTGCCATCTCGATTGAGATCGCCGGTGGCAAGGGTTTTGAAACCGTTCGCGGCCGGCGGCACTCCATATGAAGCATACGCTTTAAAGGTTCCGTCGCCATTGCCGATAAAAACATAGACGACTCCTCGTCGCACCGAAATCATTGCAACGTCGGCTTTGCCATCGTGATTGAAGTCGCCGGACACCGCGAAGCAACAGTCCCCCTCCGGGTACCCTGTTGTGGGGCCGGCAGCCTGAAAAGTGCCGTCACCATTTCCGAATCGAACGGCAAATCCACTGCCGGGATAGGCTTGAACCAGGAGGTCTGGTTTACCATCGCCGTTGAAGTCAGCGATTGCTTTTACTATCTCACCGCCCAAATCCAGCACCGCTGCCGCATGGAATGAACCGTCCCCGTTACCCAATAGCGGTACGTATCGAAATCCTACGCCGAACTGAGAGGGGTTAAGGCCGGTGTCTCCGACTGCCAGGATATCCAGAATACCGTCAGAATTGAAATCGGCGACTGCCACCAGCCCAACGGTATTCCCAGGCACTTGTCCCTGAGCGATGTCTTTCCTTAGAAACGTACTGTCGCCCTTTCCGAGCAGGACGGTGAAGCCCGGAGCTGAAGTCGAAACTACTATGTCAGTCTTGCCATCGCTGTTGAAATCCCCGGTTAGCATCTGACAGCATCCTGGGCCGATCGGAATGTACTGAGGCCGCAGGAATGAAACTGACTGGGCATCCGCTGCGAGGCCCGAGGCAAGCATGAGTACGCACGACACGATCTTGTTACTCGAAATCATATTGGTCAACACCGCATAAGACATTTGACTTCTTCCGCTTTGGCGGCCCTACTTGATATAGACGGTGAAAGTAGCGGAGCTGGAAACCGGTTGAAAGCGCCGACGCGAATCCGCATGTAATGTCCAACCTGCCGCTCGGGAAGGTTTTCGCTAATAGGAGATTCAGTTGATCCAGGCCCGGAAATTGCCCCTGCGGACCGCTATAGCTTACTTGACTTCCTACGTCATTTGGCCGACAAAAAACGAATGACGGGGGAGAGTTGTCGAATCCGGTCCCGTACACGCTCAGATAAACAGTGCCTTCCGCTTTCAGATCGATTGGCACAGGAACGCATGATCCACCAGCGAAGCATTGGACCACTTGAACAGGCGTCTGGCTCCCGTCTGGAAAGCGATTACCTACCGCAATGGACAGAACGCTTCACGGTCTCGCCGGCGAACGAGTTCAATGCGCACCGGCCATTGGGCCAGCGGCACGATTTGGCTTCGATCCTGAGCCATGTGGAAGAAAGGGTGATTGGGCAGGACTATACCATTCGGCATGAGTGTCAGTTATTTCAAATCCAACGGGAACACATTCGGGCGGGGTTGAAAGGCAAACGCATACGGATGGAGCGGCGTCTGGATGGGACGGTGGCGGCAAAAGGCCCGGATGGAGCTCTGGAAATTGTGCTTTGTGAAGGTGGTGAGCGGCCTGGTGGTGCGGCGAAACCGCGGCTTCGTGTAACGCGCAAAGCGAGCAGCAGTGGCCGCGGCACGAGCTGGATGAATGGCTTCCATCTCCATGGCGGGCCGTCGCTGGAAGAGGTGGTCGAGCGCGCTTATGGTGAGCCTTCCGATGAATTCCAGGAAGGAACGTCGTGAAGCCAAGCCA
>CATPCJ010000236.1 GCA_955652915.1 uncultured Bryobacteraceae bacterium
CCCGAAGGCGGCGAGAAGCAGCAGGTAATTCGTCCGGAGGGCGGAAAGCCGCCGGTGACAGGTTTACGCGGCGGCGAGCGTCCCCAGCCGGCGTAAAAACCGCTAGCGTGCCGTGGCGCGGACACTCGTGTCTGCGGGCTCGAGACTCGTCTCGAGCCTCTTTCCCGAGTAAACTGAAATCCACGCCACGTAACAGACGCGATGTCGATTCCACATTTCCCGGTGTACCTGTTCGATGTCGACGGTACGCTGGTCGACTCCGCGAACGATATTTGCGGAGCCATCCAGGAGGCTCTAACGGGCACTCCGCAAAACGGTGTCACAGATGAATTTCTTCGCGGCTACATCGGCCGGCATCTGATCGATTTATTTCAAGATCTGCTGCCGGATTATTCGCGGGAGCAAATGGATGCGTTGGTGGCCGACTACCGCCGCATCTATCTCGCCAGAAATCACACCTTAACCAGCATTTATCCTGGCATTGCGGAAGCGCTGGCGGCGTTGCCCGGCAGGAAATCCACCGCGACCACCAAAGGTACGCCGACAACTCGAGCCGTTCTCGAAATGTTCGGGCTACTGCCCTACTTCGAGCACGTTCAAGGCACCGATGGTTTTCCCGCCAAGCCGCAACCGGACGTCATCTACGCGTCGTTAAAGGCGCTGGGTGTGCGCGCCGAAGATTGTCTGCTGGTCGGCGATGCGCCGGCCGACATGGAAGCGGGCCGCCGCGCGGGAGTGAAAACGTGCGCCGTGCTGTGGGGCTACGGCAAGCGTGAGGATCTGGCGAAATGGGAGCCGGACTATTGGGCCGCTCATCCGAGCGAGCTATGCTCCGATGCCAATTCATCCAAATTCAGCCGCGCCGTGTAGATCGCCATCCCCAGCGCCGCGTGGATTCCCAGCTTCTGCAACTCCCGGATCTCTTCTATCGTAGTGATGCCGCCGGCCGCGGTGATCTCGTGACTGGTGCCGTCGCGCAACCGTCGAAACCAGTCGAGATCCGTGCCCTGCAGCATGCCTTCCTTGTCGACATAGGTGCAAAGAAAACCTGAGCAATAGGGTTCGAATTGGCGGATCACTTCTTCGGCAGTGAATTCGGTGGACTCCCGCCAACCCTTCACGACCACCTTCCCGGCTTTCGAATCCAGCGCGATAATCAATCGGTCCGGGCCAACGGATTGCGAGATTTGCTCCAGGAGCGGCCGATTGAACGCCGCCGTGCCGATGATTACACGATGCGCTCCCTGCTGAATAAGAAGCCGGGCGCGATCGACGGAACGCACTCCCCCTCCAACGCGAGCGACGCATCGCGCTGCAACTAATTCCACCAGATCGTCATTAAATCCGCGGCCCATGGCGGCATCCAGATCGATAACCTGGATCTGCGGGAACGCTTTGAACTTCTCCAGCATTTCGAGCGGGCCGTCCGCTTCCAGCGCCTTTTCGCGGCCTTGCACAAGCTGCACAACTTTCCCGCCCATCAAATCGATGCACGGGATGATCACTGTGCGGGCCTCACCGGAACGTTGTGGTCTTCGAGATATTTCTTCAGGTCCGCGACCGTGTACGTTCCGTAGTGGAAAATGGATGCGGCGAGCGCGGCCGCGGCTTCGCCTGCGGTAAGCACGCGCTCAAAATCCTCTGGCTTGCCCGCGCCTCCGGACGCAATCACGGGAACGCGCGTGGCTCGCGATACGGTGCGCGTCAGGTCGCAATCGAAGCCGCCCTGGACTCCATCCGTGTCCATCGACGTCAGCAGAATTTCTCCGGCGCCCAATTCCTCGCCTTCGCTGGCCCACTCCACCGCATCGATGCCCTCGTCATCCCGGCCGCCGCGCGTGAACACATTCCAACGTCCATTTGTATTTTTTCGCGCATCGATCGCCAGCACCACCGCCTGCGCGCCAAATTCCTCGCTCAGTTCCGTGATCAAGGCAGGACGGCGTACGGCGGCGGTGTTGATGCTGACTTTCTCGGCTCCAGCCAGCAGAATATTGCGGGCATCGGCGATGGACCGGATGCCGCCTCCAACCGTCAACGGGATAAACACTTTGCGCGCGGTGCGAGCCACGACGTCGGCCATGATTTCGCGTGCGTCGCTGGATGCCGTGATATCGAGAAATACCAGCTCGTCGGCGCCCTGCAAATTGTAGCGTTCGGCGAGCTCCACCGGATCGCCGGCGTCCCGCAGTCCAACAAAGTTGACGCCCTTTACGACGCGGCCGCCGGTGACGTCCAGGCACGGGATGATGCGCTTCGCGAGCATCGCTCAAAGCTCCACAAAATTGCGCACAATCCGCAAGCCGAGCGCGCCGGATTTCTCGGGGTGGAACTGCACGCCATAAATATTATTGGATTCGAGCGCCGCCGTATAGGGCAGCATGTAGTGGCAAGTCGCGGCCGTGGCGGCGTTCAGCGGCGCGTAAAAGCTGTGCGCGAAGTATAGATATGGATGGGGTACGAAATGGCGCAGAAGCTTCGAGTTCGGCTGTGGCACAATTTCGTTCCAGCCCATATGTGGAACTCTCGCTCCAACTGGAAAGCGCCGGATTTCGCCATCGAAAATACCGAGACCGCGCACACCCGGAGCTTCTTCGCTGGATTGGAAGAGGGCTTGAAGTCCTAAACAAATTCCGAGGAACGGCACACCGGCGTGGATGCGCTCCAGTAGCGCGTCGCGCACCTGCATCTGGTCCAGCGCGCGCATCATCTGTCCGAAATGGCCGACGCCCGGAAGAATGATCTTGCCTGCTTGCCGCAGTCCCTCTGAATCGCGAATCAATTCGAATTCGGCGCCAAGCTCGGCCAATGTGTTTTGCACCGAGCGAAGATTTCCCGCCCCATAATCGAGAATCGAAATCACAAAAGCCCTTTGGTGGAAGGAAGTTGATCCTTCAGCCGCTGATCCTTGGAACAGGCATAGCGCATGGCGCGCGCGAAACATTTGAAAATCGACTCGATCTTGTGATGGCTGGAACGTCCGTACATGACCTTCGCGTGCAGGTTTGCGCCGGCATGCGCGACGAAGCCGCCGAAGAAATCTTCAAGCAATTCTGTTTGCAGGCCGCCGACCAGCCGCACCCGTACCTTATCGTCGTACACCAGCGCGGGCCGGCCGCTAAGATCGATCGCCACTACAGCCAACGTTTCGTCCATGGGCATGACGAAGTAGCCGGCGCGGTTGATGCCTTTGCGATCGCCCAGCGCTTTCGAGAAAAGCTGGCCCAGCACAATGCCACAGTCTTCCACGGTGTGATGCTGATCGACATCCAAATCGCCCTGGGCTTGCAACTTCAGATCGAAGCCGCCGTGCTTGGCGAACAACTCCAGCATGTGATCGAAGAACCGGATTCCCGTGGATATCTCGTACGTGCCTTGCCCGTCGAGTTTCAAGGATCCGCCGATCCGGGTTTCCTTGGTGTTGCGCTCAACCCTAGACGATCTCATTGACGTCCTCCAGGATTTGAATCGCGCCTTCGCCGCGAAACAGGTCGAGTATTTCGTCGCGCCGCGCGCATCCCGGAGCCGCGATACCGATGAACGGCGCCTTCGCCGCCTTGGCGCAACGCGCATCGTCCACCGTATCGCCAACGTAAGTGAGTTTCTTTCCCGGATGCATAGCGGCAATTCGCAGCAGTCCGTCCGGCGCCGGTTTTTCACGCTCCACGTCATCGGACGTCATCAGCAGAAAATGCCGCCGCACTTTTTCGCGGTCCAGCGTGATCTCAGCTTCCTGAACGTTGCGTCCAGTAAAAATCGCAAGCTCATACTTTTCGCTCAGTCTCTCGATCATTCCGTCTTTCGGAAGCCAGCGTTCGCGATGGATCAAGCCCTCATCCAGAAAGATGGAGTTGAAGTGTTGGACGATGGCCGGGTACTCAATGTCGCATCCCAAGTCGAGGCACATCTTTTGTGAAAGCGCCCAGTCGTTGTTCCAGCCGCCCTGATTTTTGTAGTCCTGAATCAGCTCGCGCGTCACGGGCTTGCCGGTGAAGTGCCCCACGGTGCGGATGATGGTCTCGCGATAAGAATCGCTCACGTCCACCAGCACTCCGTCCATGTCGAACACCAGCACTTGCGATCGCGCCATCACCAGATCTCCGCAAGCGCGGCGAGAAAATGCCGGATCTGATCGCGCGTGCCGATGGTTACGCGAACGCAGCCGGGAATCTCATAGCTGCGGTCGCGTATCAAAACGCCGCGGCGGCGCAGCTCGTCACGCAGTGGAATGGCTCTGGGGCCGGCTTCAAACAACACGAAGTTCGCCTTGCTGTCGTAGTAATCGATCCCAAGCTTTTCCAGACCCACACATAGCAACTCACGCGCGGCCAGCACCTCCGTGACGTACTTCTCGATATAAGCGTGGTCTTTGATGGCCGCCGAGGCGGCCAGCGTCGCCACCATATTTACGCTATAAGGCGATTGCGCCTTGTGCAGGAAATCCACATTGCCCGACTCTGAAAACATGCAGCCTAAGCGCATGGCGGCCATTCCGTAGACTTTCGAGAACGTTCGGGTTACGAAGAGATTCGGGTAATCGTTCAGCAGCGGGAGCGTCGTGACGCCGGAGAATTCGTAATACGCTTCATCGACGAGAACCGCGGCTCCGGACGCTTTTTCGAGAATCCGTTCCAGGCCCGCGCGCGACGTTCCAGTTCCTGTCGGATTATTCGGGTTCGCGATTAGTATCGCGCGTGTCGACGGACGGATGGCGGCCAGCAATTCGTCCAGTGGGAATGCCAGCTTTTCCGCGCGGTACGGAACCTCGCGAATATTCGCGCCCGCCAACTCCGCATAGAAGCGATACATGGCATAGGATGGCCGCAGCAGCAGGACATCGTCGCCGTCGTCCACGTAGGTATTGATCAGCACCTGAATGGCTTCGTCGGTTCCGTTGGTGAGGATAAAATCATCCGGCTCGACGCTGAAGAACTCCGCCAGTTGCCGCTTGATATCGCCGTATTCGGGATAGATGGAGAGGCCGGCTTCGGTGAGGTGCTGGCGAAGATACTCGATCACTTGGGGCGACGCGCCAACGGTGTTCTCGTTGAAATCGAGCCGCAGTTTTCCAGCCCGGCCGCCGGTAGGAGGATTGTACGCAGCCATTTTGAGCACGGCTTCGCGCGGTTGCAACACACCCGGCGGCAGGTCGATTTTCTTAGCCGCCAAGACGCACCTCCACGGCCCGCGCGTGCGCTTCTAAACCTTCGGCACGCGCCAAGGTCGTGATCGCGGGCGCAAGCCGGCTCAAACCGTCGGCGGTGAGTTCCTGCACGGATATTATCTTCACGAAGTCCGCTGCTGAAAGCCCCCCGCGAATTCGGGCCGCCCCAGACGTGGGTAAAACATGGTTCGGACCCGAAGCATAGTCGCCCGCCGCTTCAGGACTGCTGGGTCCGATGAAAATACTTCCGGCGTGTTGGATTTGCGGTAGCAGGCTCGCGTCGTAAATTGCCAGGTGTTCGGGCGCCAATCGATTCGATGCCTCCGCGGCGGCACGCATGGATGGACACAAGATCACGGCGCTGTTATTCAGGATCGCCTCGCGCGCAACGGACGCTGTCGGCAATGTTTGAAGTTGCCGCTCTACCTCTTGCACAACGCGCTCAGCCAGACTCTGGGAAGTGGTGAGCAAAATCGCGGACGCCTCCACATCGTGCTCCGCCTGCGCCAGCATATCCGCGGCGACATGGCGCGCGTCGGCATCGGCGGCAATGATCACAATTTCGGTTGGGCCAGCCACGAAATCGATTCCCACCTCACCCGACAAAAGCTTTTTCGCGGCGGCGACGTAGATATTTCCCGGACCGACTATGCGGTCGACTTTCGGAACTGTTACAGTGCCAAAGGCAAACGCCGCAAGGTCGCCTTGGATGAGATCGACACGGTCGCCGAACCGTGAGAGTCGACGGTCGGCGATGTCGAGAAACTCGGGCACGAGATCGATGCCGGTCAGGTGAGAATCTGGGAATGCCTGAAGGAGGCGAGACGCGAGATTGCCGGTTCCCA
>CATPCJ010000237.1 GCA_955652915.1 uncultured Bryobacteraceae bacterium
CGGCTTCGCGATCATCGCGCTGGCGTTTTACGGTGGACACAAGATCCGCTTTCCGAAGACGGTGGCGGACCGCGTGGATATGTGGGAATCGCCGTGGCGTAATACCGTTTCCGGCGGCGATCAGGTGGCGCAGTCCGTGTGGGCGCTCTCCACCGGCGCCATCACAGGCACGGGTATCGGACTCGGCAGTCCGTCGACATTGCCCGCCGGCCACACCGATCTGATACTGTCCGCGGCCGGCGAAGAACTCGGTTTCATTGGCCTACTGGGAATATTCATGCTGTATGGAATGCTCACGTGGCGCAGCCTGCGGATCGCGTTGCGCGCGCGCGGTTCATACTCCTATTTCCTGGTGGCGGGGCTCACCCTGATTGTTTCCCTGCAATTGATCCTGATCGCGGGCGGTCTGCTGGGACTGCTTCCGCTCTCCGGCGTGGTGTCGCCTTTTCTGAGCTTCGGCCGGACTTCGATGGTGGCCAACTTCATCACGCTGGCCATCGTGCTGGCCGTGTCATCGCGCGGAACCGATCCGGCGCAAGTCCGCAATTTTGGACGCCCCACTTATTTGCTGGCTGGAATGTTGGCGCTGTGCGGGATCGCGGTCCTCGGCCGCGCCGCGTACTTCCAGGTGATGCAGCCGGACCAGTTCGCGATCAAGGGCGCGGAGGTGCGTTTTGCGGATAAGAGTCTAGGCATCGCATACAATCCAAGGCTGCGCGAGATTCTGCAGCAGATTCCGAAAGGCGACGTTCTGGACCGGAACGGTCTGCCGTTGGCCACGAATAACTGGGAGACGTTGCAGCGCCACAACGCCGACTATCAACGGCTGGGTGTTGCCATCGATCAAACCACCGTGCGAAACGAATCGCGCCATTATCCTCTGGGCCCGGAGCTTTTCTACCTGGTGGGCGATCAGCGCACCACGCTGCGCCGGGGCGCCCGCAACACGGCGTTTCTGGAGCGCGATGCCCGCACGCGCCTGCAAGGGTTTGACGACCGCCGCGAAATAATCGATTTGCACGAACCCGACTCGGACGAAATCTATCACGTGTTTCAGTACGACTACAGCGAGCTGCTGCCGCTGCTGCGCCATCGCCACGATCAAAACGACCCACAGGTGAAAGCGTTCACCGAGCGGCAGCGCGACGTGCGAATGTCCATCGACTCGCAGTTGCAATTACGCGCATCCGCCATCCTGAAAACCCATTTGGCGAAGACCGGCAACAACGGCGCGATTGTCGTATTGGATCCCGCCACCGGAGACCTGCTGGCGGCGGTCAGCTATCCGTGGCCGGAGGCGTGGCAGTTCGCCTCATTCCGTAAGAATCCCGATCGAGCGATGGAAGCGGCGCTGCTCGACCGCGCCCGCATCGGTCTGTATCCGCCGGGATCGTCGTTCAAAATCGTCACGGCCATCGCGGCGTTGCGGCTCAATCCGGCATTGGCGCACGACACTTTCGAGTGCAAGACATTGGACGACGGGCGTGTGGGCAACTATGTCGGCAAGAGCAAGCGTCCCATTCGCGACGACGTGCAGGACCGGACCGCGCACGGTGTGGTGGATATGGCCAAGGGCATCACCATTTCCTGCAATGCGTACTTCGCGCAGTTGGGGTTCTACAAAGTTGGCGCTACGGCGCTGTTCGATACCGCTCGCCAGTTTGGGATCGCCATGGCGCGTCCGAACACAGCCAACAAGCTGAAGGAAGCTCTTCCGCAAGCTTCCTATGGCCAGGGCCAAGTGGTGGCGAGTCCGTTCCAGATGGCGCGCGTCGCGGCGACGGTGGCCAATAACGGAAAGATGCCGCAGGGCCGCTGGATCGTGGACGACAGCAACACGCGCATTGAGGAGCCGGCCGCGATGCTCACTTCGGAATTGGCGGCTGAGTTGGCTGGCTACATGCGCGCCGTAGTCGTCAGTGGAACCGGGCGCGTGCTGCGGGGCGCGAGCATTCCAATCGCAGGCAAGACCGGGACGGCGGAATTGGCCAAGGCTCCCTCGCATGCCTGGTTCATCGGTTTCGCGCCGTATGGCGGTAATGGTAAAAAGATTGCGTTCGCCGTTCTGGTGGAGAATGGCCGCTATGGCGGGACCGCGGCGGCTCCCATCGCGGGCGAAATCGTGCAAGCCGCCAAGGAAGCGGGGCTATTGTAGACGTATGAAGCCTCTCGACAAGCTGGAAAAAATGCTGGGCAGCGCCTTTCGAAAAATCCCTGCCGGCGGGCCACAAACCTGGGAGCCGATTGAGATCCGCCGCGCGGTCTTGCAAGAAATGGGGGAGCGTGTTCAGTCCAAGGGTGGCGGGGAATATGTGTTTCCCTTCGCTGAAGTAGCAGTCGAGATCAATGCCCGACACGCCGAAGAACAGCAGACATTAGAGGCGCTGCTCGACGCGGCGGAGCTAACCGAAGAGCTCAGATCGCAATTGGCCGGGCGTGGTTGCAAGGCGGACAATGTCACGGTGTTGATTGATGTCGTCCAGATTGAAGTTAAGGACGATAACGCCAAGCCTTTCCGCATTGAATACCGCCGCAAGCGCGTGATGCATCCGTCCGTTCGACCGCCGGCACGGCTTGTAGTTCTTCAAGGAAGCGCTACCGAAAAGGAATTGGCGATCGATCGGGACCTGGTTTACGTGGGTCGCTTGAGCGAAGTTAAAAGCAAGGCTGGAGGCCTGGAGCGGCGCAACGACCTGGCGTTCGCCGACACGGAAACGACGGTTTCACGCAAGCACGCCTGCTTACGCTACGACCCTATCGTGGGGAAATTCCGGGTCTACAACGATCCGGCCTGCTCGCTCGGAACGCAAGTCTTCCGCGATGGTCGAATCATCGTCTGCGACTCAACGCGCGGTGTGCAGTTGCGGTCAGGCGACGAGCTGCATTTGGGGAACGCGCAAATTCGCTTCGAGATGGACACTACGGATTCGTCCTAATATAAGCGTGGGTAAAGGAACCGAGCAAATGGGTCTTGATGGGGCACAGCGTGCCTACGCAGGGCAGGTTGATAACCTGCCGCCGATTGTAAATCGGCCTTCGCTAATGGGCCGATTGCCAATCGGCCGGCAGGATACCATCCCGCCCCACAAAAATATAAGTGCCCCACGCTTGCTATATTCCAAAACTGGCACACTTATTTCATGACGAGCCCTACGGGGCGAGTAGCCGTGGCAGCATCCGCCTTCGCCACTTCCACCGCGAAGGCATACGTCGCGCCGAACATGTTCGAGCGGAACACAACCCACTTCTGATCGGGGGTGAAACTCACGTTGGGCTCCAGCCGGTATTGGTGTTTAGACATGTTTACCAGCCGCTCGGCATGAAATACGCCGGGGTTCACGAAGCTCTTGTCGTCCACGCCGCGATTCGGAATCGCTTCCGGGCGGAACAGATAAATCCACTTGCCATCCGGCGCATGGGCCACTTGTTTCTCGTCGCCGCCATCGCCGCAGAAAAGTGTCCCGTCGCGCGTAACGTTGAAGTGAATGGACCACTCGTTGCGCTGCAAGTGATACCAGGTTCTTTCGCCGGA
>CATPCJ010000238.1 GCA_955652915.1 uncultured Bryobacteraceae bacterium
AAAGGCCCAACCGAAATGCAGCTCGTCCAAGTCCTGAGCGACACCGCCTGGCGCCTCAATCGCGTCGCCGTCCTCGAAAACAGTCTGCTGAGTTTGGGAATCGTCGAGCACGAAGCCAGCGTCGACACCGATCACCCTCAAGTCCTCACCGCCCTCGCCATGGCCAAAACCTATCGCGAGCAAAGCCACGTCCTCGCCACCCTTGGCATCCACGGACCACGACTCGCTCGACTCTTCAAAGAGACCCTCAAACAGCTCCGCGAAATCCAGTCCGAGCGCCGCAGCCTGGAAAAGGAACAACTGAAAAATGCCGCCCTAATCGCCGAACTGCACCAGGACGAAGGACTTTCCTACGGCCCCGCCGAAGATGGCTTCGTTTTCTCACCCGCCGAAATCGAGACCTGCATCCAACGAAACTATCGGCTCACCCAAGCCCGCCAAGCCGATTTTCACCGCCTCTGTACCCCACCAATGCCCAATTCCCAAGCCCCCAGTCCCGAGCCCCAAGCCCCGAGCCAAGCCCCGCTCCGATGACTGGCGGTATCTTCACCCATTGCTTCCCCGATCTCTCAAGTCCCGAACCGGCCAGCACACTACCCTACAACACAACTTGTGCCGATTCAGAGGGTTTAGAATAAAGGGAAGAAGCGTCTTATGAAACCAACTGAAAAACCAGCTTGTTGCAAAGGACCGGTGTACCCCACTGCCTTCGGCCGCCGGAGCTTTATCCAAGTGGGTATCCTGGGCGGTCTGGGCTTCAGCCTGGCCGACCTGTTTCAATCCACCGCGCGCGCCAGCGTCGTTCGGCCCGCCAACGCCCCGTTCAGTCAAAACGAAGGTCCAGCGAAAAGCGTCATTCAGATCATCCTCCCCGGCGGACTAGCTCACCAGGAGTCGTGGGATCCCAAGCCGGAGGCGCCCATCGAATATCGCGGTCCGTTCGGCGTCGCCAAAACCAAGATCCCGGGCGTGGTTTTCAGCGAGAATCTATCCCGCACCGCGCAAATCGCGGATAAGATCACGGTGATCCGCTCGATCACCGGCCGAATTCCCGATCACGAGCAAGCCACATATCTAATGTTGACCGGCTACCTGCCGACGCCTGCCATCCTGCATCCAAGTATCGGCGCCGTGGTCGCGCACGAATTCGGTCCACGCAAGGACCTGCCGCCGTTCGTCGGCGTGCCCCGCGTTCCGATACAAGCGGGGACCGGATATCTCAGCTCCAAATTCGGAGCCTTCGAAGTCGGCGCCGATCCTGGCCAGAGGGATTTCAAGGTTCGAGACATCACGCTTGCCAAGGGCGTAACGGACGAGCGTTTCGACCGCCGCCAGAACGCGCGAGAGGCCGTGGAGAGCCACTTCCGGCAGATCGAGTCGAATCCGGCCGAGCTGGACGCCATGGGCGATTTCTACCAGCAAGCCTATAAAATCATCAGCTCGCCCGCGGCGCGCAAAGCATTCTCGCTCGACGGCGAGCCGGATTCGATGAAAGCGCTTTACGGCGAATACCGGAATCCGCGCAACGGCCAGCCGTTCAGTATCGGGCGGCAGTTAATGCTGGCGCGGCGCCTGGTGGAAGCGGGGGTTCGCTTCGTCACCGTGATGTACGGTGGTTCGGAAGGATGGGACAACCATCTGCGCATCAAGGACGCGGTGGGCAACGGCATGCCCGCTTTCGATCACGCATTCGCCGGTCTGATCGCGGATTTGGAGCAGCGCGGGCTCCTCGACTCGACGCTGGTCACGGTATCGAGCGAGTTTGGCCGAACTCCGAAGGTCAACGAAAATGGGGGACGCGATCATTGGGCGCGCGTCTATTCGCAAGTGCTCGCCGGTGGCGGCATCGCCAAAGGCCAGATTTATGGCGCTTCGGACTCAACGGCCAGCGAGCCGGATCGCGACCCGGTGCCGGTGGAAGACTGTCTCGCCACCATCTATCACCAGCTTGGGATCGACTCTGAAGATCGTTTGATGGCGCCCGGCGGCCGGCCAATCGATATCGTGCGCGGCGGAAAAGTAGTGAGCGGTTTGATCGGCTGACCGTATGCGGCGAATTCTTTTCGCGGCGCTGCTCGCCGCCCAGGCGTGGGGTGAGCCGCAGCACATGCTCCAGTACGTGCTGCCACGCGGCGGCGCACGCGGAACCACGGTCGAAGTCAATCTGCACGGCATTTACCTGAGCGATCCACGCGAGGTCCTCTTCTATGGCCGCGGCATCAAAGCTTCCACGTTTACTCCGGGGGCGAAGCCGGACGAAGACGTAAAGGTGCGCTTCGAAATCGCGCCGGATTGTCCGCTCGGCGAGCACGTCCTGCGCCTTCGCACCGCTTCGGGGTTAAGCGACGCCATGACCTTCTGGGTCAGCCGCTTTCCCACGGTAATGGAGACGGAAAAGAAGATCGGTGACAACGACACCATCGCCAACGCGCAAACCGTCCCGATGAATTCTACCGTTGAAGGACAGATTCATCCTGGGGACCGGCCCGATCGCGACGTGTATTCCGTAGCCGTGCGCCAAGGCGAGCGAATCTCAGTCGAAGTTGAGTCGGTCCGGCTCGGCACGCTGCACTATTCCAACGGCGAGAACGATTTATCCGTGCGGATTTTGGATGCAAGGGGACGGGAGCTGGCCCATGCCGACGACAGCGCGATGTACGTGCAGGACCCGATTCTTTCCATCGTCGCCCCTCGCTCCGAAAAATACTTCGTCGAGATCGCACAGGCGCTGTATCAGCCACCTCGTCAAGCCTGGTATCGCGTGCATATCGGCGATTTCACGCGCCCCACTGGCATTTATCCGGCTGGAGGACAAGCGGGTGAGAAGCTCAGCGTGCGCGTTTTGGGCGATCCGGGCGGCGCGCGCGTGGAAACTGTCACGCTTCCGAAGAATCCCGGCAACTTCGATTATTTCGCGGGCTCCTCCGGAGAACAGCCGCCCTCGCCCAACGTGCTGCGCGTGTCGCCGTATCCAAACGTTCTCAAAGCCGATGGCGAAGGCCCCACACCAGTGCCGTCGCTTCCTGCAGCCTTGAATGGCATCTTCAACCAGAAAGGCCGCGCGGATACATTCAGTTTCCCGGCCAGGAAGAACGAAGTGTGGCGCGTGCGTGTGTACGCCCGCACGCTCGGATCGCCGATGGACCCTAGAATCCGGATTCGCGCGGTGAACAATCCGAAAGATCTTCTTGCCGCCGAAGACTCGAAGATGACAGACCTCGGTTACGTTTCAGGGCGCGGCACCTGGTCCGTGAAGGACGTGCTCGATCCAGTCGCCATCTTTACGGCCCCTGCCGACGGCCAGTACACCCTGGGCATCGAAGACACGCGCGGACTGGCCGGTGCCGACTACATCTATCGGGTCGAAATCGAGCCGGTGCGCAACACGATCTACACGCACATCACCAGTCCGGACGGATACCAAATTCCCCGGCTGGTGGGACTCATCGTACCCAAGGGAAGCCGTTGGACGGTGAACGTACAGCTTGCGCCCGGACTGGGCAACAACTTCAAGGATGAGATTGAACTTGAGGCATCGGGCCTGCCGCGCGGCGTAACCATGATCGCGCCGAGGTTTCCCAAGGGCGCGAACCGGATACCCGTGCAGTTCGTCGCCGCGCCGGATGCCGAGCAACAATCCGCGCTGATTGAATTGAGCGCGCGTCCAGTGAACCGCTCCGTGCCGCTGGACACCGGATCGCGTCAGTCGTTCTATCTGTTGAACCGGCCGAACGAGTATCCGTGGCACCTGGTTTTCCTGGACAAGTTTGCGCTGGCTGTGACGCAACCCGCGCCGTTCGATATTGAACTGGACCAGCCACCGGTTCCGCTCGCCAGGAACGGTGAAATGTCGTTCCATGTGAAAGTCAATCGTCACGGGGATTTCAAAGGTCCGGTGGAGATGCAGGCCGATTGGCTGCCGCCGAACGTCTCCGGAAGCCCCACCGTTACGATACCCGCCGACAAGATCGAAGGGACCTTCAGGATTCAGTCGAACGACCGTGCCGTTCCTGGGAAATATCAGGTTGCGATGAGCGCCTCCACCACCGGAGGCGACGGTTTCAGTGGGTACGGACGCATTCGCGTTTCCTCCGAGTTTGTGAACCTCGAGGTATCCGATCCGTATGTCACCATCGACCTGCAGCGCTCCTCGGTTGAGCGCGGTCACCGCGGCGAAATCGTCGGCGTCATCAAACCGAACAAGCCTTTCACCGGCAAAGCCGCCGTCACGCTCTTGCGCTTGCCGAAGGGCGTCACCTTGGTTGAGCCGATCCCTGAAATCACAGCGAATGACCGGCGAGTCGTTTTTCACGTCGATGCATTGCCAGACGCTTTGCTAGGGCTGTATCGGGAGATCGCGTGCGAATTGACCTTGACTGAGCAAGGTCAGCCGATGAAACAGCATACCGGCGCGGGTGTCTTGCGCGTAGACCCCGACCGGACCGCGCCCTCGCAATCGATCGCCGCGGTCAGCCCCCCAGCCGTATTTGCCCCCGTGGCAGTCAAAACATCACCGAGTTCCGGGCCGCAGCGTCCGGTAAGCTTTCGCCTGGACGTGATGCCCGTGTTCTTCCGCTCCGGCTGCAATTCCGGAGGCTGTCATGGCGCCGCTTTAGGGAAAGACGGTTTCCATCTTTCGCTGTTCGGCTATGACCCGGCGGGCGACTACTACCGCTTGACGCAACAGATGGTGGGACGCCGCATCGATGTGTCAGCCCCAGAGCAAAGCCTGCTGCTGCTCAAGTCGACCGGTGCGGTTCCTCACTCCGGCGGCCGGCGTTTCAAGGCTGACAGCGGATACTACGACACTCTGCTGCGTTGGATAGAATCCGGCGCGCCTGACGATACAGCCAAGGTGCCGCAGGTGACCGGGATCGCGTTGGTCCCCGATAAAGTGGTGTTCTCCGGCAAAGACACCAGACGCCCGCTCCAGGTGATCGCGAAGTACACCGATGGGACCACTCGGCCAGTCAACGATCTTGCTCTTTACCTCACCAACAACAAAAGCACTGCCGACATCGACGACCACGGAATGGTCACCGCCGGCAAGAAAGGCGACACCTTCGTCTTCGCCCGCTTCTCGAAATTCACAACGGGGGCCGAGATTATCGTCTTGCCGAACGACAAAAACTTCGCATGGCCGAAGGTGGCTCCGAATAACTACATCGACGAGCTCGTCGACGCGAAACTGAAGTATCTTCGAATTCTGCCAAGCCAGCTCTCCACAGACGAGCAGTTTCTGCGGCGCGTTTACCTGGATCTGATCGGCCTCACGCCGACACCCGCGGAATACCGCGCTTTCATGACCAGTACGGACAACGATAAGCGCGCCAAGCTGGTGGACGCTCTTCTAGCGCGCGATGAGTTCGCCGATCTCTGGACCGCAAAGTGGGCCGAGACGCTCAAGATCGTCACTGGCGGCAACAGCGCCTTCGGCACGGATCGCAAGGCGGCTTATTCCTACTACGAGTGGATTCGGGAGCAAATGCGCCGCGATGCTCCGCTCGATCAATTCGTCCGCGCGCAGCTCACGGCCACCGGCAGTAATCTGCAAGATCCCGCCGTCAATCTCTACACGATGATCCCGCAAGGTCAATACGACCCCAAGGCGGTAGCGCTGGACATAGCGCAGGTTTTCACCGGCGTTCGCATCCAATGCGCGCAATGCCACAACCACCCGTTCGACCGCTGGACTCAAGACGACTTCTACGGCTTTGTCAGCTTCTTCACCGGTGTGAAGCGCAAGACCGCTTCCGAGTCCCGCGAGTTCTACATTTGGGACGACCCCAACGCGCCGCCCGCCAAGCACCTGCTGGACGATCACCCCGTTCCCGCCAAGTTCCTGGGCGGATCGGAACCGGATGTGAAGGGTAAGGACCCGCGTGAAGCGCTCGCCGAATGGCTGACTTCGAAGGACAATCCGTTCTTCGCGCAGAATCTGGCGAACCGTATCTGGGCGCATTTCCTGGGCCGGGGAATCGTTGAACCGGTCGATGACGTCCGCATCAGCAATCCCCCCTCCAACCGCGAGCTGCTCGAAGAACTCAGCCGGCGGCTGGCCGGTTATCAATTCGACATGAAGCGCTTGATCCGCGACATCTGTGCATCGCGCACGTATCAACGATCTTCCGTGGCAAACGCATCGAACCGGGACGACGACACGCAGTTCTCCCACGCCCGCCTGCGCCGGCTTCGCGCGGACTTGCTTCTGGATGCGATTTCCTCCGTTACGGAGAGCACGTCTGCGTTCAACAACTATCCCGCCGGATTCCGTGCAGTCGAGTTGTTTGAAGGCGGAGCGCGCGGCAATAACTATTTCCTGAAGACCTTCGGTCTCGCGAACCGCGACGCCGTCAATGCGTCCGAGACTCACCTGGAGCCCACCTTGGCTCAAGCGCTCCACTTGATCAACGGCGATACGATCGAGGGCAAGGTGGCCCGCAGCGCCGTGGTCACGAATTTAATTAAGGATAAGCAGACGCCCGAGACGATTATCGACGATCTCTACATCCGCGTCCTGAGCCGTAAGCCGAGCGAGGCGGAAACAAAGAAGCTGCTTCCACTGGTCGCGGAAAAGCCCGCGGAACGCCAAGGCTACGACGATATCTTCTGGGCCCTCCTGAACTCCTCCGAGTTCGAATTCAATCATTAACGATGCGGTTCATCTTATTCGCCGCGATGCTTGTTCCACTCGCCGCGCAAACGCCGAAGCGCATCGAGTATGAAAACGACGTCAAGCCGATCTTCCAGCGCCATTGCCTGACCTGCCATAGTGCGGGCCAAATGACCGCCGGCTTGAGCTTGGAATCTTACCCCGGAGTTCTGAAGGGCGGCGGCTCCGGTGAGATCGTCAAGCCGCGCCGCGCCGCCGCCAGCTTGCTCTACCAGGTTATTGCGCAGGAAACCGACGGCGTGCCGCGCATGCCGCTGGGGCAACCTAAAATTCCCGACAACGAGATCGGGATCATTCGCGAGTGGATCCAACAGGGACTGCTGGCCGACGCCAACAGCCAACCAAAGGGGCAGGCGGCTCAACCGGTGGACTTCCAACCCGCTTCAGTGAATCCGGCTACCGGCCCTCCACCCATGCCCGTGAATCTGCCGCCGATTGTGTCGCCCGAGCCGGCGCATCCCCATCCGGTGACTGCTCTGGCAGCGAGTCCGCGCGCTCCCCTGCTAGCCATCGGAGGGCATGAGCGCATCTATCTATACGATCTGAAAACCCACGCTTCGCCCGGCACTCTTCCCTTCCCCGAAGGCATTCCGTACGTGCTGCGCTTCAGTCGCGATGGGGCGACTTTGCTGGCGGGCGGCGGCCGCGGCGTACAGGCGGGCCGGGTGGTGCTCTATGATGTGCGCACCGGAAAGCGAAAGGCCGAGATCGGACAGGAGACGGATATCGTGCTCGCCGCGGACCTCAGCGCCGACGGCAAGATGGTGGCTCTCGGCGGTCCGTCGAAGGTGGTGAAAGTATTCTCCGTGCCTGACGGCAAGCCGCTTTATCAGATCGTCAAACACACCGACTGGATCACCGCCATCAGTTTCAATCCCGATGGCTCGCGTCTTGCAACAGCGGATCGCGCCGGCGGAATCTTCCTGTGGGAAAGCCAGACCGGCGGCATCATCGTGAGTCTCGCCGAGCACAAGGATTCCGTTACGACGCTCGCGTGGCGGGGCGATGGACGCGTTCTTGCTTCCGGCGGCGAAGACGGAGAACTGGTCCTGTGGGATTCGCAAGATGGATTCCCAATCTCGACGGACACGAAGACGCACATTCCCAAAGCTACCGGACCGGTCTACGGGAAGCCTCGATCGGGCGTTCTCAGCGCGGATTTCATGCCGGACGGGCGACTGGTAACCGTGGGACGCGACCGCGTCATTCACATCTTCACCACGGACGGCAAACCGCAGGCCGCCTCAGCGCCGTCCGAGCCGCTTCTGACGAAAGTGGCCGCAACCTTCGACAGCAAACTCGCCGCTGCCGGCGACTACGATGGCCGAGTCGTCCTCTGGAACGGCAAGGAGACCGAAATCATCCCTCATGCTCCGCTGGGCGCCGCGGCGGCAGCGCGCTGAGGAGCGTGCTCTAAGATACACGCAGGCAAGAATGCCCGTGCCACCAAATTGTGGCACAGGCATTTCTTGCCTGTGTCTGGACTTTGGACATTCTACGCGCTGCAACCCTCTTGTAATTTTGTTCAACCTGCCATAAGTAATTGTGGGGCAGGTTGGTAACCTGCCGCCGATTGCCAATCGGCCCGTAAGTAATCCCGGATCCAACACCAGGCGGATTACCAATCCGCCGCAGGATGCCATCCTGCCCCACATAAGAATGTCCAAACTTCAGGCACAGGCATTCTTGGCTGTGTGGGTCTTAAACCGATTCTTTCACAGCTTCTTACCCCGACGCACTATCGCTTGATCCAGATCGGCGAACTCCAGACCAACTGGCCATCCGTTTGTTCGGCGCGAACATAGTAATAACTCTCGCCGGCTGGCGCCGCGGTATCGACGTACTCGAATTGGACATCCTGCCGGTTCGGGTTCAACTTGTGAATGTATTGGTTGCTGCGGACGATGTCCACTTCTTTGATCGGCGCCGTCCCGATAATGCGCGTCACCAGCCGTGGGTCTCGTTTTGAGGTCGCGATGTCGCCCATCAATGCCGTGCCGCTGTCTGTGCCCTCAATGCGAAAGTCCATGACGATCTGGTCCGTCGCCGCATAGGTGTGCCGCTTGCGCATGGCGTCGAGCAAACCTTGACGCGTAAAATCCTCCACCAGAATACACGCGTAGGAACTATGAGTGGAGATGTGGTCTGAACTCGACTGCACGCCCAGTTTATAACCCTTCGCCCACGCGTTCCATACGTATCCCGCGGTCCGCATGCCCTGATGGGCCTTGGCCGTTTCCGGTGTCGCCGAGCGCGGCGCGCCCGCGTGCTCGTAATTTGCTTCGTAGCCTTGATAGATCTCCACGAACGGTTCTAAGTCGGGAGCGTTATCGCGCCAATCGGTGCCTTGCTCGGTGGCGGAGGTATGCGAAGTCGCTATTCCGTTTGTCGACTTCAGGTAAGGATAAAGAATCGGACCGGTGTTGTCGCCGCCTTTGTTTTCGGCCTGTCCGATGCGCAGCACCGGCTGGCCGCGCTCGGCCCAAATGACGTTCCGATGCCCGTTCGGATACGGCACGCTACGTTCGTAACCGTACAGCGGGACGAACCGCTGAGCCATATAGTAAAGGTCGTTCGATTTCTGGGTGAGCCACCAGTTGTAATCCTCGTCCTGGCCCATCTGGTGATCGGAGACGAAGGCGTAGTCGAACGCCACGGCGTCCAACTCGTAACGGTAAAGGTCGTCCAGCATACCGTCGCCCGCGCCGTCGCCGGACAATTCCGTATGCCGATGCAGGTCGCCGCGGAGAATCCGATACGTCTTGCCGTTGAGCGTGTAGCGATACGCGCGAATGCGGCGTGTATCCTCGCGCTCGTTCGGATGCGGATTCGATGCGCCGGCGGTGGCGGCCTCCATTGGCTGGGTCGCAATCTTTGCTGGACCTTCCTTCAGCGGAACGCCGGCTGTATAGACCTCGAGGTCGCCGTACCTTACTGCGGGCCACACGCGATTATCCGTGGCCCAAACCATCTTCGCTTCCCCGGCGGCGAGTGCGATGCCGGTCCGCATGCTATTGCGTCCGGTGCTGGAGGGCATCGAAATGGCCGGCTCCCAACCGTTATTGCCCAGAGCCGTAACGAAGCTCTCCCAACGCCCCACGGCCGACCAATAATCGATACGCGACACGCCTACCGATGTGCGGGCCCGGAAAGCCATCGCCAGTCGCGCTCCATCCGTGGCCAGCTCCGGCTGTTGGACGAAGCGGCGAATCTCCGGAGGGACCGCATCCTCCACCCGCGCCGCCAACTCCCGCCATTCGGAGCCGCTCTCCAATCGCGCCACGCGAATCCGCCTGTTCTTGTAGAGCACCGTGCCCCGGCGTTCCGTCAGGTAGGCAAAATCTTTACCCCACAGAGGATCGCTCTCTTCCCAAGCCACCACCGGAGCGCCACCTACAATGGCCAGGGATGGGCGAACGCAAAAGTTCTCGCCTTTGGTCACGCGCATTATTGGCGCGCCCAACTGCCGCGCGTAAATCTGATAACTGCCGGAAGCATAGGAATCCCAGGCAGCCCAGAGCTTGCCGCCTTGGTAGGCCAACGACGGAGCCCAGGCATTCGAGCCCGCCTCGCTGACGCGCTCTTCATTGCTCCACCGCCTGCCATCCCACAGCTTGACGAGTACGGCGGCCTCATTATTGCGGAATCCCTGCCACGCCAGCGCGACACGGCCGGACCCGCCCGCAACCAGTTTCGGCCAGAGGTTTGAGCCGCCATCTCGCGTCAATTGCACCGCGGGCGACCAATTTCCACGCGAGTATACAGTTTCAAAGAGCTGATATGTGTCCGCCTGTTTGCGCGAGTAGACGACGTGAACGCGCCCACTGGAATCGACGGCGATGGACGGAGCAAAATGGTCGCCGCGTCCACTCACGCGATGCACCCGGCCGGCGCCGCTCACCAGCACTTCATCGGCCTTGTCGCGATAGACGGTCCAGGCGGTCCAAAGCGATCCGTCGGGCGCGGCCGATATCGCCGGGAAGTCGGCGGACGTTCCAGATTCGGAAACTTTATGCTCCACCGGTAGCCGCTCCACCATGCCATTGCCGTCGAGCACATTCACCCGCGGGCCGAGCCGCAGATCCGCCGTGTCGATGGTAAATGAGCCGGCCGTGGACTCAAACGCGATCCGTGCGGCATCGCTGCCGCGGATTTGCACGATCAGTCCTTCCGGAATCAGCCGTTGTGCATTGCGGTCGCCCCAGTCCGTCATGCCGTACGGATGGGCCGGGAGCAATTGGTTTTCGAGGTTTCCGATTTTGGTCCGGAAACGAAACGAGCCGTCGCTCTCGGCGCGATCCTGCTGGGAGAACCGGACGCCTTTCAACGCCACCAACTCAGCGCCGGATGCTGAGATCTTGCCGTTCCAATCCCTTGGTTGTGTATCCTTCATACCGGCCCAGATTCGGAATTGGGCCGTGTAATCGGAAGCGGCTTGCGAGGAAACGGGCCTGACCTGAAAGAGACGATAGGTAAGCACGCCCGCCGCCGCGAGTACGATCAATCCGATCCGGGTGATTCGATGCAGCATCACTTGCTCCTTCCCGAGTTACATATATAAGGATACTGAAAGCTTATAAAGATCCGGTCGGAGGGCGACGATTATCCGGAGTAGATGATACTGCTTCGGTTCGCATGGATTTGCGGGTTGCTGCACTCGCGCGAATATGACCGGCGAGTGCGGATGCGGAAAATCGGTGCAGGGACGATTGCCGCCGCCGATGGCGCGGTGGAGCGGCTGGAGAAGGTATTGGCTGAGGAACGCGCGGCCGTGGTGCTGTTCCTGGCCGGCGGAGTGGTGCTTGCGTATTCGTTGCTGAACGGGCCTGCGTTTCGATAATGGCAGAGCGCCCCCTTAAAAGCTGTGAAAACATCGGTCTAAGATCCACACAGGCCAGGAGGCCAGTCCATGGACTTTCGACATTCCACACTCTCATGTTACGCCGCGACCATTTTGTAATTTTGTTCAACCTGGCACATAGTAATTGTGGGGCAGGTTGGTAACCTGCGGCCGATTGGCAATCGGCCCTAAGTAATCCCGGATCCAACATCAGGCGGATTACCAATCCACGGCAGGATGCCATCCTGCCCCACATATGAAACTCCAAACTCCAGGCACAGGCATTCTTGCCGGTGTGGGCCTTAGAGCGATTTTTTCACAGCCTCTCACGCCCGGCCACGCGGACGCAGGCTTCGGCTAACCAGGGATACTGTCGCTGTATCCGGGCTTCGAGACGCTGTGAAACTGAAACATTATTCTTAGTGTCCGATGCCAAGTGGGTATAACCCTTGATCGTCGATTCGGCTGGGTCCGCCGCCTCGTCGTAACTGTTGAACAAGTACCGCAGCTCCACTGAACTGTGGGGAGATCCGCTCCGGCCGCGGTGGTACTCGACGCAGGCGCTTAGGAAATATTGCTCTATCAGGATGGCGTGGCCGACCTTGTCGCCCAGCTTGGTCAGGGCTTCCCGGTTCGCTTCGCTCTCCACCATGCGGATCGCGGCGTCGGCGTACAACCTGATGAAGTCCACATCGCAACCGCCTAGAATACCGCAGCATGGCGCTACCTGTTGGGCGCCCATCGAACGATACCATCTCCACTCTTCCGGCAGCCAAGTGCCGGCACCCGATTCGAGCGCCCACTCCAGCCAATTTGGCTCGTAACAGGACTGGCCTATCGTGATCGGTTCCGGATTCTGGGCGAACACCGGCGCGGCAGTGAGCGACTCCGGGAGAGCCTTCCACAAGTACACGTCGCTATCGACGTGAACGAACGGCTTCTCCTGCCGGCTGTATGCGAACAGCTTGCCGAGCGCCCACCAGCCCGGGTCCGATTCCGATAGCGCGTTTAGCGAGGTGGAGACTTCGGAGAAACGCAGTCCCAATTCATCGACCAGAAGCCGTGCGCCACGATCGTCGGTGTAGAGCACCGTCTCCGGGTAATGCTTCCTGGTAGTCTCCAGGGAAAGGACCCAGGAATACAAATGATACTTGGGATGCAGCCAAGTGGCATGGCGGTGTTTCTCGAAAGGCTTTGACCAAAATGACCAAATAGCGCGCATGGCGACCTATATATTCTGGGTGCCAATGCCGCCCGGCGCGGGGATGATATCCGACAAGCGGACTTCCGGAATCGGGTTCGCGGGCTTCATGTTCGCGAGTACGAAGTAGATTTCGAGGTCTCCTCCAGCGCGCCCGTCGCCGGTTGGCAGTTGCATCCCAGTGGCCGTCAGGTAGGCTTCCGCGTCCAGCGGCGCCAGAGTCCCGTGGGCGGGGAGAATGAAATTTCCTTTCACACTCAGCCGAACCGGGATCTTCGATATGTTAAAGCTCATGAGCCGCGAGAACAAGATTTCGAGAAACTGAATGGCGGGGGGGTCCATCACCTGCCAACGGATTACCGACGGATCGGCGTAATCCCGATAAACGACCGCCGTCAGCAGCAAGGGCTGATAGCCGAAGATGCCCGAACTCCAGAAGCCGCGCTCTTCGTAGGTCATCGGGTACGGAAGATACAGCGTTACAAAGCAATTGAGCGACGAGTTCAGCGACGAAGGAGAAACGGCGCCGGTACACTTCACGCGGATGCCACGCAGGATGTCCTCCACGACCGTCCAGGTAGCGTTGCGCAGCGGGAGGTTTATGCCCACGCGAATATCCGCGATCCGGATGGCGCTGGGAGATGCGAAACTGATCGCCGCGGAGAAGCGCACGGGCAGATGGAGCGGAACATTTCCCGGTCCAATCAGCCTGGCCTCCACTACCTGGACGGAGTTCGTGGCATCCAGCGTCCACGCCGTCGCGGCCACGCCGTTGCCGTCGGTGAAAACGTCCACGGTACCGGCGGCGCTGCCGCCAAGAGTGCCGAGCCCGGTGGTAACCGTGAATCGCACCAGCGCTCCCGCGACCGGATCTTCGCCATTTGAAACTCCTACTTGCAACATGCCCGGAAGCTGGGTGCCCGGGAAAGTTTCCTGACCGTCGCCACCGACGTAGAACAGTTGCTGGAGCGCGTTCAACGAAGCAAAAATCGAACGGCAATCGGAGAGCACAAACAAACGTCCCAAGGTGTCGAGGTATACCAGCGCCAGACGCGCGTAATGGTGGCGAATGCCGGCAGGCGGCTGAGGGAGCGGGACCAGGCCGTTGCGAGGCCACTGAATATCGCCGATGTCGGAAGCCGCAAGCGAAGTGCGCGCCGGGATCAACCAGTAATCGCCGGTCTTGAAAGCAGTGCCTGAGAATTTGACTTCGATGCCGCTCTCCAGCGCCACGAAGCCGTCGTTGGCGCCGGGTACCGTCACCTTCACCGCGCCCGTGGATCCACCCTGGTCCCAGCGGCGAATGCGCGGGTTGGCGGGAAAGTCCGCCAGCTTGATGGGGGACGCCGGCGGCTGGATGGTTATCACATCCCCTTCCGCCTGCGCTACCTGCACGAACGTACCGGGCAGGCCGAGCAGGTCGCGGTTGGCGTCGCTCAGTTCAATCCAATCGCCGGGGGAGAAGTTTAGCGGCGCGCCGCGGCCGGCGCTCGCGACCTTGAGGTTGAGATTATCCTGGGAGAGCCATTTGGTCAGCACCGAGCCATTTTCGCGGGACCACTTGAAGGTGGCTGTGCCGATATCGCCTGGATCGTGGATTTCCACGCGGTAGAGCTGATTTTCCAACCGTTGGTAGCCGGTGCGCGGCAGCAATTCACAGGGGGTCGCGGTGGTTTGGCCGGGCTGAATTCGCGCCGTCAGTTGATCGGCGGGAGCGGCGGTCAAGTTGGTCCAAGCGGTCGCCGGAAGACCGCAATCGATACCGGTGGAGGCGAGCGCCTGGCGTATGGAGCCATCGAGCTGCGCCAGCGCCGGGCGCAAGAGAGCTACCTTAGCCATGTCCCCGGCCTGCTCCGCGTTGAGCAGATCGTTTTCCGTGCTGGCGCGCTTTTGGAGTAGATCGATCAGCGACGGCGTTTCGGTGATGGTCTTGCCGGCAAGCGGAAGCACTTTTACCTGCCACACGGTCCTGAGACGCGTCGCGGTATCGGGGCCACCGAGAGCTACTTCGCGGATGAAATCGTCGTCGAGAGCGGTGATGTGCCGGCGCCAGACGTCCAGGTAGGCGACACCGAGGCGCGTGGATGCCTTGGTCAGCAACTGCGAGACCGTGGTGGGATCGGGAAGGTCGCCGTTCACTTGGCCGGCGTACTGAATCGCGGCCTCGTTCTCGCACAGAATGCCATCCGCGTAGAAATGGCCTGGAGAAACGGTAAGGTCGCTGCCGTCCAACTTGGAACCGATACGGAAGCCGCCGCCGGTGCGCGGCGCGCCGCTGCCGCCGGTGAGATCGAGCGTCGTGGATTCGTCCAGATGCTGCTGGATATCGAGTTGCTCGTTCCAGTCGGCATCCATTTGCACACGGCCCTGCTGCATGCGAACGCCGCTATAGTGCTGCTCAGGGCGGAATGTAGAACGCGAAAAATCGCCTTTCATCGTATCTCCTCAACTCACAAAAAAGATGCCTGCTTCTAAACCGAATCGCAGATACTCGTCCAAACTCGACCGCAGGTTTGCTTCCCGTTGCGGCTGTTTCAGAAACCAGAAGACGCCCATTTCCGCGCCGTCCTCCGCGCCCGTGCGCACTTCGGGCGCGCAAGAACGTCCCAATTGCGCATATCCGGGACTGCCCCATTGACGGGAAGTAAAAGTGGGGAAGATACGCAAGCGAATACGGGGGTGCAACGATGTATCTTTTTCCGCCTGAATCGCCAGGTCGGGCTGGCAGCGGAAACGGCGTGGCGTCTGGGAAAACTCGGGGACGTGGCAGAAGCGCACACAACCCACTTGCGCGCGGGTCACTTGGACCACACCGGTAAAAATGGAGTTGCCGGCATCGAGAGACCGTACCGTGGTCTTGCCGAAAACGGTGGATCCCTGAAGGTTCAGCGTGGCGCCGGTGGCAAGGATGGCGTTCGCAGCCGGAACTCCGGCCACGCCGCTGGATACAATCGAATCGGCGATATCAAAGCCCGCCACGGAATCCGCCAGGCTCACAAATCCGCAGATGGAGCGCTGGATGCTTATCTTGAGGGCCGCGTTATCCTGCCCTGGAGTTCCCAACGAATCCACGACGATGGAGCCGCGCTGCGGCAGCGCGGCGGTGGCGAGTGCCAACGTTGCATGGCCGATGCGCAGCAGTCCGAGATCCCCCGGACCTACGGTGATCCGCCCGTCCAGAGTGACGCCATCCAAGACGAACTCCGCCTTGGATGCGCCTTGGTCGCCCTGGATCACCAGGGTCCCGCGTACGAGAGGACGCAACCCGTTGGGTACGTACTCACCCACGATGCGCCGCTGCACATTCAGCGCGTCCGTTACAACCGGCCAATCCGCCGCGATGATGGCTAGAGCGCAGCCGGCGGGGACGTCGATGTTGAGATCCTCAACATACGTATCGCTATCGAGGATAGTGATAAGGCCGAAGGCATTCGCGTGGCCCTTGGCATAAGCGACCCAATCGGTAAGGGCGCCGGTCAAGTTCGATTTCAACTGCGCGGGATCGGGCGCGGCGGCGATGGTGTCCGCGTTGCGAGTCACGCCGAGCTGGAAGCTCACCCGCCGGCCGCTCTTAGCGATCCATTCGTCCAGAAGGGCGCGGCGATTGAATGGCCCCGAACCCACGTCGCCGCTGAAGGCGTAGGCGTAACCCACTTCCAGAGCGGCCGGAAGCGGCGCGCCTTCGGGTAGCGCGATCCGGCCGAGCAGGGGATCGACGCCGACGCGTATGTTGCGGATGACCGGCGAGCCTACTCCACCTATTTTGTAGGTTTTCTGCTGGGGCGGCCTATACCAGCCTTCCGGCACCGGCGCCTGTGGATCGGCCAGGTCGCAGATGGCGATCTCCGCCGGATCGACGAGTACGCCGTCCAGCCAAACCTGCAGGGGCGGACTATCGTTGAAAAATCCGGGCGTGATGTCGTTCCCATCCACCAAGTCCTGGCGGCGCTTTTCGAGTTCGGCATAGAGCGGACGGCGGCGCAACACGCCGGGGACATTCCCCTCGCTAGCGGCGCCCGTCACGGTGTGAGCCCGGTTGACGAGAGGAGCGCCGGTCCCCAGGGGATCGAAATAGTAGCGGCCGTCGTTCACCATGGCAGCCTGAGACGCCCGGCTGCGCCGCACAAAATAACTTTGCAGGCGCCACAGGAAGATACCGACGTTGGGGATGTTGTGTTTGCCGCGGCCCGATGCGATGTGCCGGACGTCCGCCGTATGGGCAATGGTATCGAAGGGCGTATCCAGCAATTCCAGGTTCGCGGCGCCGCGCAGGTCCGGCGTGCGCAGATTGGCCAGGCGCCGGTGATTGGCGTACTGGGTGGTCTCCAGCAATTGGAAGAACTCCACCGCCTTGGCGGGCCAGCCGGTGGTGTCGCGCGCCAATTGCTCAAGCATCGCGGCCGTACCCTTGCGCTGGCGGTAGAGCAGGGTGTTGGCGGCGCTGGCGCGATTGGAGAACGACTGGAGGTCCACCGTATGCAGTCCGCGCACACCGAGCAGGTCGGCGATATACGGCACCACCCACTCGTCGCAGGTCTCGATGAACCAGTTTTCGTATAGACCCTGGATGTCCTGGTTGACAACCTGGGCCTGTTCGGCGAGCACTGCCAGGAGGCCTTCCAGGGCGCCGCCATTCTCCGCATCCTTCAGCCGGTAAATCGCGGGCAGCAGGTCCAGCAACTTTTGCGCGTCGTATTTCATGGGCGCTTCATCTCGTCAATCTGAATTTGGTTTGGATCCAGGGTGGCCAATTGCGCCGGGCGCAGGACGGGGTTGCCATTTACGTCAATGTCCCAGCGCGCGGGAGCGGCGGCTACCGCCTGGTTGTATTTGGGATTGCCGCCGGAATAGAGGGTGTTCAGACGAACAGCGATTACGCCAGGCACCCGTTGGATAATCGCCAGGATCTCGCTTTCCGTGACAGGTTGGGCGAATTCGCGGTTGGCAAAATCGTACGCGCCGATAAGCGCCCGCTTCACGGCGGGAAGCACGATGGCCGGCAAATACGCCGGGCGGTCGATTACCACACTCACTCCCACGCCGAAAGGCAAGGGCTCGAAGGACGCGACGCGGACTTTGGCGGAAGGGTCTCGAGCCTGGCCGATGGACTGCAACAAGTGAAGGTAAAGGTCCGAGGTTTCGTTCACCGCGCCGCCCGCGGCGGAGGCCACGGTGATATGCACGACGGTGTGCTCGCCTTCCCAGATCTGGCTGGCCTTGGCCTTGCCGATTCCGGCATAGGCGCGGGCAAAGTCTTCATAGTCCCGCAAGGAAACGATACGGTCGAGCGTCAACACCGTGAAGGGCGCATTGCGGCGGGCGTCTTCCAGTTGTTCCGGGTCCGCGGCGCCGGAGGGCGCGAGCGAGTTGGTCACTCCTTTCAGACCCAGCGGACGCGACATCAGCAGGTTGATCTGGTTGGCGTCCAGCATGGCGGTGAGTCCTATGCCGACACGATATTTCGCGTTGACGTTATTGCTGCCGGAGGGGACCCGGGCGCCATTGACGCCGTCGCCAAACTGCACTGTTACGTCGCCGGCATCGGAGATGCGCGTGGTGTAGACGCGATCTTGCGGGGCCGCATCGAGCAGCGATGGAACCTCAGTCCAAAGAATGTTATCCACCCGGATTTCGAGTGTGCTGGCGCCGCCGGATGCGGTTGCGGCTGAGACAAAAGTCAGCGGTTTCTGTTTCAGGGTGAACTCCTGAAAAGGGACCGACCCGTTGCCACTGCCGAGCAACTCGGTGCGGGTTTCGCCATGGGTCGCGCGCGCCACGTTGGAGTTGACGACGACCGATGAACGCACGTACGCGTTTTGCAGGTTGGTGGTGAAATACAGCGTTGTGTATTGCCCGGAAGGAAG
>CATPCJ010000239.1 GCA_955652915.1 uncultured Bryobacteraceae bacterium
GTGGTGGCCGCCTTGGAGGATGCTCACGAAGCGGTGAGCGCGCCTGCGTATTCTCCTCAATGAACAGTTGCCACGGCAACTCGCTCGGCACTTGGTTGGGCACGACGTTCGAACGGTCCAACAAGGGTCATGGGCTGGTTGAGGAACGGCGCGTTGCTCAAAGAGGCGGAAGCGGCCGGCTTCTCCGTCCTCGTGACCGGAGACCAGAACCTCGAACATCAGCAGAACCTGACAAAGCGAAAGTTGAGCGCCGTTGTGCCCGGCGCCGCGAGTAATGCTCTTGAAGACCTGCTGCCGCTGGTGGCGAAGGCCTTGGTTGCAATCGAGCGGGTACAACCGGGACAAGTCGTTCGTGTCACGGCGTAACCTTCTCGCAGCCAGGCAAGCCCGTTCCCGGTGTAACCACCCCAGGACGTTGGCCGTTTTTGGGTGAGGTAGGTCGAGATGCATCCAGTCTGGGCACCGGGGGATTGACGCTACAAGAGTTCGAAATGCATCCAGTGTCGGAAGCCAATCTTTGGTGTCCCAGGAACATCGACGTTCCAACTTTCCAGCCGGATTTGTTTACAGCATCGCGTAGCAAACCATCAATCGAGGTCCATCGCTGCCTTCAGGCCCTTTTCGACTTCCCGCACGTTCTCGGACGACAGAGTTCCCAGTCTCCTGGTCAACTTGGCGCGATCCAGTGTGGTCACCTGATGACAGACGGCAAAGCTCGTCTTCGACAGACCCCCAACGCCGCCCGGCAATTCCACTACCGTCGGTCCGCGTTTGGCCTGCGATGCCGAAGTTGTGATCGGGACCACGATGATCGATCTCCACGCTGGAACCTGGTTGAACCCATCATGAGATACCAGGACTACGGGACGCTTCCCGGTCTGCTCAGATCCCGATCGAGGAACGAGTTCCGCCCAATAAATCTCGCCCCGCCTCATTTCGCGGCCTTACCAGTCTTTACGAGGTGCTCGATTCCGGCCGACTCCAAATCGGGGTCGAGGTCAAGCTTCGTACCGGCCATGTCCGCTGCGTAGGCGGCGATGGCATCGTGCCTTGCCTTGCGCAACTGCTGTCGGAGCCACGAATCGATTGCCTCACGCGCCAGGACGGTCGCCGGCACCTGCGTCCGTTCTGCTTCCGCCCTAAGATTGCTATAGGTCTGTTCCGGCAGGGGCAGGTGAAAGTTCTTCATGGCTGTCGTTCCTGGCCTCCATTGTGCCATAGACTAATGGCATCGATCGATGCCATGGATTTGGAAGCCATGGATTCCCGGGCGGGCCAGGACCCGGGCTACGTGGATTTTCTGAGATCCTGGAGGGAAAGTAGGAGCCAAAATGAGCAATCGCATTTTCCTGTCCCGCTTCCTCGCACCTCTACTCGCGCTGCTGACGATCGCGCCGCTTCCCGCTCAAACCGGCTCGAGGCCGGCGGACCCGGGCCAGAGTTCAACGATACAGCGCACTCCGGACGGACACCCCGATTTGCAAGGCATCTGGACTAACGCGACCCTTACCCCGTTGGAGCGCGCCGCTGCCTTCGCCGGGAAACTAACTGTCAGCGACGCGGAAGCGGGCGTCTACGAGAAGCAGCAGAACGATGAGCTGAAAGCGGGCGACGGCAAGTCCGATAGTGATTTCCATCGGAGGGCCGGCTCCGGCGAGACTGGCGGCTACAACGCTCTTTTTATCGATCGAGGGTCGGAGCTGGCGCGCGTGGATGGAGTGAAGCGTACCTCGCTGATCATCGATCCGCCCGATGGCAGGATCCCCCCGCTTACGGCTGAAGCGCGGGCGCGGCTGGCATCGATGAGGCGCGGCGGCACCGACTCCGTGAAAGACCGGCCCTTATCCGAGCGTTGCCTGATGAGCTTTGGTTCCAGTTCGGGGCCGCCCATGCTTCCCGTGCTCTACAACAACAACTATCAGATCGTCCAGACTCCCGGCGCGATCGCGATCCTGGTGGAGATGATCCACGACGCGCGCATTATCCACATGAACGCCAGTCACGCCCCGGACAACGTCCGGCAGTGGCTGGGCGACTCGGTTGGACACTGGGAGGGCGACACGCTGGTGGTGGACACCACGAATTTCAACGAAAACGTCAGCTTTCGCGGATCGTCGAAGAACTTGCACGTCGTCGAACGGTTCACGCGCGTTGACGCGAATACGCTGTTGTACAAGACCACCATTGACGACCCCACCACGTTTTCGAAGAGCTGGACCTTGGAATACCCGTTCCGCGCCACGAAGGATTCCATTTACGAGTACGCTTGCCACGAAGGCAACTATTCGATGGTGGACATTTTGGGCGGAGCGCGCAAGGCGGAGCGCGAGGTTCAAAAGTAGCAATCCGAATTCCGCGTTGGCGCGCCAGGGATGATAGCGCGTTCCACGCTGGTACGAAGCTTAGAGCGGAATATCAATAGCTCGTCGCCGAAGGCACCCGGCTCCTGTTTTGCAAAGCGATTCGTTCCCGCCGGATGCTGCCTCTGAACGCACGGCCACTCGGGCTATGCAGCACTCCCGCCAAAAATAAATTGATGCCGCTCGCTGCGATATGCTACGCTTTTGATGGACTGTCCGGCCACTCCCTCCAACCCTGACTTCCGGATCGCCGAGTTTTACAGCCCCTCGAACGTTACATGAACATCCGCTCGTTGTTTAGTTTATTCTCCTCCGATCTCGCCATCGATCTTGGCACGGCCAACACGCTTGTCTTCGCGAAGGGAAAAGGGATCGTGGTGAACGAGCCTTCCATCGTCGCGATTAACAAGACTAATGGCGAGGTTGAAGCGGTCGGCAGGGAAGCCAAGGAAATGCTCGGCCGCACGCCCGGTAACATCGTGGCTATCCGGCCCATGAAGGATGGCGTCATCGCCGACTTCAAAGTCACTGAGCGCATGCTCAATTACTTCATTCTAAAGGCGCATGGCCGCAAAGTGCTGGTACACCCACGTATCGTCATCGGGGTTCCCAGCGAAATCACGCAGGTGGAAAAGCGCGCCGTCATCGACTCGGCCTATCGCGCCAAAGCCAGTGAGGTTCACCTGGTGGAGCAGGCCATGGTTGCAGCCATCGGCGCCGGCCTGCCGGTAACTGAGCCATCCGGAAACATGGTCGTGGATATCGGCGGCGGCACCACCGACGTGGCCGTGATCTCCTTATCGGGTATTGTCTACTCCCGGTCCGTTCGCGTGGCCGGCAACGAGATGGACAACGCCATCATGCAGTACCTCAAGCGCAAGTACAATCTGTTGATCGGCGAGCGCACCGCCGAGGCCATCAAAATTCAGGTTGGCTCGGCCTATCCTCTGGACAAGCCTCTGACGATGGAAATCAAGGGGCGGAATTTGATTGAAGGCGTGCCCAAAACTTTGGCGATCGACGACAGCGAGATTCGCGAGGCGTTGTCGGAATGCGTTGCCACCATTATGAACGCCATCCGGGTGGCCTTGGAACGAACGCCGCCAGAGCTGAGCGCCGACATCAGCGACCGCGGAATCGTTTTGACGGGAGGCGGCGCACTGTTGAAGAATTTAGATAGACGGATACGCGAAGAGACCGGATTGCCCGTATCGATTGCCGAGGATCCACTGGCCAGCGTGGTCCTGGGGACCGGCAAGATGTTGACCGATTTCAAGCTGCTCCGCAGAGTCGCCATCGAGTAGATTGGTGGCGCAGGTTGGTAACCTGCGGCCGATTGGTAATCGGCCGGTCGATTGGGAAGGGTTACCGTACGGGCCGATTACCAATCGGCGGCAGATTGACAATCTGCCCCACATGAAAAGTAGAATGTCCAAGCTTCCAGGGGCAGGTTACTTGATATGGATTTTTTCCTCAGCCGCTACCGCAACCTGTCGGTCCTTCTGATCGTTATCGTGGCGCAGTTGTTGCTGATTGCTTACCAGGTGAAGAGCAACAAGGATGTGCCCATGCTGCGCGTTTGGGCCGTAACCGCCGTCACGCCGGTTGAGGCATCGCTCGAGTTCATCCGGCGGCATACCTGGGGCTACGTGGCGGATTACTTCGTATTGCTGAATGTTCGCAGCCAAAACGAGAAGCTGAAGCAAGAAAATGGCCAGTTGAAGCTCGACAATCAGTATCTGAAATCCGAATTGTCCACCGCGGACCGGGCGCGGGCGTTGAGCGTGTTTCAATCCCGGTCGCCATCCAAGTTCCTGGCTGCGCGCGTCATTGGAAACGGTACCGGCGCGAACTCCAAGGTGGTGTTTGTGGATCGTGGCGCCGCCAGCGCGGTGGAAAACGGAATGGCCGTCGTGACCCCGGATGGTATCGTGGGCAAAGTGGTGGACGCGTATCCCACCGCTTCCTTGGTGATGCTGATCACCGATGGCAATTTCGCGGCCGGCGTGGTCTCGGAAAAGAACCACGTGCGCGGCACGCTAAAAGGGGTCGGCCACGGCCAGTGCCAGGTAGACTACGTTCAGAATGAGGAAAAACTGGATGTGGGCGAGTGGTTCTACACTTCCGGCGACGATCGCATTTTTCCGAAAGGCTTTCCAGTCGGCCAGGTAACCGTGGTCCGCACGGGGAAAACTTTCAAGGAGATTTACGTCAATCCAAGCGGCCTGCAAGGCGGCGCCGAAGAGGTGCTAATCGTTTTGCAGGGCGTGCATCAGCCGATTCCCGATGCAGCGTCAGCCGCCCCGGGATACAAGATTCTGGCGGCTCCCACGGACGCCTCTGCTCAAACACCGCAAGCCGAGGGAGGCCAGCCTTCGGTCCTGGTCACCGACGCCGACAGGCTGCGCGAACAATATAAGCAAGCGGGGGCGGCGCAGAATCATGTGTTCGGAGAAGGCACTCCAGGATCGAAGCCGCCGGACTTCACTAAGATTCAGGGAATTCGCGGCTCGACACCGCCTCCGCTTACACCTAAGCCTGTTGTTCCAAATGCACAGCCCGGCGCAACCGCCAACACAGGAGCGGCACAAACCGGAAAGCCGCCTTTGAATCCGCAACCGGGCACGGCTGCTAACCCTGGCGCTACTTCCGCGATAAAACCGCCCGCTTCAAAACCCCCGGCAACCGAACCGGTTTCAGCCAGCGCGCCTCCCAAGACCAGGCCTCGGCCTACCGCGCCCATTTTGATCACCGATCCCACCGATGCCGATCCGGATGCAACTCCGCCACCTCCAAAATCTGAAAAGCCCGCGCCCAAGCCTCCGGTGATACGCCAGCCGAATCCCGGGAATCATGATTGAGGCCGGAGCATGACCGAGTTCACAGAACGCCTTCTGACCTCGCCGCGCAAGGACGCGAACGATCGTTTCCGGCTTATCTGGCTGATCATCATTCCGCTGATTGCCATTCTGTTCCAGGTCTACGTTCCGCGATTTCTCTCGTTTCTTTCCTATCTCGAGCTGCCGCTATTGATCACGGTTCATTACGCTTTGGCGAGCAGAGGCCCCATCGCCGCCGTCTTTTATGGAATGTCCATCGGGTTGGTCCAGGACTCGCTTTCGCATCAACCCATCGGAATGTTTGGGATCGTGAAAACGCTGGTAGGTTACTTTGCCGCGTCTGTCAGCATGCGCTTTGACGTGGAAAATCCGCTGGTCACCTTCATCCTCAGTTTCTTTTTTTACTTCTTCCATCAGTTCTTCTACTGGGTGCTGCAGCGCGCCCTGCTGGGCGACACCCTGCTCTTTGACTTTCAGCAAACCCTACTTTTTGGGCTGCTGAATGCCGCGGTGGCCCTGCCTCTGTTCCGCATATTGGATAAACTAAAGGTAGCCGGTTAGTACCGGGAATCGAAGTATTTTGCATCCGCCCACCGATCCCGAAGACGAGCTCTCACGCACCAAAGCTCTGCGCGACGACACCAAGTTCGCGTCCGGGAAAATTGCATTCTTTCAATACGCCATGATGGGCGTCTTCCTGTTTCTGCTTACTGGTTTTTGGGATTTGCAGATTCGCAATCCGGAGATGTATCAGGAACGGGCCTTGCAGAACAGCATCAAGTCCATCCCCGTGCTCGCGCCGCGCGGCAAGATTCTGGATCGTGACGGCCGCGTCATCGTCGACAACCATTCCTCCTTCAGCTTGTTTCTATCGCGCGAGAACCTGAAGATGGAGCATCTCAAACCTATCGCCGAAGGATTGAGCCTGGATTATGACGCGTTGGTCGCGCGCGTGAAGCGCTTCCAATCGCGCGGCGCGCCGCAATATGAGCCGATCATGATCCGCGACGAGCTCACCCCGGCCGAGCTGGCGTTCGTCGAGTCGCACAAGGACCCGGATACTTTCCCGGAACTCGAAGTCATTCACGTCCAGCGGCGTCTCTACCCCAAAGACGGCTTGGCGGCGCACACCATCGGGTTCGTTGGCGAAGTGAGCGAGACCGAGCTGAACTCGCCCGAATTCGCGAACTTTCATCAGGGCGATGTAATCGGCAAGGACGGGCTGGAGCGCCAGTACAACGATATTCTCATGGGGGTTGACGGACAGCGCCGCGTGGAAGTGGATAGTTTCGGAAACGAGCGTCGCGTTCTCGAGGATGACAAGGAAGCGATTTCCGGCAAGAATCTCCAGCTCAGCATCGACCTCGATCTGCAGGCGGTCGCGGAACTTGCCATGGAGAATCGCCGCGGCGCCGTGGTAGCGCTCGACCCGCGTAACGGCGAAGTATTGGCCATGGTGAGCCGTCCGGCTTTCGATCCCAATCTGTTCGCCGGCCGGATACGGACCAAGGATTGGAAATCTCTGACAGAAAATCCCGACCATCCTTTGATGAATCGCGCCGTGCAGGCGCAACTCGCGCCGGGATCGACGTTCAAGCCGCTCATGTCGCTGGCCGGTCTCGAAACCGGCGTTATCGACGATCGCTTCGTGGTCAATTGCCAGGGAGGAGCGACATTTTACGGGCATCCCTTCAAATGTGACGCCCGCCATGGCTCCGTCGATTTACACAAGGGAATTGTCCACTCTTGCGACGTGTTCTTTTACA
>CATPCJ010000240.1 GCA_955652915.1 uncultured Bryobacteraceae bacterium
ATCGTCGTACCAGAACAGCAGGTTGCCTTGGAGATAATCTATTTTTTCCGGCGGCAGGTCCTGGTAGCCCGGAGCGGCAGCGCGTTGCAGTTCCCAAACGCGATCGACTTCGGCCAGCGCTTGCGACTTGTTACCCAGGTCGCTCTGCATCTGGACTAGTTCAAAACGCAGCAGGTAGTTGCGCGGAAAGCGGCGGATGAGATCGTCCAGCAGGGGAATTGCGTCCTGCGCGCGGCGTTCGCGGCGATAGATCGCTGCCAGAATTGTTTCGGCGTCGGCACGGCTGGAGCGGCCGTTTTGCGCGACAGATTGCAGCGCGCGAATTCCTCGATTGCGATCGCCATGGTAGCCGGCGACGAATCCCAGAATGCGATAACCCAGGGGCAGACTGCCGGTGACGTAGTCGTAGGTGGCGGGAATCAACTGCGCGTCAATGTTGCCGGGCTCGAGATCGCACAGACGTTTGTGGGCTTTGCGCGCGTCGGTTGCGTCATGCAGCGCATCCACCCAGGCTTTGCGAACCAGGAAATTATAGTTGCCGCGAAGAGCGTAAGCGACGCCGAGCGGTCCCAGGCCGGCGGGGTCGTCGGGATTTTCTCTCAGGCGAGCTTGGGAGAGCAGCATGGCCTTATCGATTGCGTCGAAGAAGCTTATATCGTCGGCGGGAGTGATACGCACTTTGGCGCGGCGCAAAAACGGATTCGATCCGCTCACCATCTCGCTCTCGAGAGCGCCAGAGCGGTACATGGCGCGGAATAGGATCGCTTGGGCGAGGTGGTTCCAGGCGGACGGGTTGCTGGGATTTTGATCGGTTGCGCTGGTGAAGTCCGCGATGGCTTCGTCGTATTCGAGATTATAAAAATGATCGTAGGCGGGGGAGAGGGGCGCGTCTTGAGCGGAAAGCCAGGTCGCCGTGAGAAGAGCTAAGCAACACACGGCGGTCGGCGCGGATGGCATGCTACTTCATTCTAGAATTGTTGGCGCATGTTAGTGCTCGCTGATACTGGAATGTTTTGACAGGCCGGTTGAGGAGCCGGGCGCAAAGACAGGCCAGGAGGCCTGTCCTACTTGGTGGCGGCGATGTCGAGCACTGTGTACCAGAGATATTGGACCATTTTATGGATGGAAGTTTCCAGCATTCGTTCCTGATCGGAATGCGCGCCGTGCAACTCGGACTCGCTGTCGTCGACTATGGGGCCGAACCCGTAGGCCTGCACGCCTTTAGTGCGCAATTGGGCATTGTCCGTGGCGCCGGTCAGCATGGCGGGAATCGTGATGGCTGTGGGGAACATGCTTTTTTGCGTACGCTCGAGAGCGCGGAACATTTCACTATCGATGCGTGACGGCGGGCTAACGGGGCGATTGTGGGAACTACTGGGCACGATTTCGACGGCAGGGTCGGCTATGACGCGGCGCATTTCTTCGTAGAGCCGGTCCATGTCTTCGTCGGGCAGAGCGCGAATATCCAGTGTGGCTTCGGCTTGCGACGGAATCACGTTGGAGCGGAAGCCGCCCTGGAGAATAGTGGGAACGATGGATGTTCGCAGGACCGAATAATTACCGGGCTCTTTTTCGGCGAGGTAGCGCTGGATCTCGGCTGTCTTCGCGGAATCCGCGATGTGGTTGTAGCGATAGGCTTGATCCGGCGGACTGATGGTCGCGAGCCGCTCGAAGTACGCGCGCGTGGTGTCGCTCAAACGCATGGCGGGTTGCCAGGTCTGAAATTTGGATACGGCCGAGGCGAGGTGCAGCACGGGATTATCCAGCCGCGGGCGCGACCCATGGCCGGCCGTTCCATGCGCCACCAGACGCGTTGTGCGCGGGCTCTTTTCCGTGGTGGCGATCTCGACGTAGCGAACTTTTCCGTGGCGCGCGGAAATGTGGCCGCCTTCGGCGAGCGCGTATTCAGCGGCGATGGCGTCCCAATGCTGGTCGACTAGAAAACCGATGCCAACGCCGGACGTGCCCTCTTCGCCCGCTTCGGCGATGAAAATCACGTCGCGATCCAGCGGCACATGGAGGCGCTTCAGCAGCAGCATGGTCATGAGGCTGGACACTACGTGCGATTTGTCGTCGGACGAACCGCGTCCCCACACGTAGCCGTCTTTGCGGATGGCGGCGAAAGGATCCAGCGGCCATTTATCGCGTTGCACGCCTACAACGTCGGTGTGGCCCATGATGATGATGGGGCGCTTGGAACCATTGCCTTTGATGCGCGCCACCAGATTGGCGCGTTTGGGATCGAGCGCGAAAACTTCCGTTTGAATGCCGGCGCTGTCCAGAATCGGCTTGAGGTAATTGACGGCCTTGGTTTCATCGCCGGGCGGATTGCTGGTATCGATCCGCAGTATGGAAATGTAGTGGTCCATTGTTTCGGATTCGAGCTTGGACCAATCGACGGGATGGCGGTCGGCGGCATGGATGAGCGGGGTGAGGCAGCAGGCCGTGAGGGCGAGGGACGCGGTGATTTTCATTCGATCCAGCATATCAATCGGCGGCGAGTAACGTGGCGCGGACTTCAGTCTGCTGCATCGAGACTTCTCGATGCTCCGGGAGCAAGAGCCTCGAGACGAGTCTCGAGGCCGCAGACACGAGTGTCCGCGTCACGTCACCGGCTGAATGTACAATGAACCGTGGCTGAAGCCACAAGGAGATCCCGGATGAAACTGCGTTCACTCCTCCTGTTGTTAATTGCTGCGGCGTCGCTTCACTCGGCGAGCACGCCGGCAAATGCGGTGCTGGTCCTGGAAAAGGCGCAAAACACTTTAGTCATTGTAGACCCGGTTAGTTTGGAAATCGTCGCGCGGGTGCCCGCTGGTAACGATCCGCACGAAGTTTCTGTTTCAGACGACGGCAAAATCGCGTATATCTCAAATTACGGCGGCGGCGGTAAAACGATCTCGGTCGTCGATCTGGTCGCCCAAAAAGCCCTGGCGCCCAT
>CATPCJ010000241.1 GCA_955652915.1 uncultured Bryobacteraceae bacterium
CGAATCTTTCCAAAACTGCGCGGAGTTTATCGCGAATACTTTGTCGAAATGGCCGTCCGGATACGGAAGTTGAGCGGCGCTTCCAAGACGCAATTCCACACGGCCCGCGCTGATCGCGTGTGCATTGCGGCGGCAGGCTTGCCGCAGCATGACCTCGGAATGATCGATGCCGGCCACAAATGCCACAGTGTTACTGGCGCGGGCAATATCGGTTCCGGAACCAAAGCCGATTTCGAGCACGCGATCGGCCGGTTTCAAGTCCAGCAATGAAAACACCCAGGTGCTCCGGTGGCCGTTTTTCATGGCCATCACGTGACCGGCCAGTTTGCCCATGACACCAGTGGGCTTTGCAAATTGATCTCGCCAACTCATAAGTGAATGAAGACGCAAACTACTCGCGTGAAGTTCCCTAAACGTATACTGAAGGAGCATGAAATGGTTACTCACCGCGCTGCTTGGCCCATTGTGCTTTGGATCTGCGCGACGATGGAGTTTCTCCGGACAAAGTCGCGGGCGATAGAATCTACAGCATCAACGTGCCGCTGGCGAATCTGATCATGGCCCCCGACGATGTGTTCCGCCCGTTCCTCGGCTTCATGAAAGTTTGGACCGGGACGATGGTCGCGGTGCGTTACAACATGTTTCTTCCGGTGGCCGCACCCGATATCCCGCGCATGCCTATCCTTGAAGATAGTTCCACGATGCGCCACACGGCGTATGTGGTGAACATCCTCGCGCCGGAGGCTTTTCCCGCGTCGACATCGGCCACGCTGGGCGGCTTTGGCAGCGCCACGCAGAAATTCTACCAGCGCTTCGGCGACGACTACGACGTTCTGAATATTGTTTGGGCATCGCCCTCGTTTTTCCAGAACCGCGATCACTCCATCGTTAAAAACACCACCCGGGGAATTGGACTTGCCCAGAGCGATAACAGCGCCGCGTATTCCAGCAAAGGCACGCTCATCGGCATCACTCGTTTTCCCAGCGTGGCATTCCTGGACGGGGCCGAAGCGGGCAATCAGCATGAGTTCGGGCACCAGTGGATTAACTATCTGAACTTCGCGCCACTGGCTTCGGGCGTGCCGCATTGGCCGATTTCGACGATGGCCAGTGGCACCATGGGTTTTTCGATTCCTCCCACGAATGAGGGCGGCAATTTTCCATGCCTTCTGTCCAAGGATAGCGGCGGCATCAAGCTCACGCCAAATAACGCGGCGCCGGTGTTCGCGGATCTCGATTTGTACCTGATGGGTTTGCTCGCGCCTGGACAAGTGGGAGAGAACATCGTCATCAGCGATCCGACGCAGGCGGCGTTTGTGATGACGCATTGCGACGGCAGGATTTATATGGGACCGTTTACGACGCTCACGGTTCAGGATGTGATCAACGCCGCGGGAGCTCGCGCGCCGGACAACGGTAATTCAAAGAAGCAGTTCCGGTTGGCCACCATCCTGATGACGCGCGACAAATTGCTGGATGACGACGCCATGGCTTTCTTCAGTTATTTCGTGCGCCGCGCCGAAGAAAAAGGTGAGGTCCCGTCGCACATCGGTTTCACGAAGGTTTCCGCGAGACCATTCGCCATTAGCACGCGCGGGCTTGCGAATTGGAGCTTCCAACTCACGCCCACCGCCTTACCGGAGATAAATTACGGAGGCGTTGTGAATGGCGCTTCGGGAGGAAGCGCGATCTCACCGGGTTCGTACGCGTCGATCTACGGAACGATGCTCGCTCCGGAGACTGCTTCGGCCGCGCTGACGCCGCTTCCGGTGACTCTTGGCGCCGCAACCGTTTTAGTGAATGGCGTGCCGGCGCCCGCATACTACGTGAGTCCGCTGCAAGTGAATTTCCAGGTTCCGTTCGCGACGCAGCCGGGGTTGGCCACGGTCTCGATCACGGCGAATCGGCTGCCGAGCTCCATCGCATGGGTGCAGGTGAAGCCCGCCGCGCCCGGCATTCTGGTGTACGGCAATAATCACGCTGTAGCGCAAAACGGCGATTTCTCGTTAAACGCACCGGCGGCGCCCATCGCTCCAGGATCTTACCTGACCGTTTACATGACGGGGATCGGCCCGCTGGACAACACGCCGGCCGATGGGGCCGCGGCGCCATTGTCGCCGCTTGCGAATGCGACGTTACCGCGCTCGGCGTTCATCGGGGGTCTGCCCGCGACTATATCTTTCCTGGGTCTGGCGCCAGGATTTGTGGGCTTAGGGCAAGCAAACATTTTGGTTCCGAATGCGTCACCCGGCGAGCGCCCGTTGTCGATCGCGATAGGTGGTGTAGCGAGCAACTCGGCGTTGGTGTCGATCGGAACGCGGTAATTGGGTCTAAGATCCACACAGGCAAGAATGCCTGTGCCACAATTTTGTTGGTTTGGCTTCCCGGCGCTAGGAATTCGCGGCGTGTGCCCGCTGATGGGCGGCCGCCAGCAAGCCATCGATGGAGGGCACGATCAGTTGACGGCGTCCCAATCGAATGATCCCGCGCCGCGCCAGCGAATTCAGCGTGGTTGACGTTGTTTCCCGGGTGGCGCCGATCAAGCTGGCTAGCTCCCCTTGTGAAAGCGGTATGCAGTATTCGGCGCCATTCGGCCTTGCGCCAAATGTTCCCGCGAGTTCCGCCATGTAATAAAGAATGCGGTATTCGACGTCGTGCAAGCACAGCAATTCTATTTTCTTTTCCAATTGCCCCTTGCGCACAGTCAGCAAAGTGGAAATTTCGCGCCACAGATCCGGACGGGTTTCGCAAACACGCAAGAATATATCGCGGGGGATAACGTAAATGATGCCTTCCTGCAAGACCTCCGCGGCGATGGTACGGCTCGGTTCCGTTCCCAACGCCTGCTCGCCGAACAGCTCGCCGGCGGCTACGATCTGTATGATGATTTCCTTGTTGTCCGCGCCGCGCTTGTAGACCTTGACCAGGCCCGATTCAACGAAGAAAATTGTGTCTGACGGGCTGCCCTCCGAGTAGACAGTGGCAAACCGCCGGTTGGGGGTAAACCTGGTAACTCCGTCCAGGTTAATCAAGTCCGTCCGCACGACGGCGGCCAGCGTCGAAAGTTGCGATTCCATCGGTCCTGTCATTATAGTCCTAATGTCAAGCTAATTACACCAAAAAAATTGGGGTCGGACTTAGTGGGGTTCCCTCAACTGGCCGGCAAACCGCGCCCCACTCTCGAAATGATTCCGCATTGACTGTGTTTCCAATACCTTCGAAAACTCCTGCAGCGTCGCAATATAGTGTCTAAGTGCTTCACGGATGGGGTCTTTGTTGCTTGCTAGAATGTCGCCCCAAATGTCAAAGGAACTGAGTGCCAGCCTGGTACTATCGGCCAGCGCCGGCCCGAAAACCCCCGACTTTGGCTCGGTTCGGTCCGCCAGCATAGCCGCTAACGCCGTGGAGACGAGCTGCGGAAGATGGGAAGTGAACGCCACGATCCGGTCGTGCTCTTCCGGGCTCAAGATGATGGCGCAAGCGCCGATTCTTCGGATCCAGTTGGCGAACTCGCGCGCCAATGGAGTATGCAGCGCCGCTTCGGAGCGCGGGGTTAGAACGTAAGGGCGTCCCTGAAACAGATGCGCTTCGGCGGCCTCCACGCCCCGTCTTTCGCGTCCCGCCATGGGGTGGCCGCCTAAAAACTGGCAGCGTGAAATGGCCGTGGCGGCGCGATCGGCAATCAGGGTCTTGGTACTGCCCGCGTCCGTAATCAACGCCTCGGGTCGAACCCAGCCGTTTAATTCGGCGAGTGAATCCGCAATCTGAAGAATCGGTTGCGAAAGATAAATCAGGTCCGCTTCAGCGGCCGCGTCGCGGGCGGCGCGGCCTTCGTCGATGACGCCCAATTCCAAAGCGCGGCGAATTGTGCCGGGAGAGCTGACGCCGACGATGCGTCCGGAAAAGCCTGCCTTGCGGAGCGCCAACGCAAACGATCCGCCGATCAAGCCCACTCCAAAGATCGCAACCGTGTTCATTGGATTGGCCCTTAAATAGAGCGGTCCACAGCCTTGGCGATGGTCCGCAACTGGCCCATCAATTCGGTGAATTGCGCCGGGTGCAGCGATTGCGCGCCATCGCTCAAGGCCCGATCGGGATCGTGGTGCACTTCAATCAGCAAGCCGTCGGCTCCCGCCGCAACCGCCGCGCGCGCCATGGGCAGAACCTTGTCGCGGCGCCCGGTGCCATGCGACGGATCGGCGATGATCGGCAGATGCGACAGGGACTTCACCACGGGAATCGCGGAAATATCCATGGTGTTGCGAGTGGAAGTTTCGAATGTTCGAATTCCGCGCTCACACAGCATCACGTCGTAGTTGCCGCCGGACATGATGTACTCGGCGCTCAACAGAAGTTCTTCGATGGTCGCGGAGATGCCGCGCTTCAGCAAGATCGGTTTGCGCACTTCTCCGAGCTGCCGGAGCAGATTGTAGTTCTGCATATTGCGCGCGCCCACCTGCAGGATGTCGGCGTAATTCAGCAGCAACGGGATCTGGGCCTGCTCCATCACTTCGCTAACCACGAGTAATCCATGGCGGTCGGCCGCTTCGCGCAGCATACGCAATCCATCTTCGCCCAATCCCTGGAAACTGTAGGGCGACGAGCGGGGCTTGAATGCTCCGCCGCGGATGACTTTGGCGCCGTCGCCCGCCACCGCCTCCGCGGCCTGCTCGATCTGGTCGCGATTCTCGACGCTGCACGGTCCCGCCATCACAATCACCTGGCTGCCGCCGATCTCGACATCGCCGATTTTGATCACGGTGCCGCCGGGCCTGAAGTGCCGGCTTGCCAATTTGTACGGCGAGACAATGCGGTGGCATTCCTTGACGCCCGCCATGACTTCGAACTCTATCGGGTCGAAATCGTTGACGGGTCCAACGCCGCCCAGAACCGTGTGCAGGACGCCCGATGAGCGATGGACGATGAAGCCCATCGACACCAGCCGATCGATTACCTTTTGGATGTGGGACTCAGCGGCCCCCTCTTGCATCACAACAAGCATGAATTAGTCCCTGAGATCTCAATTGTGGCACAGTGCATCGTGAACAAGTTGTTAACGGGAGGCGCGCGACAGGGAAGTGAAAGATTGACGGAAATGTTGGCCAATCGAGAGAATCCTAGCGTAGGAGTACGTCAGGCAGAGCCGCGGCCGTTGGCAAGAGGGGATTGGACGCTATACTGCTTCACTTTTGTGTCGCACACCCGTTAAGGGGTAGTGAAATGTGCGTTGAGGATTCAGTTCGATGGGCGCTTGAAGGGCGACTCAGTGTATTTGGCTGCTTCGTCCCGCGCACCTCTCGTATTGTCGTTGGTCTGTTGCGCCAGACGATATTCATTTAGGGCGCGGTTGCGCCGCGCCTTGATGTCGTAGATCTTGCCGAGATTGATGTGCGGCCACACTTCGGTCCACTGGGGATCCAGGTTGCGGACGAGCGCTTCGCGGAACTCGTTAGCGGCTGACTGATAGTTCTCGCTTCCGAAGAAAATTTCACCCAGTCGATAGTGTGCCAGAGATTTGCGGGGTTCACTTTAATCGCCGCTCGACACTTGTCCAACGTATCGCAGTCGTTGCTTTGGCTGAATGCAGGAACCATGGAGGCACACGACGCGACAAACGCTAATACAAACATCTTCATGGCGGTGCTCCTTTCCTTGAGTCTGGCGTGAGGCAGGCTTTCGTTCTCCGCGGCCTGCCTGCTGCCGAGCAACGCAGACGACAAAAGGCGATCGTCTGCGCCAACACAAGCTGCCAACCAGCTTTGTGCAGTTAACTCCTGGACACTACGCTAGCGTGAGACAGGCCAGCTATCCGCATCGAGGCTGGGGGCCCCCTGATTCGCGGTCTGAGCCTGGAAGCTGGGAAAAAATCGGTCTAAGATCCACACAGGCAAGAATGCCTGTGCCACATCACTCATCCCGCAGCGCCTCCATAGGCTCCAGCCGGGACGCTCGCCACGCGGGACCATAACTCGCGAACAACGCTACTATCGCCAGAAGGGCGACCGCCCCGCCCAACGTCAGCGGGTCTCGCGGCTTCAATCCATAGAGCAGTGATGCAGCCGCCTGGCCAGCCCACGCAGCCAACGCGATTCCTAGCGCAAGCCCGATCGCCAGCAGCAGAACCGCCTCTCGCAACACCAATCCAATGACCCGTCCGCGGCTTGCGCCCAACGCGATGCGGACTCCAATCTCGTTTCGCCGCCGCGCCACCATATACGCGATCACGCCATACAGACCCAGGACCGCCAGCGATCCCGCCAGCAGCCCGAAGGCTCCCGCAAGCGCCGCCATCAACCG
>CATPCJ010000242.1 GCA_955652915.1 uncultured Bryobacteraceae bacterium
CCGGGCTGCTGGCCGACATCGATGAATGGCTTGAAAAGCTGGCCCCCTATCGCGAGGATTACCGGCATCATCGCACCGGAGAAACGAATGGCGACTCGCATCTCAAGAGCCTGATAGTGCATCATCAGGTCATCGTGCCGGTAACGAGTGGGCGCCTGGACTTCGGTCCATGGCAGCAGGTTTACTATGCCGAGTTCGACGGACAGCGCCCCAAACGCGTCATTATCAAAGTGATGGGAGAATGAATCCTGTAGCCCTGTGTCTGGAGTTTGGACATTCTTATGTGGGGCAGGATGGCATCCTGCGGCGGATTGGTAATCCGCCTGGTGTTGGATCTGGAATTACTTACGGGCAGGTTGCCAACTGTTGCCAACCTGCCCCACAATTACTATGTGCCAGGTTGAACAAGATTACAAAACGGTCGCGGCGTAACATGAAAAGTGTAGAATGTCTAAACTCCAGCCACAGGCATTCTTGCCTGTGTGGATCTTAGAGCGGTTCCCCTGAAAGGATCCTGGCCGGCCGGACATTCTCCAGTGAGGAGCACTATGAGAAGATACCTGCCATTGACCGCCGTGTTCATGGCGGCCGCGATGGCCGCCGATATTCCCATCCGCGAAGTGATTCTGTACAAGAGCGGCGTGGGATATTTCGAGCGCGCCGGGACGCTGCGGCCGGGCGAATCGGCGCACTTGGATTTCAAGGCGTCGGAGATGAACGATGTCCTGAAGTCCTTGACGCTCGAAGATCGCAACGGCGGAAAGGTGACCGGGCTGCGCTACGATTCGAGCGAGCCGCTGGATCAAAAGCTCGCGGCGTTTCCGTTCAAGATCGGCGATCAGGCGCCATTGAGCCTGTTTCTGGACCAGATGAAGGGCGCGAAAATAGAAATCAAATATGGAGCAGAGACCGCCAACGGAACCATTGTCAGCGGCCGGATAGTCGCCGGCGACGATAAGCGGGCTGAGCGCGAGCAACTGGTGTTGATGCTCGATTCCGGCGAGCTGCGGACCTTCGACCTGGCGGCCGCGAACTCGATTCGCTTCGCGGATTCGGCGCTGCAACTGCAGTTGAAGGATTATTTACTGGCTGTCAAGCAGTCGCGTTCGAAAGACAAGCGCAGCGTCTACATCGATTCTTCCGACGCCAAGGAACGTAACATCGCAGCCAGCTACATGGTGCCGATGCCGGTCTGGAAATCGAGCTACCGGCTGATCTTCAACGACAAGAGCGAGCCCATGCTGGAAGGCTGGGCCATCATCGACAACACCTCCGGTGAGGATTGGACGAATGTGCGGCTGGCCGTGGTGTCCGGGCGGCCAGTGTCGTTTATCAGTTCGCTCTACGAACCGAAATACGTGGCGCGGCAGACGGTGGATCTGCCGGAGGACCGCGCGGCGGCGCCGGTGGTGTATGAAGGCGGCATGGCGAGAGAAGAGGCCAAGGTGAACTTTGCGGCTGCTGCGCCTCCGCCAATGCCGCGAGCGCAGATTGGAAGGCTGCAAGCGGGCAGCGGTGGAGTGTCCGCATTCCGGGCGGACAGCACATCCAGCGTGGCGGTGAACGTCGCATCCGCGGACCTTGGCGAACTATTCGAGTACCGCTTTGGCGCGGCGATCACGGTGAAGAAGGATGAATCCGTGATGCTTCCGTTCCTGCAGCAGAAAATCGGATCGCGCAAGCTCTTGATTTATTCCGAGAACTATGGCGAACATCCGATGAGCGCCGCGGAGCTTACCAATTCAACTGGCAAGACCCTCGACGGCGGTCCCATCACGGTCTTCGACGCTGCCAGCTACGGAGGCGAAGCGTTGATGACGACGCTGAAGATGGGCGACAAACGGTTAATCAGCTATGCGGTGGATCTGGGAACGCGGGTAACCACGAAGTTCGATTCCAGCCGCGGTGTCGTGCGCGAAATCCACGTCAATCGCGGCATGCTGACCGCGCGGACGGCCATGGACGAAATCAAGACTTTCACGATTCGCAACGTGGATCAGAGAGCGAAGACGTTGATCATCGAGCACGCGCAGCGCCCCGAATACAAGCTGCTGAACATGAAGCCGGCGGAAACCACCGTTAACGCATATCGCTTTGAAGTGAAGCTGGGGCCGGATTCGACGGAGAAATTTCCTGTCACCGAAGAGCGCGTCTATGACACTACCAATGCCGTGTCCAGTCTTCAGCCGGATGTGCTTCTTAGCTACGTCCAGAACAAAGCTTTGACGGATGCCGGACGGCGGCAGCTACAGCAGGTCATCGATCTGAAGCGCCAGATTGTGGATGCCGACAGCCAAATTCACCAGCTCGAAACGGACATCAACAATCTGTTCCGCGATCAGGAGCGCGTGCGGCAGAACCTGCAGAGCCTGAATCAGGTGAGCGGCCAGCAGGACCAGGTTCAGCGTTACGCCCGTGCGCTGGCCACACAGGAAACTCAATTGGCGGCGATGCGCGACAAGGAAAGCGAATTACAAAAACAGAAGACGGCACTGCAAGCGAATTTGAATGCGTTGATAGAGAAGCTGGAATTCTAGCGGGGCGTACAGAACCGCGACCGTGAGGGAGCGTTCAGCTTGCCGGATTGCGGCAGAGCGTCCTATCGAGGATAAAATGAACTCTTGCGGATCGCTCTCATCGGATACGGCAACGTCGGCCGCGCGCTTGCACAGTTATTGAAGACGCAGCGCGAACGCTATCCATTTCGAATCGTGGGAATTCACACCGCGCGGCATGGTACCGCCTACGATGACGCGGGGCTGCCGCCTGCTCCGGAATTCGGGCCGGCGGCAGCGTCAGTGGATGAATTTCTGGATCGAGCGAAATGCGAGGTGGTGGCGGAGATAACCACGCTAAATCCCGCCACGGGCGAGCCCGCGCTGTCGCACATCCGTTCGGCATTCGCCCGGCGCCGGCACGTGGTTACCGCCAACAAAGGTCCTATCGCGCACGCTTATGCGGCGCTTCGCGACGAAGCGAAGCAGAGCGGCGTCGAGTTTCGATTCGAATCCACTGTAATGGACGGCGCGCCGGTGTTCAACATGGTGCGAAAGAATTTACCTGGCGCAAAAGTGTTGGGTTTCACGGGCATCTTGAACTCCACTTCGAAGATAGTTATCGAAGCCATGCGGGAAGGAAAGTCTATGAAGGATGGCATCGAGGAGGCCCGCCGCCTGGGCATCACCGAAGCCGACGCCAGCTACGATATCGACGGTTGGGACGCCGCCGCGAAAACAGCCCTGCTCGCTAGTGTTCTAATGGATGCACGCATCACGCCGCAGGACGTGGATCGCCGCGGCATTGGACGCCTTACTCCCGAGCGCATGCTGGAATTGAAGAAGTCGCGTAAGACCGTGTCGTTGGTAAGCCGCGCGCGAATTGGTTCGTCCGGCGTCCGGACGCGGGTGAGAGGCGAGGTGATAAATGAGAACGATCTCCTGGCGTCGATTGAAGGAACTTCGAACTTGTTGCTGATCCACACTGACTTGATGGGAACCGTGGGCAGCCTGGTGATCAAGGCCGGTGTCGAACAAACGGCGTACGGCCTGTTCAGTGACGCCGTCGACATCGCGGCCACCGTGGCCTCCAAGAAACCCAAATGAAACTCATTCGCTTCCGGCACGCCAGCCAGATTCATACCGGCGTCCTAAACGATCGAGGAGTGGTTGCGGTGGCAGAGATCAACGCCCGCCTCGGCACAAAGATCCCCAATGATCTGCTGTCGATCATCCAGCAGGACGCATCTTCCCAATTGACCGGCATCGACGAAGTTCCGGCGATCCCGCTGGTGGAAATTATTCCGCTGGTTCCTTACGACACGCCACCGAAGATCTGGTGCATCGGCCTCAACTATCGTTCCCATGCCGACGACATTCAGGCCGTGCAACCGGAGGAGCCGGCCAGTTTCATGAAGCCGGCATCCTGCATGTTTCAACCCGAGACGGACATTGTGCTGCCGCCTGCCGATGTTTCTGACGACGTCGACGCCGAAGGTGAACTGGGCGTGATCGTGGGCCGCACTTGCCGCTTCGTACCAGCGGAGAACGTGAAAGATGTGATCTTCGGATATACAACGACGCTGGATCTCACCGCTCTCGACGTCCTTCGGAAGAATCCACGCTATCTGACGCGCGCTAAGAGCATCGACACTTTCTTCAGCTTTGGTCCGGTAGTGGTGACCGCGGACGAGATTCCCGATGTAGATTTGCTGGAGGTGATTACCGAACACAACCACTCGATCTGTTCACGCGACTTCGTTCGCAATATGCGCACCCGGCCCTTCGAGCTGGTTCGTTATCACAGCGATTTTATGACGCTGCATCCGGGCGACCTGATTTCGACGGGCTGCCCGAAAGGAGCGCGAATCCGTGCGGGCGACCGGGTGCGCGCGCGTGTCGATGGAGTGGGCACGCTGAGCGCGACGGTGCGGCAAGGAACGCGCGAGCCGAAGTTTTGATGACGCCGCGTTCGGGTCTGCTCCGTTTCTCCCCGGCCATTTTTCTCAGCGCTTTTTTGTTGTTCCAGGTCCAGCCCATGATGGGCCGGTTCGTTTTGCCGTGGTTCGGAGGCGGTCCGGCGGTCTGGACGAACTGCATGTTGTTTTTCCAGATGCTGCTGCTGGCCGGATACGCCTACGCGCATTGGCTGGGATCGCTGCGCAGCGTCCGGCTCCAAGTTTCGATCCATCTTGTATTGCTGGCGGGATCGCTGTTGTTTCTGCCTATCGGTCCGCGCTCCGATATTTGGAAGCCCGCATCCAGCAGCGATCCTTCCGGGCGGATATTGCTGCTGCTGTGCGCAACGGTCGGCGGCCCGTATTTGTTGCTTTCCGCAACCGGTCCGCTGCTGCAACGCTGGTTCAGTTTGTCGCATTCCAACGAATCGCCGTGGCGGCTCTACGCGCTTTCGAACCTCGGATCGTTTCTCGCGCTGTTCAGTTATCCCTTCGTGCTGGAGCCGTTCTTGCGGCTGAACACGCAGGTGTGGATATGGTCGTGCCTTTACGTTGCATTCGCCATGCTATGCGGCTGGACGGCGTGGAGGTTTCGCGAAACGGCCCAGGTTGTCGGCGATACGCAGCCTGATGCATCACCTCCGCCGGCGATGTGGACGTTGCTGTTCTGGGTAGGACTCGCGGCGGCCGGTTCCACGCTGCTGCTGGCGTCGACCAATCAGATTTCTCAAGAAATTGCTGTCATTCCGTTCCTCTGGGTCTTGCCGCTATCCATTTATCTGCTCACGTTCATCCTTGCATTTGAACGCGACCGCTGGTACAGCCGTCCGTTCTTTGCAGTGACCATGGGCCTGCTAGCTCCGATAGCCTGTGCACTGCTGGCCGCTGCCGTGGTTCTTTCCCTACGGCTGCAAATTGTCGCGCACTTGATAGTACTGTTCGCTGCGTGCATGCTCTGCCATGGGGAATTGGCGCGGTCGCGGCCATCCATCGGCCATCTCACCGCGTTTTATCTCAGCATCGCAGGGGGCGGGGCATTGGGCGGCTTGTTTGTCGCGCTAATCGCACCCCATGTGTTCTCGGGCTTCAGCGAATATCCCATCGGTCTGGCGGCCGCGTGTTTCCTTGGTTTCGCCGGATGGTTACGCACGGGCGCGTATAAGCAGTGGACCCGCGGCAACCTCTCTGTGCGCATTCCGCTGATGGCGCTCTTGTTGGGAGGGCTTACGGCGGTGGCCGCTTCCGTGATCGGTAAGGATCAGTTTACTTCCGCGACGCTGCGCAACTTCTACGGCATTTTGCGAGTGAAGGAAAACATGGATACCAAGGGCGCATTTCGCCTGTTGACGCACGGAACCATCCGGCACGGCTTCCAATATCTACGGGGCGCGAAGCACGATTGGCCGACGTCTTACTATGGGCCCCACAGCGGCGCCGGCATTGTGCTGCAAGCTCTGAAACGCCAGGGCCGGCGCGTAGCGATAGTAGGGCTGGGCACTGGGACGCTAGCGGCCTGGGGCAGGCCCGGCGACACTTTCCGCTTCTACGAAATCAACCCAGCGGTCCACGACATCGCCAAGGAGTGGTTCACGTACTTGCAGGATTCCCAGGCGAAAACAGAAATCGTTCTCGGCGACGCGCGCGTCCAAATGGAGCGGGAGTTGGCCAGCGGTCAGACTAACGACTTCGACGTGATCCTGGTAGATGCGTTTTCAAGCGATGCAATTCCGCTGCACCTGTTGACGGCCGAGTGTGGGGACTTGTACCGGCGGCGTATTAGGCCCGGAGGATTGCTGCTGCTGCACATCTCAAATCGCTCACTCAACCTGGAACCGGTCACGCGAGGACTGGCGCAGCACCTTGGCTGGAAAGCGGCGGAGTTGGTTTCGCTGGACTACGCGGAGACAGGAGAATCCAGTTCGAACTGGGTGCTCATCACGGACAATAGCGACTTCCTGGAGCGGTCGGAGATAGCGGGGGCGGTGGTGCACTGGGCGGGGAAGCAGCGCCCCCCCATTACATGGACCGACGATTTCGCAAGCCTGTGGCACGTGCTGAAGTTTTAGCTTGTAGGGCAGGATGGCATCCTGCCGCGGATTGGCAATCCGCTTGATGTGGGGTCCGGAATTGCTTACGGGCCAATTGCCAATCGGCCGTCAGGTTGCCAACAGTTGCCAACCTGCCCCACAATTAACAAAATCACAAAATGGTCTTGTCTTGCAGAATACCTACCGCAGCAACTCACCCAACACCGGCAGCGGAACCGCACTCTCTTTAAGTGCAGCGTCGTGAAACTCGGACAGTTTAAAACCGGCGCCCTTGCGTTTCTTGTATTCTTCGCGCACGTCCAGCCAGCCGCGCCAACCGATAAAGTACATGGGCAGTTGGCAGGACGATAGTTGCGCTCGTTGTAACTTGCCGTTCGCCTCCTCTTTTTCCTGGAACGTGTCGTTGATCATCAGGTCCAGCGCTTGTTGATCGGTCATGCCCATGGTCTGTAGCCTGATATCGAGAATCGCATTCGAGATCGAACGCAGCAATTGCTTCCAGAGCGTCAGCCGTAACTCGACGCTGTTATTCAGGTAGCCCTCGTCCGACATGAGCTGCTGCGCGTAGGTCGCCCAGCCTTCCACATAGGGGCCGTTGCCGTAGATATTTCGCAGCAAACGGCGCGACTTCGGTTCCACGTCGTTGGCTATTTCGAGTTGAACGTAGTGGCCGGGCATGGCCTCGTGAATGGTGATCTCCTCAAGCCCGTAGAGATTGTATTCGCGCAGTTTCGAATCGATCCGTTCTTTTGGCCACGTGGCGGGGATCGGCGTCACCCAGTAAAACGCACCCAGTTGCGGCTCCAGTGCAGGAGCTTGGTTGAAGCCCGCCACGGAGTAAATGCCACGCATGAATTCGGGCGTTGGGATTACCTGTAGATTGCCGCGCGCGGGCAGAGTCAGCAGATGTTTGTCGCGCACGAACTTGGTTGCGTCTTCCAGGCCCTTGCGGGCTTGGTCCATAAACGTCTCCGGAGTAGCATGCTGCTGCGCGATCTTATCCAGCGCCTCCTTCACCGATCGCGGCGCGGCAAGTTTGACCATCTCCTCGCGGACGGCCTTAAGCGACGCTTCGGCTTCGGACAGCACCTGCTCCGGCGTTTTTCCAGAGATCAGCGTGAAACGGAATTTATGTTCGTATTTTTCTTTGCCCAAGCGCCAGTCGGCTGTGCGGCCCGCCAGTACCGTCTTCAGGTATTGATTGAAATCCTTGAGAGCGTCGAGGGCCGACTTGGCGGCGCGCTCGTAATCCGATTTGAGATTCGGCGGTACATGCTCGCGAAGAGCCTTATCGATCAGACCAATGTTTCCGTCGTTCTCTTCCATTGCCACTCGAGTCCACACGGCGGGGGAATCGGCTAGCATGGCTTTTGCGTTCTGTATGACGCCGGGAACTTTGAACAAGCGCTGGACGATATGGCGATAGCGCGTTTCGATGGGCGCATACTCCAGGACGAATGGATTGAACAGCGCGTTGCCGATCAGCTCAACGCAGATGGTAGGGTTGTGGCGGAAGCTTCTAATCTGGTTCAGATCCAGCAATGCCAACTCGATTTGGTTCTGGATAATTTGATAGTCGGCGCGTTCTTCCGGCGAGAGCGACTCTGGTTTAATAAGCGTAAGCCGATCGCGAAAATCGGAATAGAACTTGCGCTGCTCCTGCATTCCGCCGAAGCTGATGTCGTCAATCCTTTCGTCGAGGCGAACGCCGTTGTGCTGGTGGTATCCGGCCGACGTAGCGGCGACCGGTGTCAGCGCCAGCGAACCGTACACGAAATCCTCGGTGACTTTCGAGAAGTCCGGGTGTTCTCCCGGCATCGTGCAACCGGTCATGAGGCAGATCGCCGGGATGACCACCGCTGCTTTAGACCATGGCCACATTAATTTTCTCCAAGTCTTGCGCTTCTCCAAATTTCGCGCCTTGCAGTTTGGGGTTGATGTTCCGAAGGAGGCCGGTCAGCACGCCGCCAGCGCCCACTTCGATGAATCGCGTGACGCCCTCCGATGTGAGTTTGTGGATGGATTCGCTCCAACGCACCGGGTTGGGGACCTGCTGGTAGAGACCCTCGCGCGCTTCCACTCCAGTGTGAATCAAGCGCGCCCGCCAGTTGTTTACGAGTGGCGTGGCCAGTTCGCGAAACTCGACAGCGTTTAGATCCACGGCCAGCCTTTCCTGAGCCGGCGTCATTAGCGAACAGTGAAATGGAGCGCTCACAGGCAGCAGTATGGCGCGCTTTGCTCCGGCAGCTTTCGCCAGTTCAATAGCCCTGCCGATGGCTCCGGCGTGTCCGGCGATTACGATCTGGTCCGGCGAATTGAGATTGGCCGCGCTGATAACTTCGCCCTGGGCCGCGTCCGCCAGGATGGAATCCAGCTTTCCTTCGGGCAATTTCAGTAATGCCGCCATGGCGCCAACACCCGCTGGAACCGCGGCCTGCATATACTGGCCGCGCTTACGCACCAGCCGCAGGGCAGCGGCGAAGTCCAACGAGCCGGCGGCCACTAACGCCGAATATTCGCCCAGGCTGTGTCCTGCCACAAAATCGGGCTTCAGGCCCCGATCGCTCAGTACGCGGAAAGCGGCGACGGAAACGGCGAGCAACGCGGGCTGGGTGTTTTCGGTAAGCTGCAGTGTTTCCGCCGGACCTTCGAAGCATAGCGTGGAGAGTGAAAATCCGAGCGCGGCATCCGCTTCTTCAAACACTTTACGGGCCGGGGGGAAGCCGTCCGCGAGGCTTTTTCCCATGCCGGCGTATTGCGAACCCTGACCGGGAAACAAGAATGTTGTTTTCATAACTGCGTGTGTATGGAGGAAACCAAGGAACCAGTGTAGCCGGTTAATCGACACGGAGGGCCGAATGGCAGACAGTTGAGCCGCGTCTGCACACAATCGCGCCAACCGCGCGTAGGCTGACCGCCGGCTACCTGTATGACGGCAAACGTTTACGTTTCCTAACATACTTTTTGCAATCGTTTGGTCCTCAGTTTGCGTCTTAAATAGCGACGAAAGGAGAACGCACGTGACCAAACAAGCTCAGCAAGCGGTAACGTTCGAGTCGAAGGCGTTCGTTTACTGTCCCATTTGCACCCACACGGTGGAGGGAACAGTTATCAGTAACGGTAAAACAGCCAAGGTGAAGGCCGGACAGAAATGTTCGCGGTGCTCGGCGTCTCTCGATCCTGGCTACATTATGCGATTGGATCGGGCAGCGTAATCTGCCGCCATCGTGGTAATGTAGCGATTAGATGAAACGCAAGCCGCCGCCCGAGCCTGTGATCGACAAGAAGCTCTTGGAAGAAGCCAAGAGAGCGATTGTGCTCGATCAAATAAAGCGGGCGGAGAAATGCACGGTGTGCGCAGCCCCCTGCGCGCCCAACTCGGCCGAGTCCTTGTGCTGGGTCTGCAGGCGGCTCAAGATCAGCGCGTGGCGCGATTCCGATCAGCAAATCGCTCAGGAGTAGCGAGCCCGCGCTCGTAAACAAAAGCACCGGCGGCTACATCCTCTACCCCAAGACCCAAGGACTTGAAGATGGTGATCTTCGACGGATCATATTGCCGTTTAACGTTCTGAAGCTCGACAACATTCGCCCAACTGTTCGCCAGAATCAAATCGCCTGCTTCAATCCTGGCTTGTTCCAATGAGTCCACTGCAACCAAGTCCGCGCGTAGCATAAGATCGGCCGGCAGCTCGCGCCGATTCGCGACGTTCGACCCCATGGCATTCACTAGGGTGCCGGGCGCGATCCAGTCGCTTTCCAGAACCGGATCTTTGGCATTGGTGGCGGTAACAACTATGTGCGCCCCGCGCACGGCTTCTTCGGCGGAATTTGCAGCCGTCGCGGAACACTCTTCGGCAAACTTTACACGCTTCTCTTCAGTGCGACTCCAGACGCGCACGGTTTTGATGGGGCGAACGGCGCGGATGGCAGCCAGTTGAGTACGCGCCTGGAAGCCCGTCCCGATTATGCCAACGGTATCGGCGTCGGGGTTCGCCAAAAGATCGGTGGCATAGCCGCTGGCGGCGCCCGTACGAATTTGGCCGAGATGATTTGCTTCCATCATCGCTAGAGGCGTCGCGGTCTTGCCGTCGTAAAGGACGAAGTAGAAGTGCGCGCCGTAGCGCGGGTTCGAAGAGTAGAACTTCGTGCCGAAATAATTGATGAACGCGCCTGCCATGCTGTGGAGTACGGAGCCTGATTCAAGGATCAGGCGGCGGCGAGGCTGGTTCTGGGCACGGCCTTCGGCTAGGGCTTCGAAGGTTAAGCGCATCAGGCGGATAGCTTCGGTGATGGGAAGTAGTTCTTGAATGTCGGATTCGGTGAAATAGAACATGGTTTTCTCCAGGCGCCGAGACGGGTCTCGACGCGGCACGCATTGAGTGCATGCGCCACGGTTTATCTGGTCACTGGGTCTGGGCTTTCTGGGTTTAGGCCTAGTTCCGCGATAGCCGCTTTGGCGCGTTTCTTGTCGAACTTGCCGTCGCGCGATAGGCGCGAGAGGGCGGCTGCGGCAATGGCTTCCGCGCCATTTTCGAAATGCCTGCGGAGGTGTTCGCGATTCTCGCTGCGGCCGAAGCCGTCGGTTCCTAGCGAAACTAGACGTCCCGGCAGCCACGGTGAAATTTGATCCGCTACTACTTTCATGTAGTCGGTTGAGGCGATGATTGGTCCCTCCACTCCCTCCAGAGTTTGCTGTAGGTAGTTTTTCTTTTCCGGTTCGGTTGGATGCAGGCGGTTCCAACGCTCTGCTTCCAATGCGTCGCGGCGCAGTTCATTGTAGCTGGTGACGCTCCAGACGTCGGCCTGCACTTTGTAGTTTTCGGCCAGGATTTTCTGAGCGCGCAGCGCCTCGTTCAAAATCGGTCCGCTGCCGAACAGATGCAACTGCGGCTTTCCGTCTTCAGCGGGCTTGTACCGGTAAATGCCTCTCAGAATTCCCTCCGCGACTCCTTCGGGCATGGCTGGCTGGGCGTAGTTTTCGTTGTAGATGGTGAGGTAATAGAAGCGATCTTCCATCTCCCGATACATGCGCCGGATGCCATCTTGAACAATGACGGCAATTTCGTACGCGTAAGCCGGATCGTAGCTGTGACAGGTGGGCACGGTGCTCGACAAGACCAGGCTGTGTCCGTCCTGATGCTGCAATCCTTCTCCGGACAGCGTGGTGCGGCCGGCCGTTCCACCCATCAGGAATCCTTTACCGCGTGAATCGGCGAAGGCCCAGATTAGGTCGCCAATTCGCTGGAACCCGAACATCGAGTAGTACGTGAAAAACGGAATCATCGGCACGCCGTAAGTGGAGTACGAAGTTCCAGCGGCCGTGAACGACGCCATGCTGCCCGCCTCGGTGATGCCCTCTTCCAGGATCTGGCCGTTCTGGGCTTCCTTGTAGTAAAGGAAATTTTCGCTGTCCACCGGCTTATAAAGTTGTCCCCGGCTGGCGTAAATTCCGTATTGCCGGAACAGAGCGTCCATCCCGAAAGTACGCGCTTCGTCCGGAATGATAGGGACAACGTATTTGCCGATGCCGTGATCCTTCAACAGCAGGGTCAGCACGCGCACGAAGGCCATGGTGGTGGATACTTCGCGGCCCTGGGATCCGGCAAGCGATTCGGCGAAGAGCTCGATGGCCGGGGCTTCGATGTCGATCTTGGGTACGGTTCGCGCGGGCAAACTGCCCCCTAGGGCGTCGCGGCGCTCACGGATGTAGCGCAACTCCGGACTGTCTTCCGCCGGTTTATAGAACGAAGCCGTGTGAACGGTTTCTTCCGAAATCGGGATGTCGAAGCGCTTGCGGAAATTCAACATCTCGTCTTCATTCAGCTTCTTCTGCTGGTGCGTGACGTTGCGTCCTTCGCCCGCTTCACCCAATCCGTAACCTTTGATGGTTTTAGCCAGGATCACGGTTGGCGAACCGGTATGCTCGATGGCACGCTTGTAGGCGTTGTAAACCTTCAGCGGATCGTGACCGCCGCGGCGCAGGTTTCCAATTTCCTCGTCGGACATATGTTCGACGAGATTCAACAGCTCGGGATACCTGCCGAAGAATTCCTTGCGCACATAGCCGCCGCCCTTGGCCTTGAAATTCTGATACTCGCCGTCCACGCATTCACCCATGCGCTTGATCAGCAGGCCGGTGGTGTCGCGCGCCAGCAGATCGTCCCAGCTATGGCCCCACAGAACCTTGATCACATTCCAGCCCGCGCCGCGGAACGCCGCTTCGAGCTCCGTGATGATGTGTCCATTTCCGCGGACCGGTCCATCCAGGCGCTGCAGGTTGCAGTTGACGACAAAAATTAGATTGTCGAGCAGTTCGCGCGAAGCCAGCGTGAGCGCGCCCAGCGACTCGGGCTCGTCTGTTTCGCCATCGCCGAGAAATGCCCAGATCTTGCGCTTCGTCACCGGGATGACGCCGCGGTTTTCCAGATAGCGCATGAAGCGAGCCTGATAAATGGCGTTGATTGGCCCCAGACCCATCGACACCGTGGGGAATTGCCAGAAGTCAGGCATCAACCACGGGTGCGGATAAGAAGACAGGCCAGGCTCGTCGCGAAGCTCGTGACGGAAATTTTCGAGGTGCTTTTCGTTGATGCGTCCTTCCAGGTACGCGCGCGCATATTCGCCCGGCGATGCGTGCCCCTGGAAGTAAACGAAATCTCCCGGCTGATCGTCATAGCGCGCATGAAAGAAGTGGTTGTGGCCCACTTCGGTCAGCGTGGCCAACGACGCGTAAGTGGAGATGTGTCCGCCGATTCCCGGATCGTGTTTGTTGGCGCGCACCACCATCGCCATTGCGTTCCAGCGAAGCAAGCTCTTGATGCGGCGCTCCAGCTCCCGATCGCCGGGATAGGCAACCTCTTCTTCCACGGGAATGGTATTCACATACGGAGTTGTTAATTTGTGGGGCGTTTCCACGCCGTACTTTGCGGCCGCGTCAATCAGCCGCCCGAGCAGATAGGCGGCGCGTTCAGGCCCGTTTTCTTGCACCACGCCGTCGAGGGATTCCATCCACTCGGCGGTTTCCTGCGGGTTGACGTCCGATTGCAATTCAACTTTGGTTTCAAGCATGTCTTGGGGGGTCTCTTTTAAAAATACCATTTTGAAGAGCGACGCACCCGGTGAAAATCGCTACGTCGCGGCGGCCGGATCGGGCACTTTTGGTGGCGTTGACGGCGCGCATGGCGGCGAGTCGGGCTATCTGTTCGTATTGGGGCTGTGGACTTGGATTTGCAGGGGTGCCGCGTTGAAAGAATCGCTTGCTGACGCGCGCGGTTCCGTTTGGTGGTGTCCGTTCTTGGGATACGGTTCGTTTGGTGAAATGTCCAAACTTAGCGGCTGAAAGCCGGCTGCGGGCAGGATTGCCCACCCCACCAGAGACGGGACGTTCTGATCGGAACCACTGCCTTTATTGCGCCTTCTTTTTGCAGGCGAACTTTAGACCAGACCAATCGGAATCGACGGCGTAGATCTCGTAGTCCACTAGGCCCGCCGCCAAAGCCAATGCCCGAACGTCGCGCTGATTGAAATCTACTTTGTAGCGGCTGCTGCCTGGGGTAAAGAGATCGGCGTCCGGAGCACATGCGTTCCGATTCCGGCCGTGTGCAACGAGACCTTTCTACTTTGCATTGACAGACGCGCTCCAGAAGTTGAGAAGCTGCTCTGTGAATGGCCAGCAACAAGCGAGGAGGCAAACCCGGACGTTAGAATATTGGGCGAATGCCAAGAAGTACCGGGAGACCGAGCGCGCGGCGGCCCAGCGCACGACCCATCCTGGAGGTGCAGACTCCGCCGGCCCGGCAATTCAACTTCCCAGCGCCAGGATTTTGGGTTTTGGCCGCTGTTATCTTTGTGCTCCTTATTCTGCGCCGGCCCGAATGCGTTACGAATCCGCAGTTCTGGGCCGAGGATGGAACCTTATTCTTCCGATCGCAACTTATTTTGGGTTTCAAGGCTTCGGTCTTGAGCGCTTATAGCGGCTATCTCTGCGTACTTCAGTACACCATTGCGGCGCTGGTGTCCGTCTTTCCGGTTTACTATGCGCCCATGATCTACGCGCTCGCCGGGTCGGCTCTGGATGCAGCGTGTTGTTCGCTCTTCATTCTTCCCATTTTCCGGAATATTATCCGTTCCGATTGGCTCCGGGCCGCGGTTTGCATCTTGACGGCGGTCACTCCACCGGCTGGCGAACTAGTCGGAACCTTGGTAAATACGCAATGGTATGGGCTGCTCGGCGGGACGCTGCTTCTGTTCCGGCAGGCACTCCCAATCGGCGGGGCCGGCGCCAGGGTCGCGGCTCGCGGCATCGGTTGGGGTCTACTCGGACTGTTAATGGCTCTTACGAATCCCGTGCTGATCCTGGGTATTCCGTTTTGCCTATGGAACCTGGCGCGGGGCTGGCGAGCGGATCGTTGGTACGAGGCGGGTTTGCTGCTCGGGCTCGCGATACAATTGTCCATCTTTGCCGCAAGCAGTCAAGCGACGGCAAATTTAACACACGATCGAAATCTGCCGGCGCTTGCAACCGCGGTGGCTGTGGCATTCGTATATCGCGCGATAGTCAGTCTGGTGATCGGATTCAAACTGGCGTTGACGGCTGCGATCGCGAAGTCGTTGAGTGTGCCCGCAATTGCCTGTGGTGCATTCGTGGTGTTGGAGATCGGCGTACTGTGGAAGGCCGGCGTCAGGGATCGCTGGAAAATTGCGATCGTACTGTATGTCGCGGCCTCGTCGCTCGGGATCACACTGGGCGGGCGAAATATCCACCCCGCTTTCGCCAACATCCGGGACTTTCAGGGATTTTACTGGGAGCGCTACATGTACCTGGCAAGCTGTGCGTTCATCTACCTGATGGCGATCTCCATCGACGTACTTTTCGCGCAGCGGCGCCTGCCAATTCAAATAGCAGTTCTCGCGTCTGTGTTCGCGTTGGGGATCGTTTCCAACTACCGGATCCCGCATCTTCCGGACAAGCATTGGCGGCTGTACGCGCCGCTGATTCAGGAACGGTTGGACCATCATCAGATCGGGCCAGGCTATCCGCGTATCGTCGTCCCGATTCTTCCGGAGGGCTGGGAGATCATTTTGTAATGAAGGAGGCCCAATTTCCGGGGACGATTCCTGGCGGGTCACTGCTTTTTGCGCGCGAACTTTAACCCGGACCAATCGGAATCCACGGCGCAGATCTTATAGTCCACCAAGCCCGCGGCCAAAGCCAACGCCCGAACGTCGCGCTGATTGAAATCTACTTTGTAGCGGCTCGTTTGCTTCGGGTAGATAATCCAGAGGGAACTCCCTTGCCGCAGGCGCGCGCTGAGATAGTCCAGCTCGCCTTCGAGCTCCTGGCGGGATCGGACAAACCACAGCGTCATCTTTGTTTGTGCCGTCAGCTTGGGGATGAGTACAGCTCCTTCGGGCAATTCCCCCAGTTGTTCTTCAAACCCTTCCGGAGCATTCAGCAGAGCTGTTTTTGTATTTGGCTTGAACCCGAGTTTTTTCGTCAGGTGCGAATCGCCATAACGTTCCATGTGTGACATTGCCCGCACTGGGACAGTTGGTGGCGCGCTAAGAGCTTTCCTCAAAGTGGCAACGACATCGGGCCATTGCGTGTAAAAGGCGTCCGGGAACTCGCGGCGGATACGGTCGACTTTCTCCTTGGCGCCATCCGCGAACACGATGGGGACATGGCGCGCCGATTTACTGCTGCGCATGAGAACGGCGATTGCGTGGCCATGCGAGGGAAGGCGGTTCAGGTCTATGAGGACGGCTCGACTGTCCCGCAATTTGGCGATCAATTTACCGGGGTGAAACGGCGAGGCATCAATCGGGATTTTCGCGGCCTTGAAAATTCTGGCACGCTCGGCGGCCTCGGTTTCATTCCAGGAAATCAAGCGAACTTTCCGCATGCAGGACTGAGTTTATCAATCCTTTGGTAATGGCTGAAATGTGCGTTGACGCGAAAACAGCTATCGCTTGCTTTCCCGCCGATCCCGCCGCACCATTGAAGTATGCCATCTGATCGCACTTCACTACAGGCACTCAAGAATCTTATCTCCCAGGCGGACTTGATTCTCGAAACCGCGCCGTCCCTACCTGAGAATCGCACCGCTGCTTGTCGCGAGACTCTACGCGCTGCCTTGGCGCTCACTGACGATCTGCTGAAGCAGGCGCGACTGACGCCCGCTGCGATCATGGGAAGCAAGGGCGGAAGCGCAACTTCGAGCAGACTTGGGGCGGATCATTACCGGCGCATGGCGGCTGCGAGGAAGACGCGGGGCGGCGGAAGACCGCGCAAGCAAGCTGAGTAAGACCGCTACTCGGCTCCCGTCGCACTGAGCGTTTGGGAGAGTTCTCTAATTCTGGCTTCTAACGATTGGTACTCGGTGATCGCCTGTTTCAAGCGGTCCAGTCCGCCGTGCTGGATTATCTTTTCGATACCCATGAGACCCTCAGCGACTTTGCTCATAGTGACCGACGTCAAAGCGCCACCAGCTCCATTCAATTCCGCTGCCGTGTCCCTAATCTCCTGGGCCAAAAGAATTGATTGCTGCCTTGCGTCTCTGCGTTGGACGGTAAGCTTTCCAATCGCCGCCATCTGTTCATCGCCGCTCATGGGAACATTCTATCACCGGCGCGTTTTATGGCCGGATGAAATATTCATCCGTAAAAATGCCCCGGAGTTGGTTTCCGTTCCAAAATGAGACCGACTGAAAGCCCGCCTTTTTCAAGGCGTTGTTAAATTTGCCTGTGTGCTGAAGTTGGCTGACAAATAGTCGATTGATCGACGGCCCCACGAGCATCAGTTGCTTTTTTTCTTCGTTTGAATAGCACTTCACTTCCAGACCCTGTTTAGAGAAATCGTTCTCCAAAGTTTGTGCCATCATGATGCGGATGAATTGCTTTAGCTCGGATTCTTGTTTTGCGACAGCTTGCCGCTTTGCTGCTGCGGCCGCTGCCTTTCGTTCAGTAGTCGAAAGCGGTTTGGGCGATGCCGCCTTTTGGATCGCTTGGGGCCGTGAGGCTGGCTGGGCCGGGAGCGCCGATGAACTCCGGGTGTTCATCACAATGATCGAAGCAATCACAACGAGCACCACCGCACCAAAAACCAGGACCAATCGTCGCGGCACGGGTTGCCTTTAAGCAGGGTGATTCAGGGCAGCATACTTCATATGTTGGAACGTAAGGTAGCGTGATCCCAAAATTCCATCAGTCCTGTCGTGGCGCTTTTCTCTATCAGCGCTTTCAGCAGAACGCATTCAGCCGCTTGAAACGCCGTGAACTTACGATCCGGGCTTGCTTGATTCACGAGCCATTGATTTTCTTGGTCGGCTTCAACCGAGAACTCAATTTCCTCTAAAGCCCCGTCCGGCTGGAGGGCTTGCCGTGGAGCGGAACGCCATCTTTCAATGGTGCTTTTTATTGTGTATTTGCTCTCCAGCACCGCACTCGTGATCGTAATCGAAAGCGTGTGAAATTCGTCCTTGTCCTTACCCAGATCGCATGAAACCGTGATCGACATATCTCCGTTTTGGCTTGTCTTTGCCGGGTGTTTCTTGCCTTCCTCGATCACGTTATAACTTCTTACAAGTTCCTCCACCGCCGTCCGAAACTGCACCCACAGGGGCGCAATCGCTTTACGGATAGACATGCGCCTGTGTTCAATTAGATCAAAAGCGTTCACTTGAGTCCTCGCTTTGCGAAGCAGGAAACCTAGCTGATCGCAGCCTTATTCTACACCCATAACCCCTTGAAAGCAAACGCAATAGAGTCGCCCTAAATCGTAACTTTGCTATTGCAAACAACTACTGCTAGCTGTAGAATTAGAGGTATGAAGAGTCAAGTAAAAGCAACGGAAACAATGACTTGCAAAAGCTGTGACGCCAAGTGTC
>CATPCJ010000243.1 GCA_955652915.1 uncultured Bryobacteraceae bacterium
ATGCGCTTTGCCCGACCCTCTTCGCCTGATCCAGCAGCGCCATCGCCGCCGCCACAGCCTGGCTACGGCGGCCCTGATCGATTGAGCGCTCGATATCAGCCCGCGCCGCCTCAAAGCTAGCATGACTCCAGGCGCCAAGATGCTTTGCCGAGTCATTTCGGATCTCTACGACCCGCTCTAGCACCTTCGCTCGGCCCAGGACTGCAATTAGTGACTCCATGCGAGTCGTGAGGTCAATCACACGCTCCGGCGCTTCGCTTTCGCAAAGGACATCCAATGCCGCCAGAAGATTCGGCAAGTCGCGCAGAGTGAGGTTCGCGGCAAGATTTCCATCTTTGGCCTGTTGTGGGTACAAGAAATCCACGATCCCAGCCATTGCCTGTGCCCAAGCCGCCCGAGCGGCTTGGCGTTCGTCATCGCTCATCTCCCCCAGCAGCGCAGGCGCGAGCGCCGGGTCGAAGCGCAGGTAACCGAACCCGGCGTCCTCGGCCAATCCGACTCCTATCAGTTCCTTAAAGAGCGCCACGTGTTCGCTCTTGCCGGTGTCCAGGCCAAGCACCATGGCAATGGAAGCGATGTTCCCACCGCCGTGGAACACACCCAACGGACGAATTCTACGCCGCGTCTCCACCGGCAATCGGCGCAGCGACAGCTCGACGCTCGCAAGCAACGACCGTTCCCGCTCGCCCGGATGTTTCTTCTCGAGCGATGCCATCAACTGATGCAGATTCCCGGTGGCGTGCCGCACACCTTCCCTCGCCACCTCGCCTGTCAGCAGCACCAGGCTGCGCGCGTGACAACCCACGGCATCCACCAGAGCTTCGATCTCCGCCTCGCTCTCACCCGCATCGCCCGAGTGCGGCATCAGCTTGCCTTCACCCAGCACGCGCCCCACCAGCCGGATGGCATCCGGCCGGTCGAGCCGTCCCACGCGCTGCACATTCCCGGCAAACGGCTCCGGCAGCGTCTCGCGGCTGGTGAAGATTATTCGCGTCGCTCCTGATTTTGAAAGTGCGCCGCACAGGTCCAGAATTCCCTTCAGCACATCCGGATCGAACGCGCCCGCCACTTCGGAGCCCGCGGCAGGCGGCAGAACCGATTCCATGTTGTCGAACACGATCGCGGTGGCATCCTCTTCCAGCGCCCGCTCGATCAGCTTCAGGGCGTCGTCCGGATTCCGTTCGGCTCGGGAGATATAATCCGGCACAAGCTGCCGGCCAATGGCGAAGAGCGTCTTGCGCCTGTCGCCGTCTTCGTCCATCTTGACGAACGCTGCACGGCGGAAGCGTTGCGTCAAGACCAACCAGCGCGCCAGTTCCGCCGCAAGCGTGGTCTTGCCCTCCCCGCCTTCGCCTTGCAAAACGACATAGCGCTGGTTCTCGAGCGCCCGCTCCGCTTTCAGCAGTTCACGGCTGCGGCCCATGAATCCGTAGTCAGGCTCGGCAGGCACATCGCCCATCGCCAGCTCCTGCTGCCTGGCGAAGACGTCCTGTACCCGCGCCGCCGGCACCTCGCGGATGAGCTGCGGGTCCTGCTCCTCCTGAAAGAGCACCGGAACGAACCAGTCTTGCAGGTGCAATTCGCCGGTGAAAACCTTGCCGCGAAACGTGTTTGTCCACAGCGCGCGTTGACCGGACAGCATGGCCTGACCGACGCGCTTGCCGCTCAACAGTGCGGGATAAAACTCGGAAACGAACCGGCGCGTGGTTTCCACCAGCACCGAGTGGCTCATGGCCGCCACCGAGGCCACGCCGCTTTCAAGCAGCTTGCCCGCAACCGAAGCGCTCGGATCGGCCTCGGTCTTGGCCGTCTGGCAGGCGTCCAGGAAAAACAGCGGAACCCGATGGTCGCGGACCACGGACGCGATACGGTCGGCGGAAACGCGATGGCTCCGCCGCTTCTCCAGCAATCCCGAATCCTCGGGGTTCTCGAAGCAGAGCTCGCCCAAGCCGCCGTGGCCGTCGAAATGGACCACGTGATATTTGTCGCGCTTCAACTCTTCCTCGAGCGCCGCGAACGTAGGAGGTATGAGCAGCTTGAATTCCGCCAAGTCGCCCAACTTCGAGAGAGCTTCCACCAGAGGCCGCGCGCTGGCGCGATGATCGATGTATCTGACCGATTCGTCCTCGGGCCGCGGGCTGACCAGTAGCACCTTGAGCGGAGGCTTGGTGGCGACCGCCGCCTGGGATTTGTGGCTGGGAAGAGTGCGCCGCACGCGAACGGCATTCGCGCCTTGGAATAGAAAGCCGCGCTTATCGTGGATCAGCTCCCAGGGCAGAGACAGCAGCAAGGTGGCTGCTTCGTCGGCTTCCTTCTGGCGTTCCGACTCGACGACGTCCTTGTTCACTTTGATGGTGAAGCGCCGCTCCTGATGGGCCTTTTCCCAGGCCTGGAGCGCTTCTGCAGGTAGCGCATCGTAGAGCTGGCGACCCCAGACTGGAAGCTTTTGCTCCACCTGCCGGGCACGCTGTTGGAACACGCCGCTCGGCCAGTTGATGTAGCGCTCCAGATACCAGGCCAGTTCGTCGGCTTCGATGGGCCCGAGCGGAGCGGTGAAAAGGAATAGCCTGCTTACGGCAGCACGACCGCCGTCGGCGGGCTGATAGATCAGCTTGGCTTTTGCGGTTGCGCGGCGTTTGCCTTCCGAGGTGTCTATGGCGGGCTCCGTGAGCTCAAGGATCAAATCCGCTATGGGCGCGAGCTCGGCCTGAACGGCGGCGACCTTGTCCGCAGGGAGCCTTTCGCCGAGAGCCGCCAGAAGATCGGGCAGCGCGTTGCTCACGCCGCCGGGGCCGTCGGCGAGCTTCACACCGACTGGCTCGTCGTGTGCCGCCGAACCGAACCAGTATGCCAGCGCGCTCGGCTCGATTCCCGGCAGCATCACCGGGATCACTTTCCTGTTGAGTCCGAGCGCGTATTCGATTTCCTTTTTAACCCACAGGGAACTGATCGCGTTGACACTCAGAACGGCAATGAAGTGTTCGCGATCCTCGATCGCTTTTTGAACTTTTGGTGTCAGCTTGTCGCCTGCCACCAATTTTTGTGAATCCACCCACGTCTCGATCCCGAGGCTCTCTAGAGCCTTCTGGATTCTCTTGACAACCGGATCATCCTTAGTGGTGTGGGAAATAAATACCGACATTTTGACGATTATGACAACTTAATTCCTCCGCCGCCACAAAAAATAAACCGGCACGCCGGTAGCAATCAACCCCAACCCCGCCAATGACGGCCCTGGACGCGTCACCAACGTGTTCCCGACGAAATAAAGCGTCACCGCCAGAAACAAAACTGGTGTCACCGGATAGCCCCACATCCGGTACGGGCGCGGCAACTCCGGACGGCTGCGCCGAAGCAGGATAACGCCCAGCACCATCAAGCCGTAGAACACCCATAGCGCGAACATGGCGTAGTCCATCAGAGTTTCATAGGTTCCGCTGAGCAATAAGACAATGGACCATACTGCTTGCGCCGCGATGGCGAACGCGGGCGTCTGGAAACGCGGATGAACTTCGCCGAACTTCGCGAAAAACAGACCGTCGCGCGCTTGGGCGAAGTAGATGCGCGGGCTGGTGAGAAAACACCCGTTGATCGTCCCGATGATAGACATCGTGATAATCAGCGCGACCAGCGAGCCGCCGATGGGTCCCAATACCCGTTCCGCCGCCGCCGCACCCACATGATCGCTTGCGGCAATTTCCGGAATCGAGAGCACGCGCATGTACGCCACGTTTGCCAGCATGTAAATCGCGATGCAGGCGCCGACTCCGAGCGCCAGCGCGAGCAAAATGTTTCGATTTGGATTCTTGATTTCACCGGCGACGAAGCTCACTTGTACCCATCCGTCATACGCCAAAAGGCAGGCAATCAATGCGACACCGAAATGTGGAAACGAGAATGGGATCTCAACGGCGGGAGTCGAGGCCGCCACACCTCCGCGATATAGCAGAGCGCCGCAGATGATGATGAGCAACCCGGCAACCTTGGCGAACGTGAAACTCTTCTGGACCAGCGCGCCACCGGAAACTCCGCGATAGTTGATGGCCGCGAAAATCAATATTGCCGCGACGCCCACCAGCTTCGACATGATCGGATTCAGCGGAACGAAATAGGACACGTAGAGCGACAGGGTGACAGCCATCCACGATACTTGCGCCGTGCGCGCAACCACGAACATCGTCCAACCGCACAGGAAGCCGCCCAGCGGACCATAGGCCTCGCGCAGGAAAACGTACTGTCCGCCGGTGGCTGGAAACGCCGCGCCGAGCTCGGCACACGCCAGCGCGCCGAAAAAGGAAACGACGCCGGCAAAAATCCAAACCGAGAGAATCGACGTAGACGAGGTGAGATTTCTGGCGACAAGATTAGGGACCAGGAAGATCCCGCCGCCGATAACGATGCCGACAACGATGGATAGAGCGTCGAGCAGACTCAATTTGCGAGGGAGTTCGGTGGATTGCATTTTATGGACGGCAGATGCCGCGTTTACTGGCGCGGATGAACTTTACCAGGTGGCGTGTGTGTTCGGTTGCTAGTTCCGATTCGATGCGCGCGAGGGCGTCTTCCTGCTTCAGCCCCGAACGGTACAGAATCGTATAGGCCGACTTCAGCACGGCGATTTCTTCCTTGCTGAAACCAGCCCGGCGGAGTCCAACCAGGTTCAGCCCCTTCGGCGCTACGTTGAAATCCGAGTACAAGAAAAAGGGCGGAACGTCGCTGTTGACCCTGGAGTTGCCGCCGATCATCGCCAGCCTTCCGATTTTCGAATATTGGTGAATCACCACTCCGCCGGAGATGAACGCCTGGTCCTCCACTTCCACATGACCGGCTACCAGCGCGCAACTCGCGATTACGCAGTTGTTGCCGATCTTGCAATTGTGCGCGATGTGGCCCGACGTCATGATGTAGTTGCCATCCCCGATTTCGGTGACGCTCTCAGCTTGCGTGCCTCTTGAAATCGTATAGTGTTCGCGAATAATGTTGCCGTTGCCGATTCGCAAATAGCTTCGCTCGCCAGTGAAGCCCTTGTCCAACGGATCGGTTCCGAGCACCGTGCCGGCCGAGATTTCATTGCGCTCGCCCAGCGTCGTCCAACGTTTCACATAGACGTATGGCTCCAGCCGGCAGAACGGTCCCAGGCTGACGTCCTCTTCCACGATGGCGAATTCACCGATCACCGCCTGCGCCGAGATTTGCGCATTCGGATGTACTCGGGCCGTGGCGGCGACGATGGCCGAAGGATCAATCGGCATAAGTTTGTATGATACAGGGGTGTTGCGCGTCGCGGAAATAGCCCGCCAATTGAAAGCTGGTTTTGAAGGCCAGGGCGATCTGGAGATTACCGGTGTTGCGCCGCTCGATCCGGCCGCCTCCAGTGACATTAGTTTCGTTGGGAATCGGAAGGCAGCCGCGAATGCCGCAGCATCCCGCGCGGGCTGTCTGCTGGTACCGGAAGATTTTCCCAAGGGGCGGACGCTAATCCGCGTTGCCGATCCTCGCGCTGCGTTCGCGCACGTGATTCGGCTGTTGTTTCCGGCTCCGGCTGTTGTCCCCGGCGTTCACGCGAGCGCCGTCATCGGATCTGGCGCCTCGATTGAGGCCTCCGCCGCCATCGGTCCACTATCTGTGATCGGCGTGGGCACCCGCATCGGAGCACGCTCCAGCATTGGCGCCGGTTGCGCGATCGGATCGGGCGTACAGATCGGTTCCGATTGCGTTTTGCATCCCAACGTCACGATCTACGACAACGTGATCGTCGGCGACCGTGCGGTGTTGCATTCCGGTTGCGTGCTGGGCGCCGACGGCTTCGGTTTTGTCCGCAGCGGCGATCATTATGAGAAGTTCCCGCAGATCGGGCGCGTCGAGATCGGCAACGATGTCGAGATTGGCGCGAATTCCTGCATCGATCGCGCGGCGCTGGGCGTTACCTCCATCGGCGACGGCGCCAAGCTCGACAACATGGTGCACATCGCGCACAACTGCCGCATCGGCCGCCACGTCGTGATCGCCGCGCAGACCGGCCTTTCGGGCGGAGTGGTGGTCGAAGACTATGCGGTCATCGGCGGGCAAGTGGGCATCGGCGACAAGGCGCGCATCGAAACCGGCGCGGTGCTCGGGTCGGGCTGCGGAATACTCACGTCGAAGATCGTCCGTAAGGACCAGGTAGTGTGGGGCACTCCCGCGCGTCCGCTAAAGCAATATCTGGAGCAGCTAGCAAATCTGGCGCGCCTTCCGGAACTTCGCGAAAGGGTGGCCGAGATAGAAGAGCGCTTGAAAAAACGAAGGCTGACGCGTTCCTAGTGCGTCATCGCGTAAAGAATGTAGTTCACTCCAATCCGCAGCCCAAGCGCCGAATACTTCTCCGGGTACTGTGGATTGTCCGCGTGCTCCCACGAATCGCCTAGATCCATGTTGTGGCAAATCGCCACCATCAGCCGTCCCTTGTCGTCGTAGATGCCGCGCCAGCGTGGCTCGAAGCCGTCGAATTCATAAGTGTTCCCCGACCGCAGGAATTGAGCGCCCGGCACCTGATAACGGTCGTCCAGATCGAAAATGGTGTGGAAGATCGGGTCCTTGTTATCAATCTCCACAATCGGCCGATCCGGAAATACGCGCTGCATGCTGGCGATGAAAACCTCCCATTCCCGCGTGCCATGGAAATCGTCGCACATGAAGAATCCGCCGCGCAGCAGGAAGTCGCGCAGCTTGGCGGCTTGATCGTCTGTAAGGTTCCAGTGCCCCACCTCCACTCCATAAAGCCAGGGCCAGTTGTAGACCTCATCGCCGTCGTCGAGATTCACAGGTTGCTCTACTGAGCGCGTCTGAATGCGGGTCAGTCTTCGCACCGCCGCGCTCAGGTGGCGATCGGAGCGCGGATAATCAATGGTCCAGTTGGAATAGCCTTCTCGCCAGTCCACATTGGCGCGCCGGCGTCTGCCGTAACCGCCGCCGATAGGAGGGTACATCAGACGTGCAAAAGCCCATTCTCCCGGCGCCTTCCAGTCTTCAGGAAGCGGGAAATCGGAATATTCCCAGCCCGGATATTCACGGAAGGCCCGCTGCCCGTAGACCGCGAAGACGAGGCTCCAGGCCGCCAGGAATCCAATTAGCCATGAACGAAGCCGAGGCATCGCAGTGTACGTTCTACCAAGTTACACTTTCCTACCTTCCGATGGGATACGGGGCGCGCTGTAATTGCAGCGCTGGAAGAATGGCCGAATACTTGCAAGTTAATTTGGGAGATGTTGACCGGCACAATCTCTTCGGGAATCGTAACCGGATTCGCTCAGGACGTGCGTGCCGGATTGACGACACGCGGGCAGAAAGAGCTCCCCTCAAAGTATTTATACGACACCGTGGGCTCCGCTCTTTTTGAAGTAATTAGCGCGCTCCCGGAATACGGCGCCACTCGCGCCGACGAGCGTCTTCTGCGAAAGCATTCCCGGGAAATCGTGTCTGGGCTTTCCTCGCCGGTACTCGTGGCCGAATTGGGAAGCGGCAGTGGCAAAAAGACACGTTGGATTCTGGAAGCGCTTTGCCGCCGTCAACGAACCTCTTATTATCCAATCGAAATCTCGGCCACCGCGCTCAACATGTGCCGCCGCGAGCTGGGCGATCTCGACGCGGTTAGTATTGTTGGATTCGAGCGGGAATATCTGGATGGATTGCTGGAAGTCGCTGCGCGGCGCGAGCCCGGCCAGCACATCCTGGTCCTTTTTCTTGGCAGCACCATCGGCAACTTCGATCGTCCGGCCGGCATTCGATTCCTCCACGAGGTTCGCGGAATCCTCGTGCCAGGCGATTCTCTGTTGCTGGGAACCGATCTCGAAAAATCCGTGTCGCAACTGCTGCTGGCTTATGACGATCCTCTCGGCGTCACGGCTGCGTTCAATCTAAACCTGCTGGCGCGAATCAATCGCGAATTAGGCGCCGATTTCGATCTCGATCAGTTTGAACATATCGCCAGGTTCAATTCCGAAGCGCGAAGTATCGAAATGCATCTCCGGTCCAGGCGGAGCCAAGTGGTCAACGTTGCCGGCGCGGAGATTGCAGTTTCGTTTTCAGAGAACGAAACAATTTGGACCGAAAGCAGCCACAAGTTCTGCCTGGAGGAACTGTTCCAAATAGCGGAGGAAACAAATTTTCACTGCGCGGCTCAATGGGTGGATCGCGAATGGGCGTTTGCCGAGAGCCTTTTCACCGCAACGTGATTAAGGATTTTATATGACGGAAACAGCAGCCCGGTCGATACGTCTAATGGAAGAGGTTCTATGATTCCGCTCGCGTTCATTAAGCTGCTGGAGGGTTCCAGCCTTGAAGTTAAACAAAGGGAAAGAGATGGAGTGGTGATCCTCGATCTGGACGGCCGCTTGGTTCAGGGAGACGGAGATTCGGCTCTTCGCGAGCACCTCGCGTCGCTGTTGGAGGCGGGGCGGCGGAATCTGATTCTTAATTTCAAGCGCGTGGATGAAATCGACCCCAAGGGGCTGGGCACCCTGGAGTATTGTGGCGGGAAGTTCCGCGAATCGGGCGGGAGGTGTGTGTTATTGAATGTGCATTCCGATAACGCCAAACTTTCCGATGTTTTCAAGCTCGGCACTGCGTTCGAGACTTATCAAGATGAGATGGATGCGGTAAACAGCTTCTTTCCGGACCGTAAGGTGCCGCATTACGACATCCTGGAATTCGTCGGGACACTGGATCACCACCGCAATTCGCCGGAAGAGTCCGACGTTCCGAAAAGCTAGTGTGAGTTCAATTTGTGGGGCGACCCCCTGGTTCGCGGCCGGCCCCCCGGCCTTTCCGGGCCGACAACCACCACTACAACCATGAAGAGATCAACCATTTCCCCGCCCCTCAAGGAATACAAAAGCAAACGCAACTTCGAAATTACTTCAGAACCCAGCGGTTCTTCAAAGCGCGCTCCGAAATCCGGCCTTCTATACGTAATCCAGAAACATGCCGCTTCGCATCTACACTACGATTTCCGCCTGGAGTGGCGCGGCGTGCTGTTGTCCTGGGCCGTGCCCAAGGGACCGTCGCTCGACCCTTCAGTGAAACGCCTTGCCACGCAAGTGGAAGATCATCCGGTCGACTACGGCGGGTTCGAAGGCACAATTCCGGAAGGCCAGTATGGAGGCGGCGCCGTCATGCTTTGGGATCGAGGTACGTGGACGCCCGAAACTCCCGATGTCGACGCTGCCCTTCGTGATGGAAATTTGAAGTTCACCCTGCATGGAAAGAAACTTCGCGGATCGTGGGTTTTGGTTCGAACCAAGTCCGGCTTCGGTGGCTCGAAACGCCCCGGTTGGCTGCTGATCAAGCATCGCGACAGCTTCGCATCGACTGAAGATATATTGACGAAACAGCCCCGCTCCGTCGCTTCGAAGAGGCTACTGAAAGACATCGCCCGCGACAGCGAAGGAGATGTAACGAAGGCCGCCAAGGGCGATCCCGTGACGGCGCGATGAGCGATCGAATCCCATTTCGCGTGCAGCCCATGCTGGCGACTCTGGTCCGCGAGCCATTCGACCGGCCTGGCTGGGTCTACGAGGAAAAATACGATGGCTACCGCATCCTCGCCTACAAGGAGGGTGAGCGCGTAACGCTATACTCCCGCAATGCGAAGGATCGTACCGCGACTTTCGTTAGCGTCGCGGACGCAGTGTCGAAGCTCCCCTTCCGCGCGCTGTTGTTGGACGGTGAGGTGTTGGTCTTCGATCGCCGGCGCGTCTCCCGCTTTCAGCTTCTACAAAATCAAAGCGCGGCGTTGGAGTATGCGGTCTTCGATTGTCTCTACAAGAACGGCCGCGACTTGCGCGGTGAGACCTTGTGCGAACGCCGCCGTGTACTCGACGATTTAATCAAAAAGGGGGGCGCGCGAAGCACTCGGATATTCGCTTCCACCCGTCTGGCGGGGAGCGGCTTGCAGGCGTACAAAATAGCGGTGCGCAAAGGCTTCGAAGGCGTCATCGCCAAAGATGAATCTTCGGCCTACATTGAGGGCCGTTCCAACTTATGGCTCAAGTTCAAGGTGCATCAGGAAGACGAATTTGTAATCGTGGGCTACACGGGGCCTGCTGGTGCGCGGCAGCACTTCGGCGCGCTTCTACTCGGCGCCTATGAAGACGCCAGGCTGAAGTATGTGGGCAAAGTTGGAACCGGGTTTTCACACGCATCCCTGGCCAAATTGTTTCGCGCATTCCAGCCTTTAGTTCGCGCCCAGCCCGCCGTGGACGATCCGCCGCGAGAGAAGAATGTTACCTACCTCGCGCCGCATCTGGTGGCTCAAATATCCTACGGCGAATGGACCGGCGATCGCAAACTCCGCCAGCCAGTCTTTCTAGGCTTGCGCGACGACCTCAACCCGCGCGATGTCAGAATAGTCGGGGCGAAATGACGATCGAGAAACTGATCACGCATCCCGAGAAGGTGTTTTGGCCGGATGAAGGGTACACCAAACTTGACATGGCGCGCTACTACGAGTTTGTGTTCCCAAAATTGAAGCCCTACCTCGCGGATCGTTTACTGACCATGGAACGCTGTCCGGATGGAATGCGCGGCGGTTGTTTTTATCAGAAGGCGGCGCCGAAAGGCTTTCCCGCCAAGTCCATTCAGCACGAAAACAAGGAAACCAATTATGTAGTTGGCGGTTCTCTCGAAACGCAACTGGCCCTGATGAACCTGGGATGCATTCCGGTGCACATGTGGCAGAGCCGCGCCAGGAATCCGCGCAAGCCGGATTGGGTGGTGTTCGATCTGGATCCGGGCTCGGGCGAATTCGCGGACGCAGCCAAGGCCGGGCTCCAGCTCAAGCGCGCCCTCGACGACCTGGATCTCATTTCCTTGCCCAAGACATCGGGAAGCAGAGGTCTGCACGTATTCATTCCCCTTAAGGTCGGTCCGGATTGCGATGAAGTGCTCAGCTTCGCGAAGGAGATTTGCGAGCGCCTTACCGCCGCGCATCCTGAAATGCTAACCATGGAGCACCGCATCGAAGCCCGTCAGAAACGCGTCTACATGGACCCATTTCGCAACGGATTCGGACAAACGGTAGTCGCGCCATATTCCATTCGCCGCCGCGAAAAAGCACCGTTCTCCGTTCCGCTCTCATGGCCGGAAGTGAAACCATCATTGAAACCGTCCAATTTCAACCTAAGCAACTACCAAAAACGCCTATCCGGTCCGGACCCCTGGGCCGACTTCTTCAAAACCCGCCAGTCGCTCAAATAGTGTGGGGCAGGATGGTATCCTGCCGCCGATTGAAAATCGGCCATCAAAAAATATCTCCGCGACCTTATGCTAGACTTCCCCCTTGCCGCCCCCCGCCCTCGACCGAGTAATCGGCCTCCCGCACGCCACAGCCCTGGTCGTCGGCATCATCATAGGCGCATCCATCTTTGTCCAGCCCACCGAAGTCAGCCGCTACGTCCCCAACATTCCGGGAATTTTCGCCGTCTGGCTAATCGCCGGACTCCTCACCGCCTGCGGAGCGCTAGTCTGCGCTGAACTATCCTCGGCGTTCCCTCAAACCGGCGGCGTTTACATCTTCCTCAACGAAACCATCTCACCCGCCGCGGGATTCCTATGGGGCTGGGCCATGTTTTGGAGCGCCCACTCTGGAATCGTCGCGGCCGCGTCAGTAGTATTCGGCCGATACGTCGCGTACTTCACGCCGCTCGACGACCGTGGTGTTCGTATCGTGGCCATCGGCGGCATTCTGCTGCTATCGGCCGTGAACTTCCTCGGCGTCAGGCAAGGCAGCCGGGTGCAGGCCGTCATCACGGCAGCGAAAATAATCGCGATCGGCGCGATCCTGGTACTCGTCGCCGTGCTCGGCAAACACGCGGCAGCCGCCTCGACAACCGCGGGGTCGCCACAGTTCAGTATCAGCGACTTCGCCCTGGCAATCGGCGCGGGCCTGTTCGCGTTCGGTGGATGGCACATGGTCACGTACGCGGCTGGCGAGACCCGCACTCCCGAAAAAACGATCCCGCGCGCACTGCTCATCGGTACTCTCACGGTAACTGCCTGCTATCTTGCGCTGAATGCGGCGTGTCTCTACTTGCTGCCCTTGAATGTCGTGACGCACTCCACGCGCGTCGCGGCCGACGCAGCCAATGCCCTGGCCGGAAGCAAAGGAGCCGCCGCCATTTCCGGACTGGTGATGGTTTCGACTTTCGGCGTGCTCAACGGCGTGATACTGGCCGGTCCGCGAGTCTATCTAGCCATCGCCGAGCGCTACCGCGCCTTGAGCTGGATGGGCGCAATCCACCCCCGCTTTCACACGCCGCACGTGGCGATTTTGCTGCAAGCTGTCTGGTCGTGCGTTCTGGTTGCCACCGGAACGTATCGCGAATTGTTCAGCCGCGTCATTTACACCGAGTGGATCTTCTTCGCGCTGATGACCGTGGGCCTTATGCGTGCTCGCCGCCGCCCCGATTATGCGCCCGCTTATCGTGCCTGGGGCTATCCCGCGGTTCCCATAATCTTCATCGCCGCTTCGCTCGGGGTCGTTTTTTATCAAGTTGCGGCAGACCCTTGGCGCGCATTCGGTGGACTCTTTTTGGTTGTGTTAGGCTTACCTCTTTACCTCCTCTGGATCCGCAAAAGTGCCCATAATTGATTTCCACAACCACTACTATCCGCCCGCCTACCTGGATGCTCTCCGCACCGGATCGAGCGCCGTTCGCGTCACCATCGACGCCGACGGGAATCCATGCCTGCACTATCCCGGCGATTACAACGTCGCCGTCCCGGGCCATCGCGACATAGATTATCGCGAACAAGTTCTGATCCAGCACGGCGTGGACACTCAGGTAATCACGCTCACCACGCCCGGCACCCATGTCGAGACGCCGCGGACCGCCGTGCGCCTGGCGAGCCTGGTGAACGACGCATTTGCCGGCGTAGTCGCATCGAAGAAAGGACGATTCGCTTCCCTCGCCACCCTCCCGTTGAACGATCCCGCCGCGTCCGTCGCCGAGTTCGAGCGTGCGACACAACAACTCGGATTTCCAGGCGCGATGCTTTTCAGCAACATCAATAGTGTCGCTTTGAGCGATGAGCGCTTCTGGCCGCTATACGAAGCCGCCAACGATCGGAACGCCGTGCTCTACATCCATCCGACCAGTCCGGTGGGTGTGGAATCGATGACCGAATATTGGCTGATGCCGCTGTGCGGTTTCCTGTTCGACACCACTCTAGCCGCCGCGAAACTGGTCTTCAGCGGTGTAGTGGAGCGCTTCCCGCGCATCCGCTGGGTGCTGTGCCATTTGGGCGGCACGATCCCGTACCTGGTGGAGCGCCTGGACCGCGGATTCACGGCATTCGAGGATTGCCGCGCGAACATCTCCAAGCCACCCAGCGAATACCTGAAGAATTTCTACTACGACACCGTGAACTTCAATCCCCGCGCCATCGAATTGGCAATCGCATTCGAGGGCTCGGATCACATCCTGGCCGGCAGCGATTATCCGCACCAGATCGGAAGCATCCCCCGCATGTTCGAAAGCATTCAGGCGTTAAACATTCCGGAATCGGCCAGGACGGCGATTTTGGGAGGCAACGCCGCGCGCCTACTTGGCGGGGCTTCGTCCTAAGCCGCTCGAGCGTAACGCGTTTTCGACCTGCCTTTTCTGTTCCTCACGGAGGCGCAACTCGTTCGTCAGTTCTTCTACCGTGATGATCCCGTCGTGATTCCGATCCGCGCCGTCCAGAAGATCTCGAAGAGGTCGGGCTTCCTCGCTGGCCAATTCTGCGAGCGAGATCTTGCCATCATGGTTCGCATCCAATCTGGAGAAAATCAGGTTGGCCTGATTAGCCACCCTATCGGGAATGACCTCATCGGGAGTCAGGCTGCCGTCGCCATTCTTATCAAGCGTCTTGAGAGCGGCGGCGCTGTTCAAAATTTCAGCACTCGAAATCTCGCCGTCATGATCGGCATCCAGCGCCGCAAGAACCGGATTGGCCCGCATGAATTCAAGACGCGCGTGTCTTACAAATTGCGGGTCGGCATTCAAGAAAAACCCACACTCCTCCGGACTCAGCTTGCCATCATGATCGCTGTCGAGTCTCTGAAGCGCGGCCGGCGCCGCGATGATTTCCCGCGGCGAGATGATGAAGTCCTGATCCGCATCGAGCGCGCCCAGTACGCGCACCAGCTTGAAATAAATGGACGCAATCGCCCGCCATGGATCTGCCGGCGCCGGGCCCAATTTGATGGTGGCGTTCAGGTCGCTTTCAGCGAAGGAAGAACGATCCAGGCGAAGCAGGTGCGGGCTAGCATCGTGAACACCAATGACGAATACCCGCCGGCCCTCAGCGCCATGCCCCATAACCAGAACAACAGCGAAAAGGGCTGCCGCTGAAATGAATCCACCATTGAGTAGTGCCGCCGGGCGAGGCTTGTAAGTTGCCAAGCTGCGAAAGATCGGGCTATTCACAGTGGCCACCACTGGCCGCCGGAATTCTGTGCGCAACGCCCACTGGCGAAATACCGAGCCAAAAATATCGGCAAACAGCCAAGCCACGCCGTGACACACGGAAGCTTCGTCGAAACTCTCCAACAGCTCCTCGGAAAATCGCTGTCTAAAGCTGCGAGGGTGAAGTAGAATCAGGCAGCGGTAGAGCCAACGCAGCATCAGGCCCTCCTTGGTTGCGGCGCCTTGAGATGAAGTCTAGCCTCTCTTACAACGCCGTCCAGTCGAGCAATCTCGGCCGAGAGAACGCCC
>CATPCJ010000244.1 GCA_955652915.1 uncultured Bryobacteraceae bacterium
CGCCAGAGGGCCGCACAATGCCAGGCCGGCATCGTAACTGGGAGCGAAGCGTTCCATGAACAACATGGTGAGGAAGCCACCCATGGAATGTCCCGTGATAAAAGTCTCCTTCGGTTAGAATCGGATTGGAGCAATACAAAATTGTAGCGCGCCAATCGGGAGGCGGGATTTTGATTGCGACCAGCTTTGACATACACGACAAAGATATGTACGATTCGGGTGTCAATCAGCGACCATTCACTGTCATGAGCAAACGCATCGACATCGTCCTGCCGGATGCCACGCTAAGCGTCCTCGATCGGGTGACGACCAAAGGCAGCCGGAGCTAGTTCATTTCCAAAGCGGTGGTCCACTTTGTATTGGAGCGTGGGAGGCAGAGCCTCCGCCAGCAGCTCAAGACCGGCTATCTTGCCAATGCCGATCGCGATCTGGAAATGGCCGCCGAATGGTTCCCGCTGGAGGAGGAGGCGCATGAAACATTCGACGCGTCCCGCAGGCCGAAGAAAATCATTAAGACCAAACGCAAATGAACTTTCCCCGAAGAGGCGAGGTTTACCTTGTCGAGTTCGATCCGGCTAGAGGGAGTGAGATCAGGAAGACGCGGCCAGCCTTAGCTAATTCCAGGTGAAGCAACGTGTGCGCGGGTCCGTATGGAACCGCCATGCATCCTTGAAAGTCCACGGAATGCGACGGATTCAATGCGAGCTTCATACGCTCTGCCGCCCAGTCGCGGCTCGATGTGGAACCCTTTCGCCTTTGGTCCCGTGTAGAAATTCTTCGGCCACCAGAACGTAGTGTCCTCCATCAGGGCTTTCCAAACCTTTTCGGGGGATGCTGCAATTTCAATTTCCAGCTCCACTTGTTCAATCGTCGATGTCGTCGTATCGGTAAGCATGCCTTCTCCTTCAACTTTGGATTTCAAGATCGGTCAGTTTCGGGCCCACAGGCCTCCATACGGGTTTACACTGGAATCATCTCAATGCCGTACCCCTTGGCCCCGCCGGCGGACGACTACGAGCCCGGCAGTTTCAAGCACATTCAAATGCTTCATCACTGCGAATCGGCTGGTCGGAAATTGGTCCGATAAAGCGCCTGTGGTGCGCGGAGCTTCTCGAAGCAGGTCCAGGATCGCGCGCCGCGTGGGGGTCCGCAAGGGCGTTCCACAAGGAGATCAGGACCCGATCTTCTCGTGCTGTTCGCGCCGTTTCACTGGAAATGCAAGTGAAATTACAGGCCGGCGACGAGCTTTTGAATGGAAGGAACAATCGCGATGAAGAGTTCCTGCCGGATCTTTCTCGCGTTTTCCAGGAAGACTTTTTGCTGGGCGAGCCAAGCGGCGGGCGGACGTTTACCGTGGTCGATATAGTCCAGCGCTTCGAGTCCGATGGTTGCAACCTGGCTCAGGTCCTTCGAAACCTGAACATCTTCCGTCAGTAAAAACGATTTGCCGAAAATTGGTTTCAGCTTCGCGTCGTTGTCGCGCCACAGGGTGAGCCACGCTCGGATTTGCGGCTTGTCCATGCGATCGACGAGCGCGGCAAACTCGCGCGCCGTTCGACTTTCGGGGCGGACGGCATCCACCAGGCGATTGAGCGGCGTCTGCTGGGTGTACTTGTGCGTTCGGGTGCGCTGGCCCAGATTTCCCGGGTAGAGAACGTCGGCCAGAACCTTCAAAGGCTCCACCGGTTCGCCCGCGCTGAACCGCTCCAGCATGGTGCGATAGCTGGAGTGATGCGTCAATCCCAGGTAATCCAGATTCTGGCTGACCACCTCCAGCCGACGATACATTGATGCGATATCGCGCACCTCACTGGGCGACCAAAGCCTCTCGGCGATGGCCGCCGTGCGCGGCCAGATGCGTGAATCCACATTTTCCGCGGTCACGTATTCAGCCCACATGCATACTTCGCCGCCGAGCACGCGCGCCTTCTCTTCAGCCGTCAGGCTGGCCGATTCCTTTTCGAGCGGGTCCACCATGTATAGAACAGCAGCGGGTTCGATGTGATCCAGATAGTAGCCCGACGACAGAAGTCCGGAGTAACCGAGCCTGGCGGCCTCAGCCAGCGATTTTTGACCGCGCCAGGACTGAATCACAATATCTTTCGGCAGATCGGGATTCAGTATTTCGTCCCAACCCTCCATGCGCTTGCCGTGCTTGGTGACGATGGCCTGAATTCGTTTGTTGAAATACGCATGGAGTTCCTGATTGTCCTTCAGCTTATGCTCGCGCATGAAGTCCAGAATGTGGCGCTCGCTTTTCCATTGCTTACCGTTCACTTCGTCGCCACCGATGTGGAAGAACCGATCGGGGAACAGCTCGGCCATCTCACCGATGAAATTGTCCAGAAATTCGTAGGTGTACTCGCGGGTTGGATCCATGGTGGGATCGAACACGCCCCACTTGCGCTCGATCTCGTAGTCGCCGGCGGCGCTGGCCAACTCCGGATACGCTACTATCCAACTGCTGGAGTGGCCCGGTATGTCGAATTCCGGAACCACGCGAATTCCGCGTTCGCGCGCGAATGCCACCACATCCCGCACTTCCTCCTGCGTGTAATATTGACCGTCGGAACCCATTTGCTGGAGCTTCGGGTAACGCTTGCTCTCGACGCGAAATCCCTGATCGTCGGACAGGTGCCAGTGGAAAACGTTGAGCTTCACGGCGGCCATGCCGGCGATGTTGCGCTTTACGACCGCGACCGGCATCCAGTGGCGGGAGACGTCCAGATGCAGCCCGCGCCACGGAAATCGCGGCTTATCTTCGATACTGACGGCGAGCGCCGCAAAGTTTTGCGCGCCCGGTTCCACGAGCTGAAGAAATGTTTCCAGGCCTCGTAAGATGCCGAGCGGCCCAGGCGCGCTAAGCCGTGCGTGTTTTTCGGACACGTCCAGCCGATAGCTCTCGTCTTCGCCAAGTTTCTGGACCGGTTCGCCGGCATGCTCGCATTGAATTTCCAACGTGGCCTGCGCCGAGTCCCCGGTGCTGGAGTGAGGAATCGGGATTCCGGTCTGCATCGACAAATGTGCGATGAATCGATACTCAGCGGCGCGCAAACGCTGATCCTGGTAACCGGAAAATCCGACGCGGAATGATTGATCGATCGGAAGACGGCCGGGCATAAGCGCGATCTTCGCCGGCCACGGCATCAGATTTGGCTGCGCCGGCAGCAATGCTACGGTGCTCAGAAGGACCATCAAGGGTTTAATCGTCATTTGTCCAGGCTCGCCGGCGCGAAAAAGTTCTGGGGTTTCAACAACACAATTTTCCAGTGTTTCTTGTCTTTCCGCAGCAGTTCGCAGTGGATATGTTCACGGCGGCGCTCGATCGGACCGTCGGGTGCGAGACTTCTAATTTCGAGATACCAGTCCAGGTCAACCGATCGCTTGGCGTCGTCGCCATCCTCTGTGATGATCTCGACAGAGGATGTAATTTCGGTTTGGTTCATCAATGCGGATACGTCGTTTTTCAGCTTGTCGTAATCCGGCATGCTTTTGTCGATGGCATCCATGAACTTAGGAGTGTTTACCGTGCTCAGGGCGTTTGCCAGGTTGCTGATCACGTCCACGATTTCGTCGTGGGTATCGGCGATCAGGCATGTAAAAGCCACACAGGCAAGAATGCCTGTGCTACGTACGATAGCTCGCATTGATCTCAATGTACTTTTCCGTTAAGTCGCAAGTCCAGAACCGCGCGCCGCCCGTGCCCCGGCCGTGAAGGACTAAGCGAATGGAACACTCACGCTCATCCAGTTTACTCTTCAAGTCCTGCTCCGAAAATTCCGCGGCAACGCCTCCCTGGCAGACCAGCACGTCTTGCATGTAGATGTCCACTTTTGAAGGATCGAAGGGCACGCCCGCATTTCCAGCAGCCGAAAGGATACGCCCCCAGTTGGGATCGGAGCCGGCAATCGCGGTTTTTACTAGCGGCGAATTGGCGATGCCGCGGGCGATGCGATCCGCCGCCTCCTCGTTCGAGGCGCCGCTGATTTCAATCGTGATCAATTTGTGCGCGCCTTCGCCGTCACGCACAATTTGTTTGGCGAGGTCTTCCAGCACTTGGGAAAGCACTTCTGCAAAATGCGCGCGTTCTTTTTCGTTGGGCTGAATCCCGGATGCGCCATTGGCCAGCAGCAAAACCATGTCGTTGGTGGAGGTGTCGCCATCCACGCTGATGCGGTTGTAACTGCGCTTCACGGCGGCGGCGAGCATCGCCGAAAGAATGGGCGGCGCGATAGCGGCGTCGGTCATCACAAAGCCCAGCGTGGTGGCCATGTTGGGCTGAATCATACCCGACCCTTTGGTCATTCCCGCGATGCGCACCGTGCGCCGCTTGAACGCTAGTTTTTGATGCGCGATCTTCATAACCGTGTCGGTGGTCAGGATCGCTTGCGCCGCTTGCGCAAACTTTTTCGGCGAAAGGCCTTTGATCAAGTCAGGAAGTATGTTGGTAATGAGACTGGCGTCCAGTTCGACGCCGATCACGCCCGTGGAGGCCGGAAACACTTGCTCAGCCGGTACCCGAAGCTGCTTGGCGACAGCGTCGCAGCACGCGATGGCGACCCGATCTCCGGTTCGCGTGGCGCAATTCGCGTTGCCCGCGTTGATCAGGACCGCGCTCACCAGTCCGCGCGATTGGGTCAAGTGGAAGCGCGCAATTCGCACCGGCGCGGCTTGCACTTTGTTCTGCGTGAACACCGCCGCCGCCGACGCCGGTGAATCAGACACGATCAGCGCGACATCGTTCTTTTTCACCTTGCGGATTCCCGCATATGCGGCCGAATATCGATAGCCCAAGGGAAGAGTCACGCCACTGCTCCCAGGATCTCGTTCTCGTTTAGCCGTTGCCCGTTGAGAAACGCCTCAGCCGGCATTCGTTTACGTCCTTCGATTTGGATTTCAATCAGCTCCAGCGCCGTATTGTTGCCGCAGGGCAGCAGTAGCCGCTTCTTTTGCGGCACAAGCGTTCCAGCAGGACCCGATACGGATTCTTCGGCTATACGCGCTTTCCAAATGTTGAGAATCTGGCCGCGGAAATAGCTGTACGCTCCCGGCCAAGGCAGAAATCCCCTGCTTCGATCGGCGATTTTCTTCGCGGGCCAGCTCCAATCGATGACGCCGTGTTCTTTTTTCAGAATGGGCGCGAGCGTCGCTTGCGAATCATCCTGCGGCTCGGGCTGAATGCTTCCGGCTTCGATGCGGGCCAGCGTTTCCACCAGCAGATCCGCGCCCGCATGCGCCATCCGTTCGCCCAATTCCAAGGCATTCTCTTCGGGACCGATGTCCGTTTCCCATTTGAGCAACATGCCGCCGGTATCCAAGCCCGCGTCGATGCGCATGGTGGTGACGCCGGTTCGTGTTTCCCCGTTCGCGATGGCCCATTGGATGGGAGCTGCGCCGCGATATTTCGGCAGCAAAGATCCGTGGACATTGACGATGCCATAGCGCGGAATATCGATGATCGACTGCGGAATGATCTGGCCGTAACCGACCACCACCATCGCGTCGGGATTCATTTCCTTCAACTGTTCCACTGGCTCCGGACGACGGATGCGTTCGGGCTGGTACACGGGGAGTCCGAGGCGCAATGCGGATTCCTTCACCGGCGACGAGGCCACTTGGCCGCCGCGTCCCTTCGGCCGATCCGGTTGCGTGAACACAGCGGATACGCGGTGACCGGCCGCGACGATCTGCTGAAGCGTTGGAACCGCGAAGGAGGGCGTGCCAAGGAAAATCAAGTTCATTCTCAGAATATGTAGGGCAGGTTGGCAACCTGCCGCCGATTGTAAATCGGCCGGCAGCTGGCGAGCTTCACCTGATAGGCCGATTGCCAATCGGCCGGCAGATTACCAATCTGCCCCACACCTAACCCCATTCGCCCGCTTTCGCCAGTTTCCGGACTTTGCGGCGGATCAAATCGCGCTTCAGAGCGCTGACGTGCGTGATATACAGACGGCCGTTGAGGTGATCGATTTCATGCGAGAATGCCCGCGCCAGCAGCTCTTCGCCCGTCATCTCGAACGGTTCGCCCTTGATATTTTGCGCGCGCACCCGAACCGTCTTCGCGCGCGTCACCTGCTCCCGAAAACCTGGAATACTGAGGCAGCCCTCTTCGCCCGTCTGCGTACCCTCGCGATGAATGATCTCCGGATTCAACAAGACGATTTTCTGTTTCGGATCCTCGCCCACGGAAAGATCGATCACCGCTATCCGCTTGCGGATGCCGATCTGCGGCGCAGCCAGTCCGACTCCCTTTGCGGTGTACATGGACTCGAACATATCGTCGATCAGTTTGTGCACCTCTGGCGTGTCGAATTCCGTAACAGGTTCGGCCTTACTCTCGAGCACCGGCTCACCGTACAACATGATCGGATACGTCATCAGAAACTTTTCACCTGCTCCTTATAACCTTCGAAATTGCGCCGCGTCTCCTCGATCGAATCGCCGCCGAATTTTTCCAAAAACGCCTGTGCTAGCACGATCGCAACCATGGATTCGCCGATCACTCCAGCGGCCGGGACCACGCACACATCGCTGCGTTCATAAGCCGCCAGAGCCGGCTCGCGCGTCGCCAGATCGACCGATTCAAGCGGCCTCCGCAGCGTGGAAATCGGCTTGAGAAATCCGCGGACCAGGATATCCTGGCCGTTGGTCATGCCGCCTTCCAACCCGCCCGCGCGATTGGCGCCGCGCGTGAATTGCCGCTCTTCTCGATTGTAGTGAATTGTGTCCTGAACGCGCGATCCGAATGCAGCCGCTCCTTCCGCCGCGAATCCGATTTCAACGCCCTTCACGGCCTGCATGGAGACAATGGCTTGCGCCAGGCGGCCGTCCAAGCGCGTGTCCCAGGTAATGTGCGATCCCAGGCCCGGAGGCAAATTGTGGGCCACCACTTCGAAAACTCCGCCGGCGGTGTCCCCCGTGCGGTAAGCCTGGTCGACGAATTCTTTCATCTTCGCCTCGGTATCCGCATCGACGCAACCCAGCGTTACTTCGTCGCGCTGGCTGAGGCTCACCAATTCTTCCCAGGCGGCCTGCCGTTCCAGCCGCACTCCGCCCACCCCGATAACGTGGCTGAGTATGCCAACGCCGAATTCGGCAAGAAATGTTTTGGCCAATGCGCCGACAGCAACGCGCGCCGTGGTTTCGCGGGCGCTGGCGCGCTCCAGCACGTAACGGGCGTCGTGAAAATTGTACTTGATGCAGCCTGCCAGGTCGGCATGACCGGGACGAGGACGCGTCACCGGCTTGCGTTTGTCTTCGGCGCCATCGACGTCTTCCACCGGAAGCGCTTCGGTCCAATTCTTCCAATCCTTGTTCTCGATAATGATCGCGATCGGCGAGCCAATCGTTTTCGAATGCCGTACTCCGGAGACAATTTCCACGCGATCGGTTTCGATCTTCATCCGGCCACCGCGCCCGTAGCCTTGCTGCCGCCGCCACAGCTCGCGGTTCAGAAAATCGAGTGAAACGGGAATGCCAGCGGGCAGTCCGGTGAGTGTGGCGACCAGACATTGTCCGTGAGATTCACCTGCTGTTTCGAAGCGAAGCATGGGTCGGTGTTTAGGGAAAACTTCATGTTAGCGGATTGCGTGAGGGCGGTGGCTGGTGTTCGCGGCTGGTATAATTCGATCTGTTTGAGGTGATCAGTGGACCGTCGTTCATTCCTGGCAACTGCGTTTGCCGCCGCTATTCCAGTCCGCGCTACTACCAAAAGCATTGATCGATCGCGGATCAGCGCCATCACTGATGAAATCGCGCGTTCGCCCGAGGCGGCGATTGACTTCGCCCATCAATATGGATTGGACTGGCTCTCGCTCCGTGGAGTGCCGGCCGAGCCGAAAACCAGGACGTCCTCCTATTACACATTGGAGCCCGAAGCCATGCGGCAAGCGGCCCGCGAATTCAAAGACGCCGGCATACGCATCGCATTTCTGGACACGTCGTTTTTGAAGTATGGGCTTCCCGGCACGGAACCGAAGCGCAAGACACCTGAGGATGAGGCCGCTCGCGCGAAGCGGCAGGCGCGGGAACAGGCGCAGTTTGATAACCGCCTGAACGATCTCCGCCAGGGAATTCGCGCCAGCCAGGTGTTCGGCTGTCCCATGCTGCGCATCTTTACATTTTCACGAGTGGCGGAACCCGAATCGATCTACCCCCGGATCGCTGAGATTATCGGCGAGATGGCCGTCATTGCCGCCAAGGACGGCGTGAAGCTGCTGATCGAGAACGAAGGTTCGCAGAACGCCGGAACTTCCGCCGAAACGGCCAAGCTGCTAAAACTATTGCCGTCGAACGTCGGGATAAATTGGGATTCTCTGAATGGTCTGGGTTTGGGTGAGAAGCCATTTCCGGACGGTTACAACGCCCTTCACAACGACCGCGTTTGGAGTGTGCACATCAAGGGCAAGAGCCTGCTGGATTATCCGGAGCGCCTGGATTGGCCGGCAATCTTCAGTGCGCTCGAGCGCGATGGCTACCAGGGTCGTTTGGAACTGGAGACGCATATTTTTGGCGAGCAGCAGGTTGCGGCGTCGCACGCGTCGATGAAGGAAATTCTTCGGCTGCTGGGGGCGCGACAGAATCAATCCCCCTAATCGATAGCTTGAATCAGCGCGCGAATGTAGCCGTAACAATACGCGAACGATTGCAGCCCACCGGGATCGTCCGCTGCCTGCGGCACGTGGTCCGGCATCAGCAGGTAAGGATAGCCGACCTCCCGATACACCTGAATGGCCTTCACGAAATTGATATCGCCTTCGTCCGGGAATACTTCCACAAACTCGTCGCGATGCCCGCGGATGTTGCGGAAGTGCACGTTAAAGATCTTCTGGCGTGAACCAAAATATCGAATCACGTCGTAGATCTCTTTGCCGGGATCCTTCAGCATTTCGGAAACGGTGCCCTGACAGAAATTCAATCCGTGATACGGGCTTTCCTTGATCGCGATAAATTTCTTCAGCCCGTCGACGGTTCCAAGCACGCGGACCACACCCTGGTAGCCCTCTGGCGGCACGCCGGGATCGTGCGGGTGGCAAGCGATCCGGATCTTGAATTCCTCGGCCACTGGAACAACCCGGTCAAGAAAATATGCGATGCGCTCCCATGCCGCATCCGCGTCCACATGGCCGGCGCGCGTCAGCTCCGGCTGGGGATGAGCATCCTTCAAGCGCCAGGTGCTGTACGTCGCGTCCCCGCGCCCCGGACTTCGGCCTGTGCGCAGCACGCCCAGAATACTCATGTTGTATTTGATAGACGGTATGCCGGCCGAGGCACAATTGCGAATCATGTTTTGGAACGACTCGATATCCCGGTCGCGTTCCGGACTATTCGCCAACATGATGGCCGGGTGTTTCTCCTTGTCGATGTGGCTCGATGTTAGATGCGGCGGCGCGGCGCAATCCACGCTGATGCCGTATTTGCCGGCCAGGTCGCGCAGCCGCTTCAGTTCCTCCACGGTGGCGTAAATGCGCCCTTCGGATATTTCCGGATAACCGCAAACGTTGCGAACGCCGTAGCGGGCGAAGTATGCAAAATGCTTTTCGTTGCTGGGCGCGCTCTGGCAGCCTAGTTTCATGAGGACGGGTTTGCCCGGTGATGCTGATGCCCGGTCCGCCGAAACGCCAGTGAGCGCTGCCACGGCGGCGCCGGAAGAGGAAACAAATTGTCTGCGATTCATGATGTGGCACTCCTCGCGGCCCGGTTGAGTTCGTGTAAATTGTGGCACAGGCATCCTTGCCTGTGTGGATCTTAGAGCGACTCCAACCGCGAAAACAGTTAGCGCTAACATATTACAATATTGGGCATCTCCGCCGCTGTGTTTTGCTCTTGCACTAAAATGCAAGATTGATGTCGATGATGAGAAAACTCGGGATCGCCGCGCTGATTGTTATCGGCGTGCGGGGCCAGCAGCGGTCCACGCCGGCCGGACCTTTCACCGCGGAACAAGCCGCCGCCGGCCGCGCCGCGTATCAAGTCCACTGCGCAAGTTGTCATCTGGCCAGCCTCGCGGGCCGCAATGAAGCGCTGCCCTTGGCGGGATCGAACTTCATGAATACCTGGGCCACCCGCTCGACGCGCGATCTGCTGGCGCACATTCGAACCATGCCGCCAGGCAGCGCGGGCAGCCTCGGGCAACAGACCTATCTCGAAATCGCCGCCTTCATCCTCCAGACCAATGGCGCTGTTGCGGGCAGCCAAGCCCTGACCTCGGCGTCCGACATTGCGATTCGCTCCATCGCAAGCGGCGAGGTTCGTGCCAGCCAGGGGGACTTCGCTGCCCCGCCCCGCACCGGGCTACGCGGACTGACCGTAACTGGAGAAGTAAAAAACTACGTGCCGGTCACCGATGAGATGCTGATCCATCCGGATCCGGGCGACTGGCTCATGATCCGCCGCAATTACCAGGCGTGGAGTTACAGTCCGCTAACGCAAATCACCAACAAGAATGTGCAGGATCTCCAGCTCGCCTGGGTGTGGGGGATGAACGATGGCGGCGCGAACCAGCCCACGCCAATCGTTCACAACGGAATTATCTATCTTGCCAACACCAGCAATACCGTGCAGGCGCTCGACGGCCGCACCGGAGAATTGATTTGGGAGAACCACATTGGACCCGACGCCACCATCGCCTATGGCGCAACGCGGAGCCTGGCAATTTATCAGGACAAAGTTTTCCTGGCGGCGACCGATGCGAAGCTGATTGCGCTGGATGCGCGAACCGGCAAGGTTGTTTGGGAAACGGCCATCGCCGACAGGAAGAAAGGCTACGGCAATACCAGTGGCCCGATAGTCATTCGAGGCAAAGTGCTGCAAGGTCTCATGGGCTGCGACAAGTACAAAGAAGACGGCTGCTTCATCAGCGCCTATGATGCGGCCAATGGCAAGCAGCTTTGGAAATTCGAAACGGTGGCGCGTGAGGGGCAGCCCGGCGGCGACACTTGGGGACAGCTTCCGAATCTTCTGCGCGCGGGCGGCGACACCTGGATCACCGGCAGCTACGATCCCGAGCTCAACCTGACGTATTGGGGAGTGGCGCAGGCTAAGCCGTGGATGCGCGTCAGCCGCGGGTCCAAAGTATCCGACAAAGCGCTGTACACCAGTTCCACGTTGGCTCTGAATCCCGACGATGGAAAGCTGGCGTGGTACTTCCAACATGTCCCGGGTGAGACGCTGGATCTGGACGAAGTGTACGAGCGCGTGCTGGTGGACGCTGGCGCGCGGAAGCTGGTTTTCACCATCGGAAAGCCCGGCATTCTATGGAAGCTGGATCGCAAGACCGGCGAATTCCTCGGCCACAAGGAAACAGTTTTTCAAAATGTGTTCGATCGGATCGATCCGAAAACAGGCGCGCCTACATACCGCAGCGATATTCTAGAGCAGCAAACCGGCCAGTGGGTGCAAGCCTGTCCCAGCACCGAAGGTGGACACAATTGGCAGGCCATGAGCTACCATCCTGGAACAGGTCAGCTCATTATTCCGCTCAGTCAGAGCTGCATGGAAATGTCCGCGCGAAAGGTCGACTTCAAAGATGGCTCGGGCGGCGTGGGCGGGACGCGGCGTTTTTTCGAGATGCCCGGAACCAACGGTAACATCGGCAAGTTGATGGCGTTCGATGTCAAGACCATGCAGCCGGCATGGTCCATGGAGCAGCGCGCTCCTTTCTTGACGGCGGTGCTGTCAACCGCGGGTGGAATCGCATTTGTCGGCGACCTGGATCGCCATTTCCGCGCGGTGGACGTGAAAACCGGAGCGAAGCTTTGGGAAACGCGGCTGGGAACGTCGGTGCAAGGCTTCCCTGTTTCATTTACCGCCGGGGGGCAACAATACATCGCGGTGACCACGGGACTCGGCGGCGGCAGCCCACGCCTGGTCCCGCAAGCAATCGCCCCCGATATTCACCATCCGGCAAACGGCAACGCCTTGTACGTTTTCAAATTAATGCGGTGACAGCCACCTCATTGTTTTACTCGGACCATCCGGCCAATTCGCCTGCGGCAGCATGTCGTCGATCACGTAGAATCCACCCGCGCTCAACACCCGAAGCGCTTCGTCCAGACCTTCGTACTTCCCGGCCATCGCATCCGCGAACACAAAATCGAAGCTGCCGGCCTCCTGACTTTGCAGAAACGAAATCGCGTCTTCGGCGGCCAACGTGAGCCGCTCATCCCGCGAAAAAACTTCACGGGCAACTCCCTGGAAGCGCGCGTCGACATCCACGCTGACTAATTGAGACGCCGCATCCATGCCGTCCAACAGCCACGCCGTCGAGATTCCAGTCCCGGTGCCTAACTCGAGGAAGCGTCCCGCCGGCTTCGACGCCGCAATTGTCCGCGACAACGCGCCCGTGCGCTCTTCGGACGGCATACCGAATCCCAGTTCCGCCATTCGTTCCAGAATGTGCGCGAGTGCCGCGGGCGGCCGAATGAATTCAAGCTCCTCCACTACTCGAGCCTCGCCGGCGCGAGCGTAACCTGCGCGGCCGCTCCCGGGCCGAGTTCGACCTCCTCGCATTTATTACGTGAGCGCCAGAGCTTGCCGATACTCTCGGGACTCTTGTCGACCGGCAATTCGGTGGCGATGACGTAGTATTTTCCCGGAGGAAGAAGAGCCGTAGACCAAGCGCCGTTCTGGTCGGTCTGGCCGGAAACCAGAGCCGCCGCGAGCACGCCCTCGGACGCAACACTGGCCGGCATCACCACCACCTGAGCGTCGCCGATCGGCTTGTTTTCCTTGTCGGCCACCTTTGCGTTGATTCTGCCGCCATCGCGAGCCAGAGTTATGCGGAGGGCCGCTTCCCCTACCGCCGTCCCCGGCCGCAATGGTTCCCGCAGCACGCTATGCCCACCATAAGCGACGTCCTTTATGTACGCGCTGTCCGGCACGCCGTTGATCTGCAGCGAGTATTCATCGGCGAAAAGAGTATCTAACGAGAATTGGCCGGGAATCGGAGCCCGGATAAGACGAACTTCACCGTGATAAGGAGCCCGAGTCATCGGGCGAGGATTTATATTTAGCGTGGATGTGAGAGGAGGATCGGGCGGAGTGCCCTCCCAAACGACTTCTCCGGGAACGTTGACGCGCGGACTTGCATTCACGAAGATCTTACTGACGTCTTGATCGATGATGCTAACCGCGGCCGTGCCGAAGAACGCGGGCGTATCGCTTTCTTCTGAAGAGGTAACGGTAATCGTGAAATCGCCGGGGTGAAGATCGCAAATGCGGATCTTGCCGTCCGGCCCTGTGCTGCCGCCAGGTATGGCAAAAAACATCGCTCCACTTCCTGAGGCTCCGCTGTGGGGCCGCATTTCAGCTATACCGAAATTTTGCTTTCCCAAACCGCTGCCCGATTGCAATACGCCATCGATACAAAACGACTGGGTTCGTAACACGCGAATGTCTACGCCGTCGCGCCTTTCTCCCGGATTGAGGGTCAGCGCTTGCGCGCCTTCAAGCGCCGCCGTGCCCGGATAGTACGTGGGAACCACGGCAGGCCGGCGCAACTTTGGATTTGCAGGCGATTCCGAAATCGCGTTAATACTTTGGTAGCCTTTGTGGACTTCGAGCAGGTATGCGCGGCCGGACTCGACGTTATTCATCACGTACTCGCCTTGGTCGTTAGTTTGTGCCGCTCCCGCGTACACATACCGCAACGCGCCCAGCGAGTACTCTCGCGCGATCAGTCGCACGGAAACATCGGCCATTGGCTCCTTATTTTGATCCACAATTCTTCCCGAGATTTCGGCGAAGCCGCGAATCAGAAGATCGATTCCGCCAAGCTCCTGACCCGCGCTTACCGTGACAAGTTTGCTGGCTCGCGGACCGAAGCCGCGAGCCTTCGCTGGGCCAATGGCGGTGATTCGAACTGGCCCGGCTGGGAGGTTCCGCAATGTGTACCGGCCCTCGGCGTCCGTTGTCGCCTCCTGCGATCTGTACGAGACGACGATGTCCGGCATAGGCGCGCCAGTGCCCGCATCGCGGACCAATCCGCTGACGGATGCGGTAGCAGGCGATGTTTGGGAAGTCGATGTTTGCGCCATTGCGGCCACCGCCAGAATCAGAGCCAGTGTGAATTGCTGCATCGGTTCGCTCCCAGACCTAACGTTTCTCGCTCGGACCCGAAGGCGCGGTCAGGTTTACCTCGGTGGTTTTGGCGGCATGAACTTCCACTTCAACCGTACGCGCCGGGTCCGACAGCCAGTGCGATTGGGACGTCTTAGCCATCGGCTCGGTTGCAATGCGATAACGGCCTGGATGTAAATTGGCAAACGTAAACCGGGATTCGGCGTCAGGAATGGAAACTTGAACAACCGGCGCATCGTCTCCGGTTTCTTCCGCCACGAGTACGACAGCGAAACTGGATGAAGATTTTCCGCCAGTATCCAAATGCCCGTGAATTGAGCCGGCCGGTGCTATGGTGAGGATGATTGGCGCGGCATCGGCTGCTCCGCTCAGATCGAGTATCGGATTAGCGCCGGCGTAGCACGCATCGCCCAGACCGGTCACCGACACTATATACCGGGCGGGCGCCAGCATCGACATGGTTGCCGCCTTTTCCAAGCTCAAGGATGCGCGGCGTTCGAGTTGGACTGCCCAATCCTCGAGCGACTTGACTACAACCTGAGCCGTGGCTGGACATGGCCCTTTGGCTCCTGAGGACTCGGCCAGCCGCATCACAAAGGTGGCCGCGTGCCCCTTCTCCGGCCGAACGTTGAGATCCGCGACATCCTGAGTGAGAACGTCGACGCGGCTCCGCGCGAACAGAGGCTCGGCATGCAGGTACCCGCCTTGCGAATTCCGTGAGCCATCGGTTTTGGCCGCGAACAGATGATAGGAGCCATCGGCGACCCCGTTGAAGCGAAAACTGGCATCGTCCTGGGTCTGGGTTACCGCGACGGCGAGGGCCGGCTGATCCACACGTGAAAGCGCCAGCCAATACTTGTCCTTCGACGCAGTCTCCACTTTACCGCTTACAGCGTGAACCCCTGAAGCCTGGATGGCAAAGTCCAGATTGCGGCGCTCTTCCCCGGCCGATATTCCAAGGAACTGTGGACGCGCGTTGTCGGGGTAGAAGAGGAATCCCGAACCGAGGCTGGGCCCGGTGGCGGCGCTGCCGGAAGAGCCAACCGCGAAAGTCGATGCGCCGTATGAGACCACCACGGCATATTGGCCGGGTGGCAGATTATGAATCCGGTAGTTGCCTCGCACATCCACCGTTGTGTAGTGTCCCGTGCGAAAATCCGGCAGTAACGGGCCGCCTCCAATGGGTTTCGGCATGGCCAGCACCAAGGCATATCGAACCGGCTGGCCCTTCCCGTCGCTGACGTGCCCCGTTATCACGCCGCAGCGAATCAACCGCAAGCTCGTCGAAGTTTCATCCGCGCTGAGCCGGAGTCGCACACTGGCATTAAGATAGTTGGGCTTGGATATCTCGATCTTATACTCGCCCTCGCTGAGTTCGGGCGCGTCAAAGCGTCCGTCGCCGTCGGTCTCCAGGTCGGCTTGCAGGCCGCGCACGCCAACCTTGACGATTCGTACGCTCGCTGAAGCCACCGGCGAGCCGGAATGGTCTTCCACTATCCTGCCCGTTATACTCGCGGCCCCGGCAAGCTGACCGAGCAAATAGAAAATGACCGGCACTCGCCGGCAGTTAGCCAAGATTCCCATCTGGCCAATTCTACCGTGTACCGTGGCGCGGCCTTCAGGCTGCCGCATCGAGACTCGTCTCGATGCTCGGGGAAAGAGCCTCGAGGCCGCACGCAAGAGTGCGCGCGCCACGGGCAACTAAAGAAAAGCCTCGGCAAGCTCCGCGAAGTTTCCCGGAGTCACCAGTTGGAAGTGTGGCTCCAGTCTCGTAAAACCACGTAGCGCGTTGCTTAGCTCGTCCGTGGGTATTTCCGGGCTCGCCAGAAACAGACTGCCGGCCGAAATGCGGACCGGAACAACCTTCCACTCACGCATCACGTGGCGTGGCAGCGTCCGGGCTACGTTGCGCGCCACCGTGTGCGGCTCCAGGCGGCCGGAGGGCAGACTTTGCTGCAGGCTGAGCGCGTCGTAGAGATCTTCCTCAGCCAGCACGCCGCGCTTCACCAGATATTCGCCGATCCGCATTCCCACCGGCTGAGTTCTCAAGGCGAATGCCAACTCCGCCGCGCCGATATAACTCGAACCCACCAGGATCTCGCCGAGTTTCCGCTTGTGCTCCACCAGCGCGTTCCTCGACGGGTAGGCGTGCTCCGTTTTCAGCCATACCAAAGGCTCGTGGCGAATCCGGGCGCGTAAATAAACCGACAAAGCCTGCACGGTTGCGACGGTGTTGATCCAATTGGCGTACAGCGCGCGTAAAGGCACACCCAACGCAAACCATTTTCCGTACAGCCAACCCACGCAACTCATTCGCACGCAGCTCTGAATTATCTGGACCGCCAACGTTGCCTCCAGCAGCGCCGGATGCAGCCCCCTTTGCGCTAAGCCCCACGGAGTTCCAGTGATCTTCGCGGCCATCCAAGTAAGTAAACCGTAAGCGAACAAGAAATTGCTAAACAGGCTGATAGGATTGCCGAGCAGTCCCTTGCGATCGCGCCAGAACCAGTAAACTTCCGCGAAGCTGCCGCGCCACCCGTGCCGTTCCCAGCTTTGCAGCGCGATGCCCGTGAGCCAGCGCGTGCGTTGGCGGATGGCCGAATGCGCCGTTTGCGGAAAGAACTCGCGCGTCGCGACAATGCTTCCCTGGTGGCGGGTTATCGGAACAAAAATCTGCTTGCAACCCAGTTTGTGCAAGCGCAATCCGTTCTCGTAGTCCTCGGTCAGGCAAGCGGGATCGAAGATGAGATTGTGTTCGGCGCTGGCCAGTTTCTGGAGCGCGCCGCGCGTAAAGCCCGTCCCGACGCCATTCGACGGAACGAAGCTTCCCATGATCGTGCGCGCCGGCATGTCCTTGACTTGCCATTCCGCGAATTCGTCGCAATATATCCCGTGCAGCAGGTTGCGGAATGGAGTGGGCAGGGGCAGCACCGGAATCTGGATCATCTCGTAATCGTCGGCGTACGCGTTTGTGACCGGGAACGATTCGGGATGGATCAGATCTTCCGCGTCATGCGTGATGACGATATCGAACTCGCCGCCATGAGTTTCTTCGAATAGCAGCATGCGCTGGTAGATCCAGTTCAGACAGTCGGCCTTGGAGGTGGGGCCGTCGTGCGGACAAACGGCCAGATGAACGTGCTGGTATCGCGATTCCAGTTGGCGGACCGCGTCCAGCGTCGGCTCATCGTTTGGATATGCCCCGATGAAGAAATGATAGTTGTCGTAGTTGCTCGCGGAAACGTTGTGGTCCACCATGCCGCCAATCACGCGATGCTCATGCCATAGCGGGACGAAGATGGCGATGCGCTTCTCCGGCTGGTGGCGATAGTCGTAGTCCTGGCCCGTCTGTTTACCGCGGCGCATCCAGGTCCAGAGACACAGGATGTTCAGAGCCATGTCGTCCATGCCGCTAATGAGGATCGCCAACGCCGTTGGAAAAAGGCACGCGGCCGCAGCGGTGTCCAGGGCGTGAAGCCAAAGTGAGGCCGACATTGCCACATGGGGTAGTGCCAAGCCGGGCAGAAAGATCTCGCTTGAGTGATCCTTACACAACAGTGGAGCAGGCCATCGTTTTCCGTGGCCTGCCTGCTCCCGGGCAACGCAGACGGCGAAAATATCACGCCTGCGTGGGTTCCCTTTGTAGGGCAGGTTGATAACCTGCCGCCGATTGTAAAATCGGCCTATCGCTAACGGGCCGATTGCCAATCGGCCGGCAGGATACCATCCTGCCCCACATGCCTGCCAATCAGTTTGTCCAATTAACTTCCGGACACTACCTGGCTGCCGCCGAGCGTTGGTGTGCCTCAGAGTCAAGGAACTCAGCGAAGCGCTCCATGGCGAGCGGAAAGCGATTCCCGCTCGCCGCGAATCCCAGGCGGAAATGCGCTGGCTGGCCGAAAATGTCGCCGGGCGCCATGAGAACACCTCGTTTAGCGAGTCTCCGGCAGAAGTCGCGAGTGTCGACGCCTTCCGCCAGCCACGGAAATGCCGTCATCCCGCCGCGGGGCCTCACCCAGCGCAAAAAGCCGTCGTGCCGGGCGAAAAGCCGATCGAGGAGCGCGAGGTTGTCACGCGCCACCTGCCGGGCGCGCGCATAAATGCTGTGGCTCTGCTCCAGAGCCAGCACGGCCAGCCGCTCCCCCAACACATTTCCGGTGATGGTGAAGTAATTGCGCGCATTGCGATATCGCTCTCGCCTCGCCGGATCGCGATCGATAATCCAGCCCATGCGCAACCCGCTCAGACAAAGTGCTTTCGAGAAATCGTTGATCACCGTGGCGTGGGGAAGCCGCGCGGCCGACCGTGTCTCAGGACCGTAAAAGATCGGGTGGTACACCTGATCTGAAACAAACAGGATGTTGCGTTCCGCGCAGAAATCGTGCAAGCTCTGGATTTCGTCGTCGCTCAAAACCGCGCCCGTCGGGTTGTGCGGCGAATTGACCAGCAGCATGCGTGTATCGCGGTCAACCAGCCTCCGAATCTCATCGAGATCCACGCGAAATTGATTCTCGCGGAGCAGGGTATAGTATCGAATCGCAATCCCGAAAGACGTCGCCAAGGCCGTATTGGCGGGGAAGCCCGGATTCGGAAGCAGCACGTTCGCCCCTGGTTCCGCGGCCAGGAAAAACAGAATGAGCAGCGCCTCGGCCGCCCCCGTCACCACTTGGACTTCGCCGGCGTCAACTCCCTCCAACGCCGCGATGGCTATCCGCAGCGCCAAAGTGCCGGCCGCACTGGTGTACGACACGCTGGTATCGAGCAGCGCTTCCAACTCGTTCCCGTCTGACAGCGCGAGTAATTCGCGCAGCGTCCAAACCGGACCGGTGCTGGAGGCTAAATCATATTCGATGGGCGAATTGGCGGAGTCCTTCTGCGCGATCCATCGATCAAGCTCAAACGGTGGTAGCTCCACGCTGGTAATCCCTCTTCCAATAGGATGACATTCCCCGGAGGCAGCCACGTTTTACAGCAACAGGCATTTGTTCCGCAACACATTCATCGTTTTCCCGCCGATTGTTCCTTTGACACAAACCGTTTGCCCGGGTCTCAAGGACCTCAATTCATCCCCGTTTGATTTCTCAAAGAAGCCCTGAACACTGCTTATGCCAAACCCGGGCTGGTCCAGCGTACGTTTGCGTTGCCTAGGATGTCTTTGCCGACACGTCCGATCTTACCTCGGACCGGAATTTTCTGATTCTTAAATCCGGCGTCGGCGCTAACTTGGACAGGCCGAGAGTCGAGTGGGATGCTGCGGATCCTTACTATCAAGGTTGGCGCGCCAAAGGCGTACGGTAACCAGCCTACTCTTCGTACAGCGTTGACCCTACGTGTTCCGCATCGTCCGATGCACCTTACAAAACTACAAGCGATATGGTCTCATTTTTGCTCCGGGCACTTAGTGCGCACTACATTGTCGCCGGTATTCTGTCGATGTGTGATGCGATATGGACACTTTGCTTAGACGTTTTGAAACTACCGCGACCTTGGTTCTAGTACTCAGCGGTCTCGCGTTTGGTCAGAACGGCGAGAAATCCCTGGCCACCGTCTCCGCAAAGGAAAAGGCTTTGCAGGCGGCCGTCACCGAGACCGCCCAATGGAAGCCGGCCGATCCGCGCGTCGCCAAAGCATACCGCGAGCTTGCCGACTTCTATTCCTCGCTGAGCCGCTTCACCGACGCCGAGAAGACTTATCAAAAGCGGCTCGAGTTGGAAGAGGACGCCTTGGGCCGCGCGAATCCGCAGATTATTCCGGCCATCACCGACCTCGCCCGCGTAAATTTCGCGCAGATGAAATACGCCCGGGCGTCGGAGTTATATGAGCGTTCGCTGCGGATCATGGAACGTGAATACGGGGATCAGGATCCAAAGCTGGTTCCCGCCATCGATGACGCCGCGCAGGTTTTGCAGGCGGACTCGAAGTATCCCGAAGCTGAGAAATTTCTGCGCCGCGCCTTGGCAATTCGTGAGCGGATCAACGGCAACGAAAGCCCCGAGCTGGTGCCGGATCTGAGTCAGCTCGCTCGCCTGAATGTCCTGCGGTCCAATTTCCCCGCGGCCACTGGCTTGTATCAGCGCGTGCTCAAGATTCAACAGAAGACGCTATCGGCGACAAGTCCGGAGTTGGTGCCCACGCTCGACGGTCTGGCGACCTTGGCTCTGGAGCAGAAGCAGTACGCCGAGGCCGAACCGTTGCTGCGGCAGACTCTGGCGATTCGTGAAGGCAGCCTGGGTCCCATGCACTCGGAGGTAGCGAAGAATCTGGACCGGCTGGGAGCGCTCTTCACCGAGCAGAAAAAATTCGCGGAAGCAGTGCATTGCTACGAACGTTCGGTCTTTATCTGGATGAAGGCGCTGGGATCGGAAAGCGCGGAGCTCACCGGCAAATACCAGAAGCTCGCCGAAGTTTACGCCGCCCTCAACCGCCCCGTGGATGCCGAGCCGTTGGTGAAGCAGGTGCTCACCACCCGGGAAAGCGAAACGGTTACCAGCTTGAACACGTTGGCATCCATCTACATCGCCCGCGACAATCTTCTGGAAGCCGAGCCGCTCTATCGTCTGTCGATAGCGATTCTGGACAAACGCGGCGTACTGTCGGCCAAGCACGTCTCGAGTGCCTCGGCGGATGCGAGTCTCGAACTCCTGGCCGATACCGCCACCGACTATGTCGATCTGCTCAAGAAGATGCGCCGGAAGGGCGAAGCCTCCAAGCTGGAAGCCCGCATCCGAGCCGTTGCCGGGAAACAGTACACCAGGAAGCGCAGCTAGGGGCTGGGGTCTAAGATGAACAGGTCGATCGGCACGTGAAAGAATTCGGCCAGCCGTTTGGCTTGAGCCTTACTGATGGACCGCCCGGCCACTCAAGACTTCAGTGGCCGCACCTTTGTTACCCAGGACTGGCCAAATGTTCTTGTGTTTAAGCCCGCGTTCTTCCATGAGCTTCCGCCAGGGCCTCCTCTTCCGGCGACAGGTCCTCACGCTCGTCCAACTCCAATAGCATCGCAGTAAGCCGGGTGTGCTCGGCCTCGTCGCGAATGGGCCGGGGGAGAGACTTCGCCAGCAGTGCAGAATGAAGACGCGCTTGGTCCTGTAGTTGACACGGGCAATCAGCCTGTAGTCGTAGTCCCAGCCCACGCCCCAGTCCCCAACTCCGAGCCCCGAGCTACTCCGTATGCCCCGCCGCTCCGCCCGCATTCTTCACATACTTATCGAACCAGGCAAACTTCTCCCACAATAGATGCTCGATCGTCTCCTTGGCCCGATATCCGTGCGCTTCATTCGGCAAAAAGACCATGCGCACCGTGCCGCCGTTCCCGCGAATGGCCTCGTACATTCGTTCACTTTGGATGGGGAACGTTCCCGAATTGTCATCCGCCTCGCCGTGGACCAACAAAATCGGAGTCTTGATCTTGTCGGCGAACATGAACGGCGACATTCTGGAATAGGTATCCTGAGCCTCCCAGAAAGTGCGCCGCTCACTCTGAAAACCAAATGGCGTCAACGTGCGATTGTACGCCCCGCTCTCTGCGATACCGGCCCGAAACAAATCGCAATGAGCCAGCAGATTCGCGGTCATGAATGCGCCATAACTGTGCCCGCCTACGCCCACGCGATTCGGATCCACCACGCCCATTTCCGCCGCCTTGTCGATCGCCGCTTTCGCGTCCGCGACGATCTGCTTGACGTAAGTATCGTTCACCACGTCGATGGTGCCCACCACCGGCATCGCGGCATTTTCCAGGACCGCGTAGCCCTCCAGCAGGAAAAACAATTCGGAATACCCGCTAATCGTGGTGAAGCGTTTGGTCGAGCCGCTTACCTGGCCGGCGGTATCCGCATCGTTGAATTCGCGCGGATAGGCCCATATCACCGCCGGAAGCCGCGTGCCGGGCTTGTAGTCCGGCGGCAGATACAGCTCGAAGGATAAGGGCACGCCATCCGTGCGCTTGTACGTCACCAGTTGCTTGGTGATCCGCCGGAGCCGCGGCGCCGGGTCCTGATACGACGTCAGCGCGATCTCTTTTCCATCGGCGTGCAGAAAATAATTCGGCGGTTCGCTGGGACTCTCGCGGCGCGTGATGAACTTTGTGCCTTGCTCGTCCAACACCGCCTCCACCACCTCGTACTTGTCAGCCGGCGATCGAAACAATCGTTCGGTCTGCATCGTCGCCACGTTGAATCGATCCAGGAACGGCCGGTCTCCCTCGGGCGATGCGCCGTCGCCCGTCAGCAGGATGTTGTCGCCCGATTGCAGCAGGCTGGAATCGGCGCCGCCACCGCCGCGTCCACCAAATCCACCGCCGCCACCCGCAAAACGCGGTCCGCCTTGCATGCGCCTCTCCACCGGGCGGCCCGGATCTTTGTAGCGATCCTGCTGATTGCGGCTCCAGATCAACTTCGCGGGTGAATTCGGCGTAGCCGGATCGATCTTGAACGTCCGCACCATGCGAGACACCCGCGCCGAATCCTCAATCAATGCAAAATCCTTGCCGAACTGGATCCCCTGGAATCGTTCTTCGGTTTTGAAAACCTCGATCGGCTGCCCGTTGAAGGGAGCGCGCAACGCCAGCATGCGATCGCGATGCGGAACCTTTTCCTTCGGATTGCCTCCATCCAGAGCTTCCACCCACAGAATGGTCGCGGGCTCAGCCGGCATCCAGCGATACTGTCTTGGTCCGGGTTGTACGCCGCCGATCGGCACTCGTTCGGGGAGCGGCAGGCTTGCGACTTTCTGGACCACGGCGCCGCTTTGATTCCAAACCTCCACCTCCTTCGGAAACTCGCGCGACGGATGCAGATACGAGAACGGGCGATGCTCCCGGGTGACTAAAATCGCTTTACCGTCCGGCGACAGGGTCACGCTTTCCAGTAAACCCGGCTTGCCGGCCAGGGTCACTTTCCCCGTCGCTGTATCCACGGAGGCCAACTGCGCTCGCGCATAGTACTCGTACAAATCTTCGTCGTGCGGGTTCTTCAGCATGTCTTCGTAGGTGGCCACCCCGATCGCGTGCCCGTTACTCTCCTGTACGGCCGGTCCGGTCGGGACGCGAGGTTCAGCGGGTGCGGGCCCACGCCCATTGGGTACGGTCTTCACCAACACCGTGCGATTATCGGGCAGCCAGTCGATCGGGTCGCCGAGGACGCCGTTCAATTTCAGCCCTTCAATCTTTTTTGTTTTTCCAGTAGCGGGATCGCCGACCCACAGCTCGATGCCGGTGTCCGTCGTGTTAGAGAAGGCAAACTGCTTGCCATCCGGTGACCATCGCAATCCGCCCGCCAGTGCGTTTGCGGGCAGCGCAACCGAAATTTTCGACCCGTCCGTGAGCCGAACCAGCGTGATCGCGAAGCTTCCCCCCGCCAGGTGCAACCCGTTCGTGCGAGGATCGATTCGCAAGCCGGCCAACCGCAGCATGGGCTCGGATACTTCCGCGATCGATGGGTAGCGATGAGCTTCCGAAAGCGCGGCGTA
>CATPCJ010000245.1 GCA_955652915.1 uncultured Bryobacteraceae bacterium
GCCGCCCTCTGGATTTTTCTGAGCAGTGTTAAGGTTTCCCGCTTCGGTTGGGTCGCCATCCCTACTGTCGACGATTGGGATCGCTGGATCACTTTCGTAAGGGACCACTACAGCCTGCGGTGGTTTTTCGAGCAGCACGTCGATCATCGCTTGGCGGCGCCGAAACTGCTGCTGGCGATCGATCATCTGGTTTTTCATGCCCGCGGATGGTTTCCGCTCGTCTGCTCCTTCTGCTTCCAGGCGCTCACCGGCTTTATGCTGTGGCGGCTCGCCGGACATGCCTATCGACAAGAGCGTATGGAACGTTTGATGCAGGCGGCAGTCGTCGCCTGCTTCGTTTTTTCCGGACAGCAGTGGATAAACTTCATCTGGCCTTTCCAGGTGGTGTTCCCCATGGTGTACTGCGCCGCCACAGCCGCGCTGTTCGCGCTTTGGAAGAGTGCAACGGGGCGGAATGGCGCTTGGTGGATCGCCATGAGCATTGTCATGGCGACGGTCGCCACCTATACGATGGCGAACGGTGTTCTGGTGTGGCCCGTGCTGCTGCTCGCGGCCGCGTGGCTGCGCGTGCCCCAGCGATGGATTGGGGCCCTGGCTGCCGGCGCAATACTACTCGGCGCGACGTACTTTTATCACTGGCATAGAGCAGCCGCCCCTCCTCAGCGGCCGCCATCGGAACGATTTCTGCGCGCAGTGTTCTTCGGGTTGGCCCATCTGGGTTCGCCGACCACCACGATCGCCGTTTTGCGCCATGACGACAGCTTTCGGCTGACGTTTGCCGCCATCTTCGGCACAGTTCTGGCGGTGGTCCTGCTGATGACATTCGTGCTGCTCTGGCGTCGCCGTGAGCGCTATGACGGCGCCCATGCAGTGTTGATTTTTTATTGCGTCTTCATCACCGGCGCCACCGCGACCATGGCCTACGGCCGCGCGGAGGGGCCGCTGTTGGAGGCGTTCTCTCCGCGGTATCTCACGCCGTCCAATATTCTTTGGGCGTGTATGCTGCTTGTGGTCTGGCCGCTGCTACGCCGAGTGAATCGCGTCGCGCTATATGGCACGCTCTGTGCGCTGATGTTCCTGGGAATCGCGGTACACCAACGGCGCTTGTTGGACGTGCTTAGCGGCTGGGTAACCGGCGTTCACCTTGCCGAGACCGCGGTCGTGGACAACGTCGCCGACACAGAAGTATTGCACGTACTTTTTCACACACCTCCCATGATCGTGGGCGCCGTCGATTATCTAAAGACAAATCACCTATCGATTTTCACTGAAGAATGGACCCACTGGCCCGGCACACCGCTGGAACAACGTTTCTCCATCGATCGCAATCCCAGTTCCTGCCAGGGCAAGTTTGAGCCGGCAATGATAGTGCCTTCAACTGTAAAACGCGGTTGGCGCGTCACGGGCTGGGCCTGGGATAACAAAACTGAAGTGACGCCGCGCTATATTGTCCTTGCCGACGACAGCGGACAAATAGCGGGCGTCGCCTTAACCGGATTCCCCCCGCCGGCTTCGCTAGCGGCGCTTTCCCCGCGATACGACACCGCTTCCTGGAAAGGCTACGTCAACGGCCAGCCCCGATCCATTACAGCCTACGTTTTGGAAATCGATGGCCGGTCATTGTGTTCGATCGGCACGCAGCCGCTACCTGCCTTGGGGGCGGAGGAAGCAGCGTTGACAACCACTCCGCCAGGCAAACTCTCACCATTGGGCATCAGTACCCACCTCACACGGAGTGGTGTGGCGACCGCATTTTATCTTGATTTTCTAGGCCCCGTGAGCAATCCTGCAACGCAAAATGCCGTTCAGGTATCGCCGGATACTTCACTCGCCATAATAGGATGGGCAATCGATTATCCCAAGAAAGCGAGGGCTGGAGGTGTCGACGTGATGATCGATGAGTTGCCGTACAACGCAACCTATGGCATTCCGCGAACGGATGTCGCCAACATTCTCCGCAATCTGGATTACCGGGATTCGGGTTTTCAGTTGATCCTGCCGCCCGGCCAATTGTCCCAGGGCCCGCACTCTATTTCCATCCGCGTGATTTCGAATGACAGCAAATCCTATTACCAGGGTCCGGAGATTAAGTTTTCCGCCAGGTAGGGGGCGTCAAGGCTTGATTGCGATTACAACAAACTGCTGCCCAAACCATTTCCATGCAAGAGACACCTTCAAATAGATCCGCAGGAAAGCAATCGGATATTGAGCGTTCGTCATGGTGTACGGAAGAAATCGGTCCAACACGTATTCGGAGCGAAAGCCGATCGTCTCCAGACATTCCTTCAGCGAACGCTCGGTGAGTGGTAGATGGTGGTCGAAGAAGTCCCAGTATGCGCCCCCGACGAAGCGGATGTTCGGGCCCATGGCAACGATCCGGCCGCCCTTCTTTAAGCAGCGAAAGGCTTCCCTTGTTGTTTGGGCGAGAGCGGCCTTCGACGGAAGATGCTCGAAAAAATTGCTGGTGAAAACCATGTCAAGACTATTACCCGGAAGATCCCACGTGGTAGCGCAATCCTGTTCCAGGAACGTTACTTCTGGATTGAGCTTGCTCTTGGACACAGGGTTCAGATCCATCGCATACTTGCGCCCGCACACCACGTTGTTGATGAACTGGCCGTATCCACAGCCCAGGTCTAGAACGGTGGAATCGGCCGGAATCCGGCGTTGAAACCAATCCTGGATCAGCGCCTTCCACACGCGGTTTCGATACTCTTCAGAACCCTCGAATCGATTGCCATAGATGATTTCCAGTTCGGCCTGTCTCTGGTCCTGACTCTCGGGCATGGATCTCATCATAACTTAGCGGTTACGGCGGCAGCAGTCCGTGTTCTATCATTGCCGCGCGCTTGTACTTGCGCACGATCGCGCGCGTTAAGGCCGCCTGGCGTGCCGATTGGCTCACTGTCTGTGTCTTCGTATGCCATCGATAACGATACAAATAATCCTGTATGAAAAGCAGCGGCTCGGCGAAAGAAACCTTTAACGCCAGATCGTAGTCCTGACAGCCGTCAACGGTAGGATCGAGCAAACCGTAGTCTTCGAAAACATCCCGCCGGATGCACTTGAGATGGCCCGCCAGCATTCCATTTGCAAGCAAGGTAGCCGGACTCGCGACGCGGCGCCGGTAGCGCAGGATGCCGTCTTGCTCGTCAATATCGATCATGTTCGAGCTGATATAGCGGACCGTGGGATGCGTGACGATATGCGTTGAGAGCCGGGTCAACGCATCCGCTTCGATCAAATCGTCGCAGTCCAGAAACAAGATCCATTCGTTTCGGGCGAGAGCGATGCCAGTGTTCAACGCATTTGCGATGCCCCTGGATTGAGCATTGCCGCTGACCACGGCGGTAGCCGGCAATGCAGGCGGAATCAGATCTCGAAGTTGATCGTCTGAATGACCTGCGTCATCGTTGACGATCACCACCTCTAGCGGATATTTCTGGTCCTCGGCCAGCCGGGCCACGCTTTCAAGACATCGCTTGAACAACTCCAGATGCCGGGCGAAAGGGATGATAATGGTGAAGCTTGGGTCGCGTGAACTGACCGGTACGTCCGTGCGCGGGGTTCTCCCAGTGAATTCGATTGGCTCACGATAATCGTCCAGCGCACGTTCCAGTTCCGTCTTATGCTCGCTGAGAAGTGGCGTTTCCAGTGCCGGAAACAGCCCAATAATTCGCCTGGTGTCGGCCTCGTCTAAGTTGTCGAGCAAGCGGCCGATCCAATGCACGCGCATGAATAGAGGCCGCGGCGGAGTTAGATCCGTCTCGCCCAACCACGCCCGATTCCACTCCCCCCGGCGAATCAGGAGATGGAGCAAGCGTCTCACGGGATCGACTCACCCAGCATATGCCGAATGTGGCTGATATCATGCACGAGCCGGCCAGGCATGTCGAAACTATGGTGCTCGCCAAGATAGAAACATCGATCGGCGGTGACGTTCCGCGCGTCTTCGGGGCGGTGGATCCGGCGATCCGGCACCAGCATTTTCACGGCGTCGAAAATTACTCCGTCGGCCAGGATGTCAGTGTAATACCGCCAAGCGATAAAGAGAATCTTCCCGGTCTCCAGCAGCGGCCTCCCGAGAAACTGCGCGACTTCCGCCGCCGCCCCGGGGATTTGACGGTGATTCGCGAGATCCAGGAAGGACCGCTGCACGGCGCTGGAGGCCAGGCGCTGTTGCTCAAAATATCGCGCGCTGATTTGATCTTCGGAGATCGAATATTCGAACAGCACTTCCTCGATCATCGCGCACTTGAAAAAGCGGACCCAAGTGCCCCACAGAGCGAAGTCTTCGCAGTGGCGAAACCGCGGATCGTGTGGATAACCTCCCAGCAGCGTGAATACGTCCTTTCGGGCGAGAATGCTGCCATGCGGAAAAGGACAACCCACCTCCGCGTAGAAATCCAGAACATGCTGCCACGTTGTGCCGCGCACATGGTCGCAATCCCGCGCGCTATCCACATGCACCAGGCGCATCGCGGTTCCAACGATGGATAGATCCGGATCTCGCGAGAACACCGCAAGCTGTTGCGCGAGTTTGCCTCGCCGCCAATAGTCGTCGGCATCAATTCGCGCGATTAGATCGTGCCGCGCTCGTGTAAGCCCGGCGTTCAGCGCGAACACAAGTCCTGCATTTCTTGAAAGCCGGATGTGAGTAACGTTTTGACGGTTGAGAATATGTTCGCGTATCGGAACGGCCGACCCATCATCCACCACAATCAGTTCGATTGGAATCGAGCATTCCTGATCGAGTACCGAATCAATTGCCCGTTGAAACTTCGCCAACTTACGCGCATCCAGCGATCTCAGGTAGACCGGCAGAATGGTCGATACGCCGGAAAAGCTCACGGCTTAGGGTCCGCGAAAATGCTTCCGGCGATTCGCAATGGAAGGGAAAGCCGCCATGACCAGGAGTGCTCCAAATCGAAGATCCGGCTTTGCAAGCCGGCAACCTGCGAGCTTAGATCTTCTGGCGCAAAATCGCCGGACAAGCTAGAGTAAATCGATTCCAAACGAAATCCATATTGCAGCAAGCTGGCCAGGAACTGCCAGTCCGCGTCATGGTCGAGCCGCTCATCCAGCCATATTTTCCGGGCTCTCAGAGCATCCAACCGAACGGCGTAGCGGCGATTCCAAGGCGCGCAGACGATGTCCGCTGCGGTGGTGAGAAAAGTATCCGACATGACTTGCGTGAAGAAAGGATAGACCACGCCGCCGTCATCCAGGAAAGCTAGATATTGAATATCGTTGCCGGAGCTGTAACAGCGTTCGAGACCGATGTTGACCGCATAGCCCGGTTTCTTGCTCGTATCGTGGGCGTGCAAGACAACGAAATCGAGCCCTTCGATCGATCGACATAGATTTTCGGCCGCGCGAAAAGCTTCGATGCCTGCCTGCACAACCACGATCGCGCGGCACGGTTGCGATTGAAAAGTCAGCGCCTCCAAAGACTCTCTCAATTGCGCCGGCTGAGTGAAGGTGGTGCGGACGATCGCGGCAAAGGAGGATGTGCGTCTCATATCCGCTGCCCAGACGTGGCGCGGACACTCGTGTCTGCGGCCTCGAGACTCGTCTCGAGGCTCTTTTCCCAGAGCATCGAGACGAGTCTCGATGCAGCAGACTGAAGTCCGCGCCACGTCAACTTCACACTAGGTCTGGACCTGTAATCGGCCTTCGTAGGCCTCGAATACATCGGCGATTGGTCCGGTCATCATCATTTCGCCATGATCGAGCCAGATGGCTTGGTCGCACAATTCCATCAGGATCGGTTTACTGTGAGACACGCATACGAAGGTCTTGCCGGCGTTGCGGAAGCCGCGAATCCGGTCGTAGCACTTGGCTTGAAAATCCTGATCTCCCACCGCCAGCACTTCATCCACTATTAGAATGTCGGGATCGACGTTGACCGCCACCGAAAACGCCAAGCGCAGCCACATTCCGCTGGAATAGCTTCGGAGCGGCTCGTCCATGAAGTCGCCAATGGCGGCGAAGTCGACGATGGTGCCGAACATTTCCTTGGTCTGCTTCTCCGTGAATCCCAATAGCGCCGCATTCAAATAGACATTTTCGGTGCCGGTCAAATCGGGATGAAATCCGGAGCCCAACTCCAGCAGCGCCGCGATCCTTCCGTTCACTTGGACGCTTCCGGTGTCGGGTTTTGCCAGGCCCGCAACCATGCTCAACAGAGTACTCTTGCCGGCACCGTTGCTGCCGATGACCGCCAAGCCCTCACCGTCCACTACGTCAAACGACACGCCCTTCAGCGCGTGAAATTCCGATCCGCGATTTCGTCCGAACAAATAAGCCAGGTGTTGCCGCAGCAGCACCTGCCCGCTATGCCGATGGAAAGTTTTACTGACGTTCTCGCAAGTGATGATCTTCATCGGTTACAGATAATCGTAGAATCCCTCTTTTAGTTTACGAAATACAAGCAGGCCGATCCCCAAGCAAAAGAAGGCCCCCAATGTAAGCTGGATCAATAACCAATTTCCGGGGTACTTCGCATCCAGGAGAATATCGCGCATCGCCATCACCAGCGCGGCGACGGGGTTCCACCTGTAAATTGCTCTGAATCGCTGCGGGATGATCGCAAACGAATAAACGATGGGCACCAGCCAGAACAATATGGTGTTGGCGGAGTCCACCACATATCGCGTGTCGCGGACGTAGACGTTTATCGCGGAAAAAAGCAACGCCAGGCCGCAGACGAATACGACTTCCAATCCCCAGATCAACGGCAACCATAGCCAGTACACATTGACCGGTATTCCAGACAGCAATACGATGACCAGCAGCAGCCCGATCTGAATAATCAAATGAACGCACGTGGAGAGAACGCTGGTGATGGGGATCAATTCGCGTGGCAGAGCGACACGCTTTACCAGGCTCGCATTGTCAACCATGGAGCTGGTACCCGCTGCCCAGGCCCCGCTAAAAAAACTGAATGGAACAATTCCGCAGAGCAGGAATACGGCGAAGTGCGGCGTATCGTTCTTCAGCAACTGCGTGAAGACAAAAATGTAGACTCCCAGCATGACGACTGGGTTCAGCAGAGACCAAAAGACGCCCAGAGACATGTTGCGGTAGCGAATTCTAAAGTCTTTGAGGATCAGGTTTTTTAATAAAAAGCGGTAATCGCCGTGCCACATCCCGCAGTGCTCCAAGAGAAACCCCATTCTACCTAATGCCTCACGGTTGACGTGGCGCGGCCTCTCCAGGCTGCGGCATCGAGACTCGTCTCGATGCTTCGGGGACAAGAGCCTCGAGACGAGCCTCGAGGCCGCAGACCGAGGGTCCGCGCCACGAATTACGTCATCTGCTTCGCTTGCTGGGCCATCCGGATGCGCGGGCGTCTATCGCGAAATCGGCGCGCGTTCGGGTGAGATTCGGATTGTAAAAAGGATCGCGCTCCACGAAGCTGGACCAGCGCTGTTGAAACAATTCCACCTCGCGCGGGTTCTGAACTTTCCGGCGAATAGAAGCTCCTTCGAAGTGATACAACTCGGCGTAAGGCGTAAAGACCACGTCATAGCCTTGCTGGATCGCCTTGAGACAAAAATCGATGTCGTTGTAATCGATCGCTAGTCGTTCGTCGAAGCCCCCGGTGGCTTCGACGACGTCGATGCGCGTTGCCATACAGGCGGCGGTGACGGCGGAATAATTACGGATCACATGCGTGTAGGCGTTGTAACCCACGAAGCCGGCGGGAAAAGAATGAAACGCGTGCGCGGCTCCCTGATTCACGCCCAGCACCACGCCCACGTGCTGAATGCGGCCGTCCGGGAAGAGCAGCCTGGCTCCCACGACGCCCACGCGGGGCTGTTGCGTGAATTCGATCAGGGCGCTTAGCCATTCTTCGGAAATCACTTCCATGTCGTCGTTCAGCAGCACGATATGGCGTCCTCGCGCTTGGCGAAACGCAAAGTTCGCCTTCTTGGAAAAGTTGAATGGGAAGTTAACTGGATGGCCAGGTTCGGTGAAACTCTCCAGCCGGTACGGAACGTCGGACAAAGCCCGGCGCGTCGAATCGGATAGGTTGCCGTCGTCGACAATCACGATCTCATAGTTCGGGTAATCGGTCTTCGCGACAATGCTCTTGAC
>CATPCJ010000246.1 GCA_955652915.1 uncultured Bryobacteraceae bacterium
CTGGGGACGACGCCTCTTGCCAACGGTCATCGGCTCAAAGACGGCCGCTGGTCTCCAACTCTGACTGCTCTTTACGGTTAAGAGTTATCCTGTAGCATATTCATAAGCTGTAACTTACGTCGTCATCTCTGAATGACAGTAAATTAACTTGATCGCCGCGTGGTCTCAGACTACGCTGTCCGACAAGAAACACTAGTCGCCGGAGTGGGAGGGGTAGATATGAACGCCAAGTTGCGCGCTGGAACCATCGTGGGTTCGTTTTTCACGTTTCTTCTAGTCGCCCAAACCCCAACCGCAACGCTGGTTGGACGCATCGTGGACGCAAGCGGCAGTGTTGTCCCCGGGGCCTCTGTCGAAGTGCGGGCGTTGGACACAAACCAAGTCCGACGCGCAGAATCGCAGCAGGACGGCGGTTACACCATCTCAAACCTGACGCCCGGTATCTACGACGTGAGCATCGACAAGTCCGGATTTCGGCGTCTGGTTGAGAACCGGCTGGAATTGCGGGTCGACCAGACTGCGCGGCTCGACGCCAAGCTCGAAGTAGGGGCCACCGGACAGTCCGTCGTCGTTACCGCCAGCGTGCCGCTGCTCAATACCGAAAATGCCTCTCGCGGCGACGTGATTGTGAATCATGAGATGACGGAGATGCCGCTGAACGGGCGGGATTTCACCGACCTGGCATTTATGGTTGCCGGAGTTGCGCCGAGCGAACAAAGCGCCAAGGGCGGACCGATGTCCATCAACGGCGTGCGCGCGGACGGAAACAATGTGTTGATCGACGGCCTGAACGATCAGAATCCCCGCGACGCAGGCGCCCAGATCACGCCGCCTCTGGATTCAATGCAAGAGTTCAAAATCCAAACCTCGGGGTACTCGGCGGAGTACGGCCGGCAGGCGGGCGGCGTCATGAACATGGTCTTGAAGTCGGGCGGAAACCAGCTACACGGCGCTCTCTTCGAATTCCTGCGGAACGATCTGTTCGATGCACGCAATTTCTTCGATGCCGGCAAGAGCAAGCTGCGGCGAAACCAGTTCGGCGCTACCGCAGCCGGTCCGGTGGTGATTCCGAAAATCTACAACGGTCACGACCGCACGTTCTTCCTGGTCAGTTGGGAAAGTTACCGGCAGGTGCAAGGCCAATCGCAAGTGGACACGGTGCCCACGCTGCTGGAACGGCAAGGCAACTTCTCCCAGTCCGTGGATGCGAGCGGCAAGCCGTTCGTATTGAAAGATCCGCTGGGCGGCTCCTTCGCGGGCAACATTATCACGCCGGGCCGGCTGGATCCGATCGCGCTCAAAGTGCTGAGTTACTTTCCGGCGCCGAATCGCGCAGGGCAAGCCAATAACTATGTGACGGCTGCCAACAGTCCCGACAGTTGGGACAATTTCCTTTTCAAGGCCGATCAAAAGCTGACGGCGAAAGATAACCTCTCCGTCCGGGCGTTGCAGCGTTGGAGCACATCCATCAATCCATTCTCGGGCAGCAACCTGGGCACCTTCCCATCCGGCACGGACACCTCGCAATCGCTGATCAGCATTTCTCATACACGCGTCTTTTCAGCCAGCATAGTCAACGAACTTCGGGCCGGGCTCACGCGCACCACCAGCCTCCAAAAAGGGGGCCACATCGGACATGACTACGCGGCCGATTTCGGCATCTCAGGCCTCACTACTGATCCCAAGGTGGTTGGCTTCCCCCGGTTCCAAGTAAGTGGTTTGGAGACCCTGGGCGATAGTAACTCGACTCCGATTCAGTATGTGATCAACAATTACGACGTCAGTAATACGCTGACCTGGATCAGAGGCGCCCATACATTGAGGGTCGGCGGCGAGGTGATCCGTACTCAGTTCTTTCAACCGACTAACACAGATTTTCGAGGAACCTTCAACTTTAAGGGTAAGTGGACTAACTCCCCGACGGGCGACTTTCTCCTCGGCCTGCTGGATACTTCCACGCGCCGGGTCGGCTCGGCCTGGAATTACATTTTCGAAACCAACTACGGGGCTTTTCTTCAGGACGATTACAAAATACATCCGAATCTGACTCTGAACCTGGGCCTTCGCTATGACGTCCTGCAGCCGCCATACGAGAAGTACGGGCAGATCGCCAGTTATGTGCCATCGCTCGGTAAGATCATCCTGGGCGGCGACAGCACGATTCCGAATTGGCAAGCAACGGTAGCCGGAGCGGGTCTCAGCGGACTGGTCGGTCTTTCGAGCACCTACGGGCTGCCCTCTTCCCTGGTTCATGGAAACTACAATAATGTCGCGCCGCGCTTCGGCCTGGCTTGGCGTCCCTTCGGCGGCAATCGTACCGTAGTGCGGAGCGGATATGGAATCTATTACACCGGCAATCGGCTGAACCCCGTGCGCACCGATCTTACGGGCGGCTTCCCGTTTTCCTCTTCTCAAACATTTACGAAAACAAGCAACCCCAAGGCGCTCACTCTTTCAAACGCCTATCCCGACGCACTGGCTAAAGTGCAGGGAATCAATGTCACCAACGGATATGAAGTGAATGCAGCTTCGCAGTATTTGCAGAGCTGGAACCTGACGATTGAGCGCGACCTGGGACGCGGCATAGGCATCGAGGCCGGATACACCGGATCTAAAGGCACGCACCTTGGCCGCAAATATAATATCGATCAGGCTTTGCGGCTACCTGGCACGCAACTACCGGACGGGACTTACCCCAAGCCGATCCCCGCTTTCAGCGATGTCGAGTATTACAGCTTTGGCTCGAATTCGAGTTACAATGCCGCCACGGTATCCATTCTCAAGCGCTTTAGCCGAGGATTCTTCTTCCGCGCGAATTACACCTACGGTAAGTCGATCGACACGGCGTCGGGGTTGAACTACGCTGGGGCCGGGGGATACGCCGGCGCCCAGGACTCTCGGAACCTGAACGCGGAGCGCGGCCGTTCGGACTTCGACGTTCGCCACAATTTCAGTATGAACTTCACTTACCAGGTTCCGTTCAAAAATGTTCTGTTACGAGGATGGCAACTCTCCGGCACGGGGCGCGCTTATAGCGGACAGCCGTTCACGCCTACGATGAAAAATACCAGCGCATTGCTGGGCGAGCCCACCCGTCCGGACCGGATCGCCATTGGCAGCCTGTCTAATCCAACGCCGCAGGATTGGTTCGATCTCACGGCGTTCCCGATTGTATCCACCAGCGCTCTCCGCTTCGGCAACTCCGGACGGAACATACTGGACGGCCCCGGCTTCCTGGCTTTCAATACGGCGTTGAGCAAGCGCTTCAACATTACTGAACGCGCCCGTGCCCAGTTTCGATGGGAAATATTCAATGCCACGAATCGCGCCAATTTTAATCTTCCGAACAAGCAAGTCGATACGATCGGCGCCGGCAGCATCATAGGCGCCCAAGCTGCCCGTATCATGCAACTCGGCCTTCGCTTGGAGTTTTGAGGCACGTCTTATGCGCCTGATTTTTGTATCCGTTCTCACCGCGCTGGTGATTATGCCGCTCGCGGCGCAGTCGCCATCGGCCAGCGTACTCGGGCGGGTAGTGGACCCGAGCGGAGCAGTGATTCCGGGCGCCGCCATCCGAATCACGAACCTTGCAACGAATCAGTCCCGTGACGGGGCGAGCAACGCCGGCGGCGACTACACTGTTCCTTATTTGAACCCGGGACGCTACGTCCTGGAAGCGCGGGGCGACGGATTTCGGGTCTATAAACATTCCGAATTCACGCTGCAAGTGGACCAGGAACTGCGGCTGGACATCAAGCTGGAGGTGGGCGCCACCACCGAGTCCGTGACGGTGACAGAGACGCCCGCGGCCTTGAACACCGAGAGCGGCACGCGGGGAGAGGTCACTTCCAACGCGGAGATCGCCGAAATGCCGTTGAACGGCCGTAACTTCACGGACCTTGCTTATCTCACCGGCGGCGTGATTCCCCGGGGCGAGGGCGCCGACGGACAATTCGCCGTCAACGGAGCGCGGGCGGACAACATCAGCGCGTTGATCGATGGGATGAACAACACCCAGCGCCGCAACACGGCCTTCATGGTAAGCCCGCCGCTGGAGGCGATTCAGGAATTCAAAATGATCACCTCCGGCTTCTCGGCCGAATACGGGCGATTCGCGGGGGGCGTGCTCAGCATGGTGACCAAGAGCGGCGCCAACCGGGTGCATGGCGCGGTTTACGAATTTCTTCGTAATGACGCGCTGGACGCCCGCAACTACTTTGACGCGGGTAAGTCCAAGCTGATCCAAAATCAGTTCGGCGGGACGGTTTCCGGTCCGGTGTTCCTGCCGAAGCTATACAATGGCCGGGACAAGACCTTCTTCCTGGTGAGTTGGGAGTCGCTACGGCAGATCTCGGGCTCGACGCAGCGCGGCATTGTTCCCGTGCCGGAGATGCTGCAGGGGAACTTCGCCAGCGTCACGGATGCGTTCGGCCGGCCGCTGAAAATTGTCGACCCGCTAGCTCAAAACAAGCCATTCCCCAATAATCAGATTGCGGTTTCACGCTTGGACCCGGTGGCGTTGAAGATCGCCGCCTTCTACCCCGCGCCGAATCTCGCCGCCGGAGCGAACAATTACCTTGCCCAGGCAAACGCCACGAGCCAGTTTAACAATTTCGCCATCAAGGTAGACCACGCCGTCAGCGAAAGAGACCGCCTCACCTTCAGCACTTACTGGAAACCGAGTAAGTCGCTCAATCCTTTCCAGCGCTCTCCGGTGGCCATCTTCGGGGCGACTAACAATTCATTCGGGTTGCTTTCCGGTATTCGCCACATCCACACGTTTACGCCGCTGTTGTTCAACGAAGCGAGCATTTCCTTCTCTCGCACCACGTTGAACCAGCCGAACATAGGGAGCGATCATGATTGGTCGAGCGAAGCGGGATTCCTGGGCGCCACCAAGAATCCGTCGGACCTGGGGCTGCCCTTTATGGTTGTAAGTGGCTACATAGATCTAGGGCAAGCCTACGATCTGCCCAAGGTGTGGAGTTACAACAATTTTCAGTACGCCGACTCCATGACCTGGATCCATGGGCGGCACGCCTTGAAATTCGGCGGTGACTTCCTGCACTATCAGTATTTCAACCACGATTATGCCGACTTACGCGGTCGGATGACTTTTCTCGGCCGTTTCACTAACGATCCGATGGCCGATTTCCTGCTCGGCTACGCGCAAACCAGCCGGCGTCTGCTGAATGTTGGCTCGGAGTACCTGTTGGTTTCAAATTACTCGGCGTTTGTGCAGGATGATTTCAAGATCACGCCGTCCCTGACCCTCAATATCGGTATCCGTTATGAGCTGATGAAGCAGCCCGTGGCCAAGTATGGCGCGCGTTCCATGTATGTGCCGGAACTCGGCAAGATCGTGATCGCCGGCGACGGGGGCCTCGCGAACTTCAACGATCTGATCCAGCAATCAGGCCTGTCTCAATACATTACGACGGCCGCCGCCGCAGGACTCCCGCAGTCAATCGTAAAAACCAACTATAAGGACTTTGCTCCGCGTTTCGGATTTGCCTGGCGTCCTTTCGGCAACGGCCGGACGGTGCTGCGCGGCGGATACGGCATCTTCTACGGTATCGATTCTCTTTACCGCTACGATGGCTTCAGCGATACCTATCCATTCGTAAACACCCAGACCTTTTCCGCGACTCCGACCAATCCGTTACTCCTGACTGTTTCCAATCCGTTCCCGGCGGCCAAAGCCAAGAATTCCGGCGTCACCAGCACGTCGGGGCAGCCGGAGCACAACCCCACTCAGTATCTGCAATCGTGGAGCATCACGGTGGAGCGGGACCTGGGCGCAGGCGTGGTGCTGGAAGCCGCTTACGCTGCATCAAAGGGGACGCATCTGCCGAGGGCTTACGACGTAAATCAACAATTGGTTTCCCCGGGACTGACCGGCTGAATCATATATCGATTGAAACGGATAATGCGGAGGCCATGCGCTCGTATCTGGGCGCGAAGGGCGTCAAGGTCCCGGAGGAGGTAAAAAAAGGCCGTATCAAGAACTCGAATTTCAATGTGAAGGACCCCGATGGCCATACTGTGGAGATCGTCCAGTATGAGCCTGACGGCTGGAGCATGCGGGAGAAGGGCAAGTACATGCCTGCGAGCCGTGTGTCGCAGAAGATGATGCACCTGGGCATCCTGGTAGGCGCGTTGGAACCGGCGATGAAGTTTTACCGCGACATCCTGGGTTTCCAGGAAATCTGGCGGGGCAGCCGCGATGGCCAGAAGCTGAATTGGGTAAACATGAAGGTCCCCGACGGCGACACCTATATTGAGTTCATGCTGTACGATCAACTGCCGGCTCCCACGGCGCGCGGCACGGCTCATCACATCTGCCTGGAGGTTGCGGACATCGAGAAGAGCAAGGCGTCGCTGGAAGCTAAGGCCGCGAGAAAGGACTACGCGCGCCCGCTGGAAATCAAGACCGGCACAAATCGCAAGCGTCAAATGAACTTGTTCGATCCCGACGGAACGCGTACCGAGGTGATGGAGCCGAAGACGGTGGACGGCATTCCCGCGAAGCCGTCGGATGCACCGCCTCCACGCTAAATATGAAATACATAATCTCAAGTCTTGGCTTAATCGCAGCCGGCATCGCAGTTCTGTTCAGCGCGGATGAGAAGCCCGCGAAGAAGCCGGAACTGGCTCATCCCTTCTATTGGGCGGCTCCGGACCCGTTACGAGGCGACTGGCAAGGGGACGGCGGCTATGTCGCGCAAGTGATCCGCGCCGATGACAGACTCTTATCCGTTCCCGACTCCATTCCTCTGGCTGCCGACGCCGGAAAGTACCAAGCCAACATATTCCGCAAGTTCGATGTTCCCAACGACCAGCCGGTGGCTGTGCTACAAGGTATCTCGTCCGGCAATACCGTGGATTTCACCGGCGGCGGTTGGACAGGAACAATTGCGGCTGGACACTTCACTGCTCACAAGGCTGATGAAGCTTTCGACCTGCGGCACATCACGCGCACTCCGGCTTCGTTAGGCATGAAACCGCCGACGGGAGCGATCATCCTATTCGACGGAACAAATATGGATTCCTGGGCAAAGATGAAAGAGAAAGAGTGGCTCGCCGAAGACGGTCCCTCGCGATGGCATCTTGTTCCTGAAAGTGCGATGGAAGTGGTGCCCAGGTCGGGCAACCTAATCAGCCACAAATGGCTGGGCGACTCCAAAATTCACGTTGAGTTTCGCAATGTCGGCGGTCCGACAAACAGCGGAGTTTACATACAGGATCGGTACGAGGCGAACATCAATGAGATGTACGGCCGTCTGGATGGAAATCCGTGCGCCGGATTCGATAACTGCACTCCCGCGAATGCAAAACCGGGAATTCGAGCTTCTCGTCCGCCGTTGGAATGGCAGACCCTGGATATCGACTTCCGTGCGCCGAGATTCGATGCCGCGGGAAAAAAGATTGCCAACCCCCGCGCAACTTTGCGGTTCAATGGCGCGCTTCTCTATGACGATCGCGAACTCGGCCCCGTCACTCTAAACGCGGCGCGGCTTGGCGAGGCTCCCGCCGGACCGATCCAATTACAAGAGCACGGAATGCCGGTGCAGTTTCGCAATATCTGGGTGGTGGAAGGAAAGAAATAGTGAAGCCGATACAATCATCTTTTATTTGGTATTGCCTGCTGTGCACGGCGATTGTCCCGGTCGCTTTCTCCGCCAAGAAAGCGACCGACGACACAACAAATCCGGCCTACAAAGATGCGCCGGTATCGACAGCAGCGAATCCGAGCGGCAAGCCAGCGCCACCGGCCGGCTTCGTCCACCCAGGCGTCCTGCTCAATCGCGCGCAACTGGATGAGATCAAGAAACGCGTCGCCGCGGGCACGGAACCGCAGAAGTCTGCGTTTGAAGCTTTGAAGGGCCATAAACTGGGCGCGCTCGACTATACACCCCATCCGCGCGACACCGTGGAGTGTGGTTCGTTTTCCCGGCCCGACCTGGGATGCAAGGACGAACAGGCCGATAGCGAGGCCGCTTATACGCAGGCACTTCTCTGGTATATTTCCGGCAACAAAACGTACGCGGAGAATGCGGTGAAGATAATGAACGCCTGGTCCGGCGCGCTGACCGGCGGTCACACCAATGCAAACGGACAGGTGCAGGCATCGTGGACGGGCGATGTCTGGCCGCGCGCGGCCGAGATCGTCCGCTCCAGCTATAGACGTTGGAGTGACGCCGATATCGCTAAATTTCAAAACATGCTGACGACGCAGTATCTGCCTTCGTTGATTCATGGAACATGTGAGAACGGCAACAAGGAGCTGACCATCAGCGAGGCGATCATCAACATAGGAGTATTCAACGACAATAGAGCCGCGTTCGACTTCGGAATCAAAATGTGGCGCGGGCGAACTCCCGCGGCCATCTACCTGAAGACCGATGGACCCAAGCCAATAGAGCCGGTGGGCTGCGGCCCAGCCATTTGGGGAAACAAAGGCTTCACTCCTGAATTCGTCGATGGTCTGTTGCAGGAAACTGCCCGCGATTCACAACATGCGAACATGGCCTTCGCCGGTATGGTGAATGCGGCCGAGACAGCGCACCAGCAGGGCATCGATCTGTACTCCGAGGAAGGCAAACGCATCGTGGCCGCCATGGAGTTTCAGGCGCAATACTTGCCGCCGAACAACGCAAAGCCGCCGGAGCATCTGGAATTCAATCTGCATCCCACCTGGGAAATCGCCTATAACGAGTTTCACAACCGGCTCGGAATCGCCTTGCCCCGGATGGCGGCGGTGCTTCCCGGCAATCGGCCAACCGGAGTGAATCACCACATGGTCTGGGAAACGCTGACCCATGCGGAAATGGGCTCCATTGGACTGCCGCCGGTGAAGAAGTAAGAGAGCGCCACTATCCACTTTCAGAGTTCACGACGGCGGCAATCCCGTGGCGCACTGTGCCGCGTTGCAGCAGGACTTTCAAGCTGCTCCGGACGAGGCTTCAGTCCCGGTGATGGCAAAGAAGCAGCGAGGGCGGCGTAGTTATCTCGTGGCGCCGCGGTTGTCACTTTTATGTCAATCGCGCATGATGCAATGGAGCAGGTTCGCGCAGGTACAGGCGCGACAGGAATGCAAAACGAACCCACTGCCGGTGTTCTCCGTAGGCCGCGACTCTCGAATGATAAACTGGTCCTTACAGGGCTTCCGGTCGGGATGGACGCTGTTCGATGCGGGTCTTCCAGGTTGTCCCTAAGTTAGATTCGGATCGTGGAAACGGTTTTGGGATGGGAGTGGCCAGGACAAGCCCGGATGGGAGAGCGCAAATGGGAGATTGGCATATGTGGCACGTTCGACGTCGCCAACTATGGCGACCTGCTCTTTCCATTGATCGCGGAGTCGGAACTCACGGACCGGCTCGGAGCGGTCACTCTTCACCGTTTCTCCTACCACGCCAGAACCACGCCTGAGTGGCCCTTCGAAGTCACCTCCGTCACCGCGCTGCCGCGGATGATCCACTGCCTGGATGGCCTGCTCATCGGTGGCGGCTTTATCATCCGCTTCGACAAGGAGGTTGCTCCAGGTTACGGTCCCCCGACGCCCGAGATCCACCATCCGACCGGCTATTGGCTCACGCCGGCGCTGATCGCACTGCAGCACGACGTTCCGCTGCTATGGAACGCGCCTGGAACGGATGGCAAAAACTTTCCGGCCTGGGCCAATCCACTGATGGAGAAGGTGCTGAGGCTTAGCCGCTACGTGTCGGTGCGGGACGAAGCATCGCGAGCGAACCTCGAACCTCTGGCCAGTGCACCCGTCGCGGTCGTTCCGGACACAGCCTTCGGGCTCCCACGGCTGCTGGACAGCGGGTCGACGCCCTCCGCTGAGTTCACGCGTTTCTGTCAAGCCTCAGGTCTGGATGGTCCGTACATTGTTATTCAAGCCACCCCGGGCCTGGAAGGATTCGTTCGTTTCATCAAGAATCACGCCGGGCGGTTCCGGAACCTCCGGTTTTTGTCGCTGCCCATCGGCCCGGTGCTCGGCGATCGTCAAGAGCTCATCGACGCCGATCTTCCGGGCGTTGTCCGCGCGGCCTACTGGCCGGGTCCTCTCGTCATCGCCGAGTTGATCAGCCGGTCGAAGGCGGTTGCCGGTAACAGCTATCATCTCTGCATCACTGCCCTCGCCGCGGGCGTGCCGGTCTTCGCGCGACATGGTCTGCCTGCGTGCAAGTTCTCCGTGCTGGAACATTTCGAGACCTTCTTTGTGCTGCCCCCGAACGGCGAGCCGGATATCGAGTGGTTTCTTGCCCGTCTGGGAAGGACGCCGCCGTCCGCCGCGGCGCGCGCCAATTGCGAAGCGCTCGGCAATCATTGGGATCGCATCGCGGCGGCGCTTCGAGCTGAGCCGTCGCCGTCCGCGCCCTCCCTCGACCGTTTTTGGCAGTCGCTGCCGGCCTTGCTGGAAGACGCGGCCACTCGAGTGGATGAGGCGGCCGAAGCCTTGGTGCAACAGCGAGCGGAAGCCCAGGAGCGCCTGCGGGAAGCGCTTGCGGCGATTCAAGGCGAAGCCGCGGGGACGGAGCAACGGCTGAGCCAGGCACTCGAACAATTGGCCGCAACTCGGGGCGAAGCCGCGGAGAGCCGGCACCGAATAGACGACGCACTCGAACAACTGGCCGCGACTCGCCGCGAGGCCGCGGAGACCCGGCAACAACTGGACGAGGCGCTGGCACAACTGGCGTCGACCCGTCAGGAGTCCGCCGAGCGGCAAAACAAATTCGACGACATACTAAGACAACTGAGTGTGGCTCGCGCCGCGATTGCCGGGCGGGACGCTCGTATCGCGGAGATCATCGGCTCGATCTCATGGAGACTGACGGCTCCCCTGCGGTTCGTTGGGCGGCGCCTCCGGAGGCATGAGCGGCGACAATTGATTAATCTGGCGTACCTCAGACATCATAGGCTTGAAACCGATCCCTACGGGTGGGCGGTCATCGATAACCAGTTCACGCCGGACGATGCGGCGAGGCTTGCCGCTACGTTTCCGTGCGATCGCTTCAAGCTCGTGAACCGATCCGACGCGGAGAGAGATTATCAGTATGAAGCGCGCTCGCTGATTGCGATGGGCGCGGACGCCATCACGCATCCCGATGACTTGAGCGACGCCTGGCAAGCGCTGGCGCGCGACTTGCTTTCGCCACGGTACCGGGCGGCGATGACCACCCTGACCGGGTGCGATCTCACCCAGGCGCCGATGGAAGTGAACATTTTCCACTACGGGCCGGGTGGTTCTTTGGACGCGCATCGGGACTTGCCGGAGAAACTCGTGACTCACGTGCTGTATTTCAACCGGTCGTGGAACGCGGCGGATGGCGGCTGCCTGAGGATTTTGCGCTCCTCCGATCCGGCGGACCTGGTGGCCGAGATTCCGCCCATCGCCGGGTCTTCGTCCGTCATCGTCCGATCGGAGAACTCCTGGCACGCTGTCTCGCGCGTCGCCAGCGACTCAGCTATTTCCCGGCGGAGCGTCACCGTGACGTTTTATCGTCCGGGTTCGGTGAGCACGATGTGGCCGCCAGGCGACACCACGCCGTTGCACCGCTATCACGCCACTGACCTGACGTGACGAACTGCCGGTCATCCGGCGCTCGTTCGCGGCCGGAGCGAAATGCCGTTGCCTGCGCCGCCCCAGTAGTTTTTTGATGTTGAGGTACGTAGAGGCGCCCATCGGGTTATACTGAATTCCTCTAGAGGAGGTCCCGCAACGATGCTTCCAGCACCGGACCCAGCGTCGGCTACGCCCGCGCGGCCCACCCTGCCTTTGAGATATCAGCGTTGCAATCGCTTCCAGCCTGCATAATGTTTCGCCGGCGCGCGGGAATCCTATTACTTTGCGCCGCGCTGCTGGTGTGCTACGTCTCATTCCTGAAGGGAATGGTGGAACAATGGCGTACCGACGAGGACATGGGCCATGGCTTCCTGGTTCCCATCGTCATCGGCTGGATTTTGTGGAGGGAGCGCCCACGATTGCGCACCGTGCCCCCACAACCCAGCAATTGGGGCTGGGCCATCCTGGCGCTGGGCGCAGGTCTTAATTGTGCCGCCACTCTAGGCGCCGGATTGTTCGCCGGCTCGCTGGCTTTGTTGATTAGCGTAGCCGGCGCTGTTGTTCTCCTGGGCGGCTTTTCCCGGATCCGTTCCCTCGGATTTCTCTTTCTGCTGGCCCTGTTCATGCTCCCTAAACTGGCGGTTGTGTATAACCAAGCGACCTTGCCCTTGCAGCTTTTGGCCAGCCATCTTGCCGCGTCCGGTCTAACGGCAGCCGGGATCGGCGTTATCCGCTCTGGAAACATCCTTGAAGTGAATCATTATCGGGTGGAGGTGGCTGAAGCCTGCAGCGGCATCCGCTACTTGTTGCCGCTTGGCTTCCTAACTTTGGTATTCGGTTATGTGTCCGGCGCCCGCACCTGGGCGCGAACCGCGCTGCTGGTGATGACGATTCCAGTGGCGATCGTGGCCAACGCCGCACGTGTGGCGTTGGCGGTAACCAATCCCGCCCTGGCTGTGGGTGCTCCACACGCCATCACCGGTGGCTTTATCTTTATGCTTTGCCTTGCCGGCTTGGCATTCCTGTCGCGGATCTTCAAGGAGTTGCATGAACGCATCGTGGCCTGAACCGCGCTGGCTTCTTGCCGCCGGATTCTTGTTGACGCAAGCGGCCATGGTCCACTGGATCGCGGGCACGGAGCTCTTGCCGGCGGCTCCGGATCTGGGCGGATTCGCGCCACAGGTGGCAGATTGGAAGCGGTTGGCGGATGAACCGGTACCGGCCGATGTCGCCACCCAGTTGAAGGCCGACCGGTTGCTGAGCCGGTCCTATATACACCAGTCCGCAGGTGACCCGGCTGTTGCCAGTCTGTTCGTCGCATGGTTTCAATCGCAGCGGAACGGCGACCGCCAGCCGCATTCGCCCAAGGTATGCTTGCCCGGCGCCGGCTGGACACCCATTTCCAGCGGAGAAATCGCTCTCGATACCACTGCGGGGCGAATTACCGTGAACCGATATTTGGTGGCGAATCAGGGCGCACGGGCCGCCATTCTGTATTGGTACCAAACGCGGGATCGGGCCATCGCGGGTGAGTGGGCCTCGAAACTGTGGCTAGTCGTGGATGCATTCCGGGCCAGGCGGACCGATACGGCACTGGTCCGCATTGTGGTTCCCGTCACGGGCAACGGGGACGAAGCCGCTTTCAACGCCGCTGCGGCCTTTGCCCGCGACTCCTATCCCATGCTGCGCGAGCGTCTGCTCTCCAACACGCCTTAGTCTCCCCGGCGAGACTTCGCCCAGGGTGCTCACTTCACACTGGAGAATCGCTGCTTGCGGACATCCTTGATGATCGAGCGCGCCGATAACCGGTATGATAAGTCACGCCCTGATGATTCCATTGCCGGAGGATGCGGCAGTCTTGTTGCCCTTTAGGGACGCCTTGTCGAACAGCGGGAAGCCGCTGCGGGTGGGGGTGGTGCTCGATGGTGGGCGGCTCCCCCGTTGGGTGGACGCCTTTATCACGTGCCTGCGACAGATTCCGGTGATCGAAGTCCAACTTCTCACTCTCAACTTTCGGACCCTGACGGAATCGAAGCGCCCGCCCTGGCTGACTGATCGTATCTACTCCGCGAGTCGAGCCAGATTCGATCCATTCGAGCAGGCCGACAACGGCGAAACCTGCTCTGTCATCCTTGAGTCTGTCGACGCCATCCGGGCCGCTGATTGCGGAGTGATCCTGTGGTTTGCAGAGTACCAGGATCCCGCCGTCGAGCTCCGGAGTTTAGCGAAACATGGAGTCTTCACCATTCGGCTAGGGGATCGAAATCGGGCCATTCCCTTTTGGGACGAGGTGGCCAATAGCCAGCCGACATCCACCGCGGCTATCTTTTGGCACGACTCCACATTTGCACAGGGCCGGGCCGTGGGAAGAGCGGAGACTTCCACGTCACAGGGATTTTTCATCACGGTCAACGCGGAACAACCTCTGATTGCCACCATGCGGATGCTTGCCGAACTGTGTCTGGAGATCCAGCGCGGAGGCGCGCAGTTCGAGGAGCGGGTCCGCGGCTTGCCCACTCAGCGGTTGGCCGAGGCCGCTCCACATGACTACCCTTCGAACTTCGAGGCAGCGCAATTCGCTATGAAGAAGCTGATGCGTAGCGCCTATCTGCGATGGATAACTCATGGAAAGAAGGGGAAATGGTTCGTCGCGATGCGATCACGGAGCGAATCCATCACCGATCCGGCACGGATGGATTTGACCGGGTTTCAGGAACTCCCACTGCCGAAGGGCGTAGCTGAAATGGCCGATCCCTTTCTATGGGAAGCCGATGGGCGCCAGTATTTGCTGTTTGAGGAGATGGCAGTGGGGCAGTCCCGAGGCAGGCTGGCGTGTGTAGAGGTGTTGCGGAACGGATCATGCCCGGAGATGAAGATCATCCTGGAGCGGCCCTATCATCTCTCCTATCCTTGTGTCGTGCCCTGGAACGGCGACCTGTTCCTGTTACCCGAAACGTCGGATGCGAAGCGCGTCGACCTCTACCGCTTTACCCGTTTTCCGTGGGAGCTAGAACTGGTTTCGTCGCCGATTGAGGGCGTAGCACTCGTCGATACAACTCCCGTCTTCGTGGAAGATCGCTGGTACTTCTTTACCAACACGCTGGAGCCTTTCATGGAAACACTGCTATTCTCGGCAACCCAACTGGAGGGTCCGTGGAACCTGCATCCGTACAAACCGGAGTCAACTTCGGTGAGAAGCTGTCGCTCCGCGGGGCAAATATTCTGGAGAGACGGGCGGCTGTTCCGGCCAACGCAGGATTGCTCGGTGCGGTATGGGTACGCCATCACCGTCAACGAAGTAACCAAGTTGACGCCGCATGAATTTGAGGAGCGCCCCGTCAGTCATATCCCACCGTCCTGGATGCCGGGGTTGTTGGGGACCCATACCTGGAATGAGAGTTCCTCGTTTCAGGTGATCGACGGAATTCGATATTCGCCATGAAGTCCGAATTTCGCGACACCTCTCCGCGGGATGCCCCCGAGGTTACATCGTTTCTGCAACGCATCTTCGACCTCGAGCCGGGGCTACCTCTGATCGCGCCGCGCCATCTACATTGGAAGTGCTGGGAGGACCGTTCCGATTGGGCGGGTTCCCGCGGCTATGTGATGGTCAAGGAAAACGAGATCGTGGCGCACGGAACCGTTGTGCCGCTTTCGTTTGTGACCGGCCGGCAGCGGCTCAAGATGGTACACCTGATTGACTGGGCGGCCGATCCGAAGTCAGTCGGGAGCGGCGTGACTCTTCTGAAGCGAATCGCGCAGATGGTGGACGCGATTGTGGTTACCGGCGGCAGTGAGAAGACTGAGAAAGTGCTGCCGGCGCTTGGCTTGAAAATTTGCGGTGAGGTAACTATGTTCGCCCGGACCTTGCGGCCGCTACGGCGGTTGGCGGGGCAGAAGCTTAGCCCACGCGCGGGAGCGCAGTTTGCTAGAAGCCTGCTGTGGTGGTTACAGGCGCCAGCGGTTCGGACGCAAGGATGGACCGCGAGCCGGATCGCGCCGGAACAGTTGATGTCGACCGCCTTGCAGTGGCCGCGCGCAGGGAAGGGGACCGCCATCTTTGAAAGGACGGCGGACACCGTTGCTTACTTTCTGAAATGTCCGGTGACGCCGATGGAGCTTTACTCGGTTGAGAAGGCTGGTTTCAGCCACGGCTACTTCATGCTGGCTCATGCACCTGGTCAAGTTCGGATCGTCGACTTCTATGTCGATTCCGGCGCTCGACAGGATTGGAGTATTTTGATCCAACTTGCGGTGTCGCAGGCCATGCGCAATCCCGCCGCGGCGGAAGTAGTCTCAGTGGGAAGCGACCCGGTTACGCGTCAGGCGTTAATCGATTGCGGCTTTCATGCGCGAGGTAATTCCGCGATGCGCATCCTGCCGGGCAAGGGCGTTGAGCTGCCTGCCGGGCCGATTCGCTTGCAGATGATCGATAGCGACGCCGCGTATCTGCACGACAACAAGAGCGCTTTTTGGGCGTGAGAACGCCTATTGCTGACCGCCGGTGAGCGGCAGGATCTGACCGGCGATGAAGGCGCCGCTCTCCGATAACAAGTATTCGATGCTGCTTGCGACATCGCCGGGGGTACACAACCGGCCGATCGGCACCTTGGCGGTTTCGGTGAGAATCGTGTGACGTGTCTTGGCGCTATTCATCCCCTGCGACATGAAGGAGGGCAGCACCGCGTTAATCGAAATTCCTTTACCGGCTAATTCCGGAGCGAGAAGACGCACTGTCTGTTCCATGGCTGCCTTGCCCAGCGAGTAGGCGGCGAGATTCAACACCGGTTTGATAGTTGCCGCCGTCGTGCCAATCACCACCATGCGGCCGGACCCCCGCGCGTGCCGCACCAGGAAGCGAGCCAGGCGAATGGTCGTCAGGACGCCGAATTCCACCTGCCGCGAAACGGTTTCTGAATCCAGCCCCAGCAACCCGCCCTGAGGCGCGCCAGGCCAGGCGGCATGAACGAGCCCGTACACAGGCCGGCCGCCGAGGGCCGCGTCCACGGCGGATTCCCAATCCTCGTTCATGATGTCGCACTCCACCAGTTCGGTGTTGTCTCCGCCGAGCATTTCGGCCGCCCGCGAGCGGGACCGGACCAACCCAACCACGTGATAGGAAGTGGACAGCCGCTGCAATAAGTGCGGACCAATACTGCTGGTGGCGCCAGTCACGAGGACCAACGGGAGACTGGAGTCCCTTACAACCGGCGTGGCGTTCTCGACGGGCCGCCGTAGCCGATTTTCGTGCAAGCCGAATCCCACATGAATCTCGGCGGTGAGCACGGACCGCGAGGTTTCTATGACGCGGACTTGGACCGTGCCAGTTCCGGATTGCGGCAGCCAAACGGTAATCTCTCCTTGAACCGTGACCGTTGACGGGAAGAAAAGCGGACTGGGAAATCGTGAGCGCATCGATCCTACCACCACATTCCGCCCCGGCAGATACATTCCCGCCATTGCGGAAGCGAGTCCAACTTGGAACGCCCCGTGCACGATACGGCGGCCATAGTTGGTCTGGGCCGCGTAGCTCTCATCGGTATGCAGGGGGTTGTGGTCGCCGGAGAGATTGGCGAAGACCTTTATGTCTTCCGCCGTGATCTGTCTTTCAAAAGAAGATTTCAAGCCGATGGAAATCTCAGACGGATCGAGGACACGAGGTTCAGGTCTTTCCAATTCTGCTCTCCACAAATTCGACGACCAGCAAATAAGAAGTTAGCGACTCGAAGGATTCGTCATCCAACTCGATTTGGAATTCCTCGGAAATGGCCGACAGCAAGGTTACGTGCGCAACCGAATCCCACTGCGGGACAGATGCCTGGCTAGCCCGCGGCAGATCGGCCGCTGCCACATCGGGAAAGACATTGAGAAAGCACTGGGAAATTCTAGAGTTGATGTCAGACATCGTCTTGCAGCCGGACCTCGTGCGGCAAATCCTCGACATGCCTCTGGAACTGTTCCCGCGAGAGCAGCATCTCGATGTCCCGATCGACATCCAAACCGTAGGACGCCAGGTATTTCTGCAAGGGTTGATTGCGATCGGTGCGTCCGTAAGCTAGTCGAACCGCCGTAACGCAACGCTTCTTGAATAGACGATCCAGCATGTGGTGTTCTATCTTGCGGGAAAAAGCCCGGCAACTGAGCACCCAACTCGTCACTTCGATTTGATCGTTCACCCGGCGTCCGGCCAACACTCCAATCGTACCGAGTGGCCCGAACTTGTCTTCGTAGGAGACGCCCACCACCAGACCGTTCTCGTCCTCGAGGTGCTTAAGCCATTCACCCTCGCTGAGGCGGACGCCATTCAGGTTGAATTGATTCGTTTTGTTGATCAGTTCCAGGAGCCGTTTGTTCGAAGGGTCCTTGCGGCAGTCAAAGGCCAGCCGGCCTTGTAAGCCGCGAACGAATTCGTCGCTAGCGGATTCTCCCGCCTCCCGCACGGCCGCACTCGCGCGGATGCTGGCTTGGCGTAATCCGTCTTCCCGCTGGATCGTGGGCTTGCCGAACAGATCTCGCAGTTGTTCCAGAAGCTCCAGCGTCTTGGCGGGTTGTTTGGGCGAGAACAGCAGACACTTCATGGCCGGGAATGCCGTCCGGACCTCGTCCAGCTCCATCGCGCTGTCGTCCACGAACACGACACTATCGGGGCCGATATTCCAGGCGCGGAGAATTTCAGCGACGCTGTGGGATTTGGAACCCCAGTTTGCGCAAACCGGAAAAAAAGACTTGGCCGGAACCAGCAGGTCGTCCCGCTGCAACGCCTCTTCGACTACGGCCGGCTCGTTCTTCGACGCGATCGCCAGCAGCACGCCCATCTCCGAGAGATGGCGGAGCATCTGTTGATACAGCCCGTGAACCTGCGTGTGTTCGGCGAGGCTCCAACTCAATTCTCGAACTCCAACTTCGCCCACGATGCCGGACCAAAACGTGTCGTCGAGGTCCGTGATTAGCCCTTTCATCGGACTTGGCGGGAACAGCAGTTTGACCACCAGGCTGGCGACAGCGGAAGCATGTCCGATGGTGTAGGGGAATCCGGCTTTCAGCTCCATCAGCGCGTCAATGCGCGACGGTTCGGATTTGGCGACGGAAACACCTCTGATCGGTGCCGCATCCGCGAGGAATGTGGCGGCCTGCTTCTGCAATTCCAACTCATTGACGCTAGACTGCCAGCCGGCGGTGTGCCCCAGGAGCGGCATCGGCAGGGTCGCCAGAACCAGGGCCACCGGCATCTTCGCGGCAAGCAATTCCAATCCTTCGAGAAACCGGGCAAATCGGTCGCGGCAGCTCTGGAGAATGTCCGCCTGAACGGAAAGGGCCCAGCCGCCTGTACTGCGCAGCCCCAACCTCGGATCGAGATCGCTCCATTCGATCACCAGGGCTGCCGCTTCTGCCTCGGAATCCGCAGCGATAGCGAGCGTCCCCTCAAGATCGCCATACAGACCCGTCTGGATATCGGCCCCCTCGTCCGGAAAGCGCAAAGCAAAATGCCCTTGAAGGAGTGTCGCGAGGTGCAGAGGTTGAAATCCGCAAATGAGGAAGATCTTTCGTCTTCGATTTATTTCCTTCCGCTCTCGAACCAGACCAAGGGCTTGGCCTAACGTCATAGTCTCTTAGAGTTTACTACTGGATGAAGAAACAATGAGGTGACAGCCACCTCAATCACCGATCTCCAGCGGGCGTGACTGAGGTGTGGCTGTCACCCCATTGTTTTCTGATTTCGTGGTATCACGGAATCTCGATGCCGCCGCCACTCTCTCTTGCCCACGAGGTTATTGGCCGTTGCCGGGAGCTTGCGAAGTACACGGAAGAACCCGGTTATACGACGCGTAGATTTCTTTCTCCGCCGATGCGCGAAGTTCACGCCCGCATACGCTCCTGGATGGAGGAAGCCGGGATGAGCGTTCACGTAGATGCAGCCGGCAATATCCGAGGCTGCTACTCCGCGACACAGCCGTCGATGCCGCGTCTTCTAATTGGGTCGCATCTGGATACCGTTCCCCGTGCGGGAGCCTTCGACGGCGTTCTGGGAGTGGTCCTCGGAGTCGCGCTCGTGAATCTGCTGGCTGGACGGCGTCTCAATTTTCAGATCGAAGTCGTGGGTTTTTCGGAGGAAGAGGGCGTGCGCTTTGGCGTGCCGTTCATCGGAAGCCGGGCGCTGGCAGGCACAGCCGGCGACATTGATGTCCTGGTGCTCGACGCGATCCGTGCGTTCGGTCTCGATCCGTCTCGAATCGGCGAGGCGCGAGTTGGTGATGACGCGCTCGGTTATCTGGAATTTCACATCGAGCAGGGTCCTCTACTCGAGAGCCTCGATTTTCCGCTGGGCGTTGTGGAAGCGATCGTAGGACAAAGCCGCGTCGATGTCGTCTTCGAAGGCAAAGCAAATCATGCCGGGACGACGCCCATGAACCTCCGGCGCGACGCACTGGCCGGTGCAGCGGAATGGATCTGTAAGGTTGAAAGCGAAGCACAGGCCACGCATGGACTCGTTGCGACTGTTGGACGTTTACAGGTACAACCCGGAGCGGGAAATGTGATCGCCGGAACCGCGCTGGCGAGCCTCGACGTTCGACACGCAGACGACGCGATCCGTAAACGGGCGGTCGCAGCTATCCAAGAGCATGCGAACGAAATCGCTACGCGGCGCGGGCTTTCCGTTTCCTGGGAATGCCGGCTGGATCAGGCGAGTGTGGCGATGGATCCTTTGCTGATGGAAAATCTAAAGCATTCGGTAAGGGTTTCCGGATACCCGCTGCATCAGATGGTCAGCGGCGCGGGTCACGATGCAATGATCATGGCCACCCGAATGCCTGCGGCGATGTTGTTCCTGCGCAGTCCCGGCGGCATAAGCCATCATCCCGATGAGAACGTTCGGGCAGAGGACGTCGCGGCAGCGCTTATGGCGGGCGAAGCATTCCTCGAAAAACTTCGGGAATCCGCGCTATCGTAGTTCCACATGCACCAGCTTGGACACACTCGCAGCGTTCATCGCACCCACCACTTTCTGCACACCCCCGACACGTTCGTCCGCGCGCCGCTGCCCGGCATGCAGGACGCAACGGCTATCATTCATATCTCACGCGCCAGAGGGGCGGCATTCACTCAGTACACCGCTGAACTCGAGCAAGGCGGCCGATTGGGTCCAGCCGTTGGGCAGCGCTTCGTTTACGTTCTGGAGGGCGAACTGGAAATTTACGGGGATAGTTTCAGTGCCGGCGATTATGCGTACATCCCGCCCGGCAGTGACGCAGTGGTCGCGGCAACGTGCGCCGCTCGCGTGGTAGTCATCGAAAAACCCTATTGCCAATTGAGCGACATCCAGCCTCCCGATTTCCTGGCGGGCCAAGAGAGCCGCGTCGAGGCTAAGCCTTTGATGGGCGATGATGGCCTGCAGGTTCGCACTTTACTTCCCGATAGTCCGGCCTTCGATTTCGCGGTCAACACGATGACTTATCAGCCGGGCGCAGCCTTATCGATGGTTGAGATTCACGTGATGGAACATGGGCTTCTCATGCTTTCCGGCGGCGGAATCTATCGCCTTGGCGACGACTGGTACCCGGTCACCGCGGGTGATTTCATTTGGATGGCCCCCTACTGTCCACAGTGGTTTGGAGCGCTCGGGAAAACCCCGGCGAAATACCTGATTTACAAAGATTGGAATCGGCATCCGCAGGTTGACCGTCGATGAATCTCTCAGTCGATCGAGAACGGCTCACTCAGGAATTGGAAGCTCTCAGTCAAATCTCGGCCGAGCCTGCGCCGGCGGTGACCCGGGTCGTGTTCACCGAAGCCGATCTTCGCGCGCGAGAATTCGTAAAACAGCTATGCCGCGAAGCGGGGCTGATACTACGTGAGGACGCCGCCGGAAACACCTTCGCGCGATGGGTGGGCAAGGACGATAGCCTCCCTCCCGCCGGAACTGGTTCGCACATCGATGCGATACCGAATGCAGGGCGCTACGACGGAACCGTGGGAGTGCTCGGCGGCCTGGAGGCGATTCGCGCGCTCATGCGCACTGGGTTGCGCCCGCGCCGTTCGATCGAACTGCTGATCTTTACTTCGGAAGAGCCGACGAGGTTCGGCATCGGTTGCCTGGGAAGCCGGTTGCTGGCCGGTCTGCTCGAAGCCTCGTCGGACGAAAATCTCAAGGATCGCGACGGAAAATCGCTCGGCGAGGTTCGTACCGCGGCCGGTTACGTTGGCCCGCTCTCCGCCGTTCGGCTGCCAACGGGCTATTACTCGGCGTTCATCGAGCTGCATATCGAGCAAGGTCCCCTGCTCGAACAGAGGCAAGTACGGGTGGGTGTCGTGACGGCGATCGCCGCGCCGGCCAGCCTGAAGATCTCGGTCGAAGGAGAAGGTGGTCACGCCGGCGCCGTCCTGCTGCGGGATCGGCGTGATGCTTTCCTCGCGGCTGCGGAGATCGCGCTGGCGGTTGAATCCTTCGCGCGATCCAGCGGAGCGGAGGATACCGTCGGCACGGTGGGCGTCTGCGAGGTTTTTCCGGGCGCCGTCAACAGTATTCCAAGCCGGGTACGGATCGAGGTCGATATTCGAGACATCGACCAGGCGCGGCGCGACTCCGTTCTCGACAAGGTACTCGCGGCAGGCAAGGAGATTGGGTCACGCCGTCGTGTCGCGGTTCGGACTGAACTGGTCAACGCCGACCCACCGGCGCAATGCGATCCCGCTGTCGTCGCCACTCTCGCCGCAGCCTGCGAAACTCAGGGCTTGAGTTTTGACCGCATGATCAGCCGGGCGTACCATGACTCACTATTCATTGCGCGGATCGCGCCGGTGGCGATGGTGTTCATTCCGTGCCGCGGGGGCATAAGCCATCGACCCGACGAGTACGCGTCGCCCCAGGCGATTGCCGACGGGACGATGGTGCTGGCGGAGGCCCTCGCGTGTCTGGCGGAATAGTCCGTTAGGCGTGTGTAAGAATGGGAACGCTAGGATTTATGAGCGACCTTGGCGTGGAACGGCAACTACAGAAGATGCGGGAGGACTGGGACCAGCGCGCCCGCGAGAATGCCCGTCATTATGTCAACACGGCGAATACGGCGTGGACCGACGAAGAGTTTTTCGCATCCGGCGAGCGGACTGTAGCCGAAGAGATTTTGACGGACATGGGCAACATCTGTCAGGGCAAAGCGCCCGGTAAGATGCGCGTGCTCGAGATCGGCTGCGGCGCCGGACGCGTGACCCGGGCGTTGGCCAAGCTGTTCGGCGAGGTGCACGCGGTGGACGTCAGCGGGGAGATGGTCCGGCTGGCTTCGGAGGCATTGCGGGATTTTCCGCGCGCGTCCGTCTATCAAAATAATGGGCAGGATCTGACCGTCGTACCGAATATCCAGTTCGACTTTGCATTTTCCTCCATCGTGTTCCAGCACATTCCGAGCCGGGAGATTATCGAAAACTATGTGGGCGAAGTGCAGCGTCTGTTGCGGCCGGGCGGTCTCTTCAAATTTCAGGTTCAGGGCGACAGCACGCTGGAAACCCAGCCGGATGACACTTGGCTAGGCGCTCCATTTTCCGAGCGGCAAGCGGTGGACATGGCTTTTCGCTGTGGTTTCGACCCGCGTTACCGGCACGGTGCGGGCGAGCAATACTTCTGGCTGTGGTTTTTCAAGCGTTAGGGTCGTCGGCGCCGTGCTTTAACCCGGCTTCGGTCTGAGCGGCTTTCCGCGCTTCCCAATATTTCGCCATTCTTAGCGATACTGCCCGCCGTTCCTCTTCGCTCATGGTCTTTCGCCCACGTCGAACCGGCGACGCGATCGTGGCCAGGACACGCCGGCGCGCTTCGAGGTTAGCGATGGCCATGTCCAGCCGCCGTCTCTCTTCATAGAGTTCCTTCAGGGTCTTGTTAACGTCCATCGCTTCGGTATCCGGAATTAGTACCTTTCATGGTAAAACGATCCCCGATCTAAACCTAGTCTTTCGGCAGACTTTTGGAGGAAAAATAAGCCACATAGTACTATGTCTCGCACCCCACCTTCGTTACAGTCAATGTTAAGCGTTTTACTACTGAGTCAGGAACGGCCACTTCCGGATGAAGTGCAGATGGAAATATAGAATGGCCGCCACGATCAGCCCGATCACGAGTAGAATGGTCAACACGATCCCTAGGAACTTCTTCCATGGAAACTGTTTGCCTTCGCGCTTCAGCACCAAAATGAAGCTCGCCGCGATTCCAACGAAGTAGAGCAAGCACATGGGGATCGCGAACAGCATCAGGTTGAAGACATCCGGCGTGGGTGTGACGATGGCCGCGACGATGACGATCACCAGGATGGCGTAGCGCGAGTGACGAAGCAGGAATCGCGGCGAAGCGACCCGCAGCAGCGTCAGCAGGAAGATCAGGACCGGCAATTCGAAAACCAGTCCCACGCCCAACGTCACGTTGACGAAGAGATCGAAGTATTCGGTAATGGAAACCACCGGCTGCACGCCGTTGCTCATGCCGATGCCGAGCAGGAATTCCAAACCGAAGCGGAAAGCCAGAAAGTACGCGAATATCCCGCCGCCGATGAACAGGCCCGCGGTGAGCAGCACGAAAGGCATGGCCCACCGCCGCTCCTTCTTGTACAAACCAGGAGCGATGAAGGCCCAGAGTTGGTAGACAATCCACGGCGAGGCAAGAAAGATGGAGCACAACAGTGGCAATTGCACCCAGATAACAGAGAAGCTCTCCATGGGCGTGAGTTGCGCGAGCTTCGGTGGAACGACGTTCAAATGTTTCAGAGCCGAGATGGCCGGCTCGCTGATGATGTCCCAAAGCTGACCCGCGAATACCAGGCTGAGCACGAATGAGATTAGCAGCCCGTAGAGGGCCCTGATGATACGGGATCGCAGCTCCTCCAAATGGTCCATGAAGGACATCCGAAGCATGCCGTCCTCTTCTTCGTCTGTTTCGTCGTCATCGTCCTCCGTTTTTGCCGGCGGCGGCGGAGGAGGGGGTGGCGGAGGCGGTAACTTAGTTCCGCCTCCTGTTTCCAGGGCAGTTTGGGTCGGCTCGACGACTTCCGGATTGTGCGCCGGCCCCTCAGCCGCGGGCGGAGTGGGAGACTGGTCCTCCGCCCGCGGCGGCGCGAATGTAAAGTCAGGCGGTACTTCGCCTCCTGGAGGAGGCACTCCCCGGGTTTCGTCGTCCATGCTTAGGTCTTCTTCGTAACTAGCTATTTACGGAATGTGATTCCGGCGCTGCCTGTCCGCTCGCCGAGTGCTCCACGGCCGGTTCGGTAGCTGTGGTTCGAGCTACAGTTCCATTAGCGGGTGTCTCGTGAGGGACGGGTGATTCGGCGCCCTGTGGTGCGGGTACGCTTACAGTGGATGGATTTGCTGCAGTGGATTCGTGCGAATCGGGCAAATACGAAGCCGATCCGTCATAAGGGGAGTCGTAGTCGGTGTAATGATTCTGAATCTCGCTAGTGTAGCTGTGCGTGATTTCCTTGATGGACTCGTGTTCCTTTTCCAACTCTCGCATGTGGCCTTCAAACGTGGACTTGAGCTCGCTTTGTGCACGGCGAAACTCAGTGATCGCTTTTCCGATCGTCTTGCCTAGCTCGGGCAGTTTCTTAGGGCCGAACAGGACAAGGGCGACCAGGAAAATAACGATAATTTCCTGCACACCCACGGGACCCATGGAAAAAACCTCCAGGACCATCATAGCAAGACTGCGGGAAGGTAGTCTCGATGAGTCAGTCCAGGGA
>CATPCJ010000247.1 GCA_955652915.1 uncultured Bryobacteraceae bacterium
CTTCCCGAAGTGAAGCGCGCCATGGACGAAGCCTCGCGCGGTTACGTGCAGATGGACGAGCTGATGGAGGGCGTCGGAAAGCGGCTGGCTGAGCTCACTGGGGCTGAGTGGGGCATCGTGACGGCCGGGTGCTGTGCTGCGTTGACCAATTGCACCGCGGCGGCGATCGCCGGCTATAACCCGGAAAGGATGCAGCGTCTGCCCGACCTCAGGGGGTTGAAGAACGAGGTCATCATTCCCAAATATTCACGCAACGTGTACGACCATGCCATCCGAATGGTGGGAGTGAACATTGTCGAGGTGCGCGACAAGGGCGAATTGGAGTCCGCCTTTCGTGACCGCACTGCAATGGTGTACATACTTGGCGGACCCGGTGATGACGGACCGCTTGGCACGCGGGTTATCTCAGAGGTGGCCAAGCGAAAGAACGTCCCGGTGATCGTCGACGCGGCGGCGGAGATCCTGACTCTAAAACCAAATGTACACCTGGAGCGCGGAGCGACGGCGGTGGCCTACAGCGGCGGCAAATGCATTCGCGGACCGCAGGCCGCCGGACTTCTTCTGGGAGAAAAGAAATGGCTCCAGGCCGCTTGGGCAAACAGCGCGCCGCATCATGCCTTTGGACGCTCCTTGAAGGTCGGTAAAGAAGAGATCATGGGGATGCTCGCGGCAGTGGAAATGTGGGTGAAACGCGACCATAAAGCAGAATGGGCCGAATGGGAGGCTCGGCTGGACCGTGTCGCGACGCGGGTGAAGGGGATCGACGGCGTGACGGCGAAAATAGCGCAGCCGAGCGAGGACCTTTCGAATCGCACCCCACGGCTTGTCATTGAGTGGGATGGCGCGAAGCTCGGAATCACGGGTCAGGAAGTACACAAGCTTCTAGGCGATACGGAACCGCGCATCATCCTGGCGTCGGGACGCGGCAGCCGGCCGGACAATATGGCGAGCTCGGTCTCGGTGGTTCCATATATGTTGATGCCCGGCGAAGAGAAGGTGGTCGCGGACCGTCTTTACGCGGTGCTTTCCAAACCCCCGAAATTTGAGAATCCCTCCGTGCCACAGGGCGAGCCCGCGGCAATCGGCGGTGTATGGGATGCGCATCTCGAATTCGGCCGGGGATCGGCGACCCATTCGATCCACCTGGAGCAGGACGGCACGAAATTGGAGGGACAGTACGTAACCGATATCTTCGGATCGGCTCCGCTGCGGGGCACGGTGGCCGCCAACACGGTTCGCTTGCAGACATCCTTCCAGATTCAGGGCCAGCGGCTTTCGTACACACTTACGGGAACCGTCGATGGCGACAGGATGGCGGGTGTCGTCAATATGGGCGAGTACGGGGAAACGAGTTGGATCGCGCAGAGGAATCGGCACTGAGATCGGTAATTAACTAAAGGAGACGTGAATGACCAAATCGAATCGGCGTAATTTTCTTGGACGTGGAGCGGTGACAGCCGCTGCCGCCGCGGCGGTTGTAGCGGTCCCCGCCAAGGCACAGGACAAACCGGCCAAGCGAGTGATCTATCGCAACGGCAAGAAACCGGCCAAGACGCCGCTGTTCAGCGGCACTGTCGCTTACGGCAACTTGCTGTTCATCTCGGGCGTGGGGTACCACAAGGAAGGCGACATCGCGGTACATACCAAGGCGGTGCTGGACCAGATCCAGCAGCAACTCGAGAGCGCCGGCTCCTCAATGGACAAAGTTCTCAAGTGCAACGTCTATCTGAACGACCTGAAAGACTACGCGGGAATGAATGAAGTGTTCCAGGGCCGCTTTGGCGAGGAGCCTCCGGTGCGTACGACCATCGCGGCCGCCGGCGGCATCCCGGGGAATTCGCTGGTGGAGATCGACGTAATCGCCTGCCTCTAAGCACGAGACTCATTACCCCGTTACGGGGCGATCGCCAGGGTAGCTCCGGGTTGGGTGGAGACTCCACCGACGGTAATCACAATCGGCTGCAAGCCAGCAGGAACACCTTGGGGGATCTCCAAATTGAATTGGTAGAGACCGACCGAGCCTGCCGACATGCCGGCGAATTTCACGTTCGACGCCGCAAGTTGCAGTCCTCCAATCGTGACTGTGATGGGACTGGCAAGCAGCACGGTACCCACCGTTGGAACCCCGGCCGTGGAAGGCGGAGTGGTGGCTCCAAAACCGGTGCCATAAATCGTCACGATTGCACCCACCGGGACTGGCGCGGCTTCTGAGATCGGTTGGCTAGTCAAGGCATTAATGCCAGCCACCAGTCCCTGCCCAAATTGCAATGTGAACAAGGCCGGAGAGAAGGCGGCGATAGGCACCGAGACGCTGTTGCCTGGCGTTCCCGTTGTGCAATCGTTCTCGACAGCTCCGGTGTTGACAACTACTGTCGCAGTGCCTGAATTTCCTAGCGTGGAAATCGCCTGCGCGTTAATTTGACCCGGCGAAACAAAGAACAACGGCGCGCACACTCCATTGATTTGAACGCCGGTACCCTGGATCACAAATGGCAGTGCCCCGTTCACCAGACTGACGACTCCAGCGGGCGCAAACGCCTCGTTGACGCCGAAGATGCTGATGATGGTATTGGCTGAGACCGCGTTGTTCGGGGCGGGGATGAAGCTACCGCCGTTGATGGTTCCGCCGACGGAAAGCGTAGCGGGAATCACCATCGGATTGAAGCCTTGCTCAGCAAAAGCCGCGAAGGCTGTGGCGGATAAGCTGAGACGAGCCGGGACACAGCCAAAGGGCGTGTTGATGCATTGATCGTAAGGTTGAACGTTTTGGCTCAAAATGGCGGCCACCAAACCATTGCCGTCGCCATTGGGTGCGTTTTGCTGAGCCTGCTGAATCTGGCTCAAGTAAGAATTGGCCTGGGAAACGAAGTCATCCGTGGCGCTTCCCCGATAAAGGCTCTGTACGAACTTCAGGGCCACGATGACCTGCCCGGTGTACTGCCAACCGATTCCGTCAGTCCCCGGCGCAACTCCCGCCGGAGCAACGGGCTGTTGAACCGCATTAAATCCCAGGTAAGTCTGACCTCCGGCGGTTACCCGCTTGGACTGCGCCAAAACCCCACGCATCGCGCCGGCCCAGTTCAGGGTGCGGTAGGCCGGCGCCGAGGCCATCGCCAGCGCAGCCAATGTATTGGACTCGAGAGCGTCATAAGCATTGATGGCATCGTCACCCTTGAGCGTCCCGTTCGGCATAACCCCGATAGTCAGGTCCTGCTGTTGGCCCCGAGGAACGGTGCCTTGGAAAAACTGGCCGTTCGGTTCCATCATGCTCTGCACAAAGCTTCCAGCAATGCCGGCTCGCCGCTCCCACTCGGCGGCCGCCATCGAATTCCCGGCCGACGCTTCGGCAGCGGCTAGGAAGTGAAATGCCGCATAGATCAAGGCGTTCCCTGAAGTCCACTTGACCTTCAAGGGGGTCTGCGCTCCGTCCACGAATCCCTGGAAGTAACCGCCGTAGCCGGTTGTACTCGGATCGAGCATGGTTCCATAAATCCAATTTCCGATGGTCCTAGCGTCCGCCAGATAGTTCGATTTGTTTAAAGCAGTAAATCCATGCAAGAAGGCGAGGATGGCCCAAGCGTTCGACGTAGCGCCGGCGCCATTGAAGACCACGTTGAAAGAAGGGCCAACGGAAAAGCCACAGAGGCGCACGTCTCCCGCTTTGGATCCGCCGGTTTGAACATTCAACAAAGCGATATCGCCAGCGCTGTAGCAGTTGTATAGTCCGCGCGAACCATCCGGGCTTGCGGGCAGCGGAAGCCCCTGGTTGGGATGCGCCAAGGCGTAATCGAGAGTGTCCAGAATCAGGCCCGCCGCCTTCATGTCGCTGGAACTTTTGCGCCGCAGGAAGGCAATTGCGGCCATGGAGACGTCGGCCGTGGGCGCCGCATTCCGGTACAACTGGTCAGGAGGGATGGGGACCAGGCCGTTCCTCGCCGCCGACACGGGTAGGATTGGAAGGGTTGAATAGCCGAGCGGAAGCCCCAATGCGTTTGTTTGAGATGCGGGAACGGGTGTGTACACGATGTTCTGGACGTACAATGTTCCGCCCGAGGGCGCATGTTGGTCATTGGAGACAACGGTCCAAAGAAGATTCGTTTGGGAAAGATTCGGCGCCGGGGCGATCGCCGTCAGGTCCACGGACATCGGCGTCAAAGTGCCGGGAACGGCGATGTAGGAGCCGGTGGCCCCACCTGCGCCGAACGCTACATTGATCCCCTGCGGTGACATGGCTTGAAAGGACACTTTTGAGGAGCCCGCGAGATTGTACCCCGCACCGGCTGCGAAGTGAGCCGGCTCGGTAAAGATAATCCCGCAAAAGTCACCGGTGGATAAAGGAGGAAGCGTGACACGAAGAAGCAATTGGTCCGTGCGCGCCGGATCGGTGGAACACCCTTTCGGCGCCGAGGCATCGTAGTGACATGCGGTATCGATCGACATAAGGCTGAGGTTCGCGGTAGTGTTCGGCCCTCCGCAAAAGAATCCTCCCGGATCGCCGTGGTTATACGCCGAATCCGGACTCTCGAAGACCGTAAATGTGGTTTGTTGCCGGGTGACAGCACTGGTCAGGTAGCTATAGGCCTTGGTGCCTATGCCCAGGTTGGCCGCGCGTACACCTTCCCCGGCGGATGCGGAAGAAGCCGCTCCCAAGATCCCTACCAATAAAACACAAGCGTATGCGCTCAGACCCTTCATATCGCCCTCCTTGTTGTTGAGCCCGGAACACCCCGACGACCCTCAGGGTAGTCGAGCCGGCGGTGTCCGCACCGTAATCGTACTTGCCAATTTCATATGCGGTACGGGACCTCTTTATTTCAGTAGGGAACCTGACAGAAGGCCTCCGGAGGTTGCGCCGGCCAGCCGCGCGGCCCTTCCCCGGTGGCTGGGAGTGTCAGGGCGGATGAAACAAGAGTTCAAATACCTGCATGGTTTATAGAAGAACAAGGCGCCTTTGCAATTCCCAGGAGGAGCGCGCTGATGCCCTTAGGGGTTGTCACGAAATAACCATGTCCAAAGATCAGCGATCGGCCGCCCGATGCCGGGTTCCGCGGGCGGAAATTTACAACAACCCAATTGCTTAGGAGCAGACCCCACATGAGTAAGTTTTACTTGCCGTTGTTAATGACGATGGCTACCGCAGCGCTTTCCGCGGTTGACCGGCCGCGCGGACAAGATCCGTACGCGGCTTACGAATGTGCCCTGAAGGTGCGCCAGCAGAAATCGACAGGCGCGATCAAGCAATACATTCGCTCCGCCATTTCGGGGAGTCAACTTCCGGCCCCCAAGGATCAGTGTGTCGAGGACTTGGTCAAACAGAAAGAAACCGACGCCGGCAAAGGAAGCTGGCTGTTATTCATCGCCGAGGTGATGAAGAGCGCCGGCGATTACCGAGCGTTGAGCTATTATCGGCAGGCGATCAAGGCAGACGACAGAGAGGCTGCGTTTCCCTATTTTCTTGCAGAATATTTGAGGAACTTCAGAGGGCCTCAAGAACCGCTGTATCCACAGGCCGAGCAGCAATACATACTTGCTCAACAGACGCTGGACAAGGTGAAGGCCGCGGACAATTGGCGAAAATGGGACGACGAAACTCAAACTCGTGTCTATCGTAGCCTGGTGGCTCTACACCAGAGAAATGGCCTGCCGCTGGTTTTGCGGAACGGCATTTCGCAGGTCCTGTCCTACGCCTCGATCTTTCGCCTGGCCCAAACCAACGCCGATTTGGATCGAACGTCAGACATTCGGGACTACACTGCCTCGGCCGCGTTTGCGCAAATCGGAGACCGGAACGGCAAACCCTTGAATCGTTTGGAATACCGCAGCCTGATCCGCACAGAGACGCCCGTCGACACTTTTGACCGGCTGCGTTTCCGGTACGAGAATCTGCCGGTTGTCGATCTCATTTATAACTATCGCCACACGACAAATGTGGCGCCCAAGATCTACAAACCGCCGTTCACATTCGTGCCTCTGCAACTGAATACCTGGGGCCTCAACGTTGCCAAGCCCTTCAGCGTGGGTAACGCCGTGGATGTTTCAATAGAGGGCTCCTTCCGGCAAAGCTGGCGGGAGGGATTGATTGAGTATGTTCCGGAAGGGGTCGAACATATCAATCAGTTTGAAGGCAAAGCGGCGCTTTCTCGCTTTGTCGGCCCGGACAAACTGAATGTATCGATGGTCTATGTTTACCAGGCGATCAGCCCGGACGTGCCCAACAATCCAAATCGGGAGCGCACGCTGCTTGCGCCAAGTATTTCGTACCAGTTCTTTCGTCCGTCCACCTTCGGCGAGCATTTTCAAACCCGTGGCATCGAGGTGTTCGGCGGCGCACTGCTTGACCGCGAGACCTATCCTGTCCCGCCTGGGGCTAAAGCGGCCGACACCATAGTCCGGCGCCGGGACTTTTTTGGCGGGATCGCGGCTCGGGGGCTGGGCGGTGGCCGCTGGGACTTTACCTTTCAGCCGACGTTCTTCTCATCGGTAGTGAGACCGGATCGTACTCAGGATAATTCTCAATATCGTTCGAACGTGGTGATTCTCCGCCGAATCGTCGATGAAGAGAAGACTCCTGGCCTCCCCGGCCGGCGGCGGGGAAATCACCTGGGGTTTCTGCATCTTGTATTTCCGCTGCAGCACGATGTCGCGCGCACGGGAATCGACGCTTATCGCAACTATAAGGCGGGCGTTGAGCTAGACACCATGTGGTACACCACGGCGCGTTCGGGAGTTACCTTTTTAGGAACGTTCCGCTATGACTTTCAGCGTTTCTATGCTCTCAACAAAAATCAGAACCTGTTCGCTTTCGGCCTGAGCATGGGCTTCTAACTGGCCGGCGCGTACGCGATCCAATGCGCCTCCCGCAACCGCGACGCTAAGTCATCGTGAGACGAACTGTCCTGGGCAACCCCAGCGATCACGAAGACGCAGGCAGCGAGAGGCCAACGAATAGTTCTTATCATGAGACGCTCAAGCCCATTCCGAGCTACTTGCCGCAAGGTTGCTTGGAAAAATGGAGATCGTCCAGAAAGACGACACCACCGGTTGGGTTCATGGCCTTGGTCAGAACGATTGTGAACGCGCTCACCACGTTCTTCAAGTCTTCGCCAGACAAGTCCAGGCAGTACGGCTGCCAGTCTCCTTTTAACTGACGAAACTCGTCGACCACTTCGTGGGAAGCCTCATAGCCAATCTTTACCTGCGGTCCCGTACCGCCGCCGGATTTGAACTGCACAGTCGGAAAATCGCCTTCCGCGGACCTCAAGCCGCGAGCCCAAATTCGAAGCGAATGTATATCCTGGCCGGCCAAGTTTTTGCCTTTTGTTTCGCCCCAGTTCATCGTGCCCTGAGTGACGTACTGCCAGCTTACGGCGGCCCACCCGATGTCCCGGGGCTTGTAGTCCAGTCTGATACTGAATGGCTCGGAGTGCGGATGGTCACGAGAGCGTTCGTTAATAACAACGCCACCGCTCATGGCATCGCCCATGTAACCGGCGGCAACGAATCCCAGTTTAATGATGTCGCCAGCCTCTGCAGGGCCGGGAGGTTGTTCAACGCGGGGCTGCTGCAATGGTTGTTCCGCGTTTGCCTTCGGTTTATCGTCTTTCGTTATTTCGAGGGACAGATCCCTGGTGATCTCGCCTCCGGGCGTGCGAATTCTGCAGATAATAACAAGCGGCCCCGGCGAATTCAGGACAATCTTGACGGTGAGATCGGTGTTGGACCCCTCAATGCGAGCGGGCCCCTGCGCCTCCCAGGCCGGCTTCGCATCCCGTGCCAGCTTACCGGCCAACTCCAAGACAATCGTTGCGCCAACTCGCGGCGGATCTCCAGATTTTAATTTGATCTCCTGGGCACTGATGGACCCAGTGAGAGCGGCCGCAAAGAAAAACGTGTTGCGAATAAAACTATGCATGGTCATTTTTGAGTCTCCTTATTCTTCTCGAACAATCGCATTACCAATACCAATCCCATCCCGACGTTGCAGAATAAACAAAAGCTTCAAAGGGAGGACAGAATTATTCTGCCGCACACGGTGAATTTCGAATTGCGCGTGGTACCTTCGCAGATCGCCATGGGACGTTCCGGGAAGTATACGCACTGAACCCAGCATGGGGAAGGTGCACGTCAGACTCGGTGAGCCTTTATCATCCGCGAGGCAGATTGCATGAACCCTCCGGCCCGATCGCGGCAGGTCCTCCGCGAACAAGTGCAAGACCGCCGGTAGAGGTCCCAATCCTGGCGGAACAAGGAAGACCGGCTCAGGTCCTGGGACTGGTTTCAATCCCAAAGTGACGGGTGTTATCGGACCGTTCGGGGGGACTGCAAAACCGCTGATGTCGATCGCCCAGAAACGAGGCGGACAACCCTCGGCACACTGATGCGTAATGGCCCGGCCAATTTTTTCAATCGCCAGGGAAGGTAGGGCGTTGAGGGCGAGAAACAGGCAGAGTCCCGGCAACCAGAGCCACAGCATCCAGCGCCAAGGCCTGCCCCACCATATTCCAGGCAAGCTCTGTCGAGAGATTTTTTGATTCTCGTGGGACTGCAAATAAAATCTTAGATTTTTAGGACAACCCTTTCGGCCGGCAAGTCTCCATAAAATCCGAAGCCACCGGGGCCGGAGAAGGCCTGTTTGCCATTCGAAGAAACGTCGCATTACAGACGGCCGCGTGCGTTCGCCAGCGATAGCACGGAACATCGCCACCCATTCGCGTCGATCAAAGCACGCGCCGGGAATCACGAGCTGGATAGGTGTAGGCCGTCTCGAGCCTCGGTCGATACGCAAAAAGCAACCAAGTTCCAATACAAGAATGAAGAAGGCGGCAAACATAAACGCGAATTGGTCCATATTTTCCGTCCACCACCGGTTTTCCGGAAAAAACTTCAGGACCCAGAAGTCGCAGAAGAAAAACCATGCGAGCAAGCTGCCAACTCCCATACGCGCCATGGAACCCAGATTGCCAGTCAATAGGTACTGCAGCACAAGCAGGAAATGATGCATCACCCGCCACCTAGCAGAAGGCCCCGCGCCTGAAGCAGAAACAGCCTCTCGATGCACTCCTTACCGCTTGAACACTCGATGACCGGAAGACTTCTTCCACCTTCTACCTGAAATTTGTGGACGACGGGTTCTTCCCCGTGTCGCGCGTTCCTCCACGGTACTCCTCCCTGATTCTGTGGGATGACGGCAATTGAAATCGCCGCCAAGTTCGCCAGCGCGGTGAGTTTGTCCAGGATGGATTTTGGTTCCACGTGCTGGAAGTAACCACAATCGTCGCCGGCGGCTGTAATACCGACGCGATCAATACTCAGACACCGAATGTTTTCCGGCATGAGATGCGGATTCAATTCGCACGCCAGCTTGGCCAGGGCGAGAAAGGCCGCCCCAAATATCGATCCTCCACTTGCGCGCGGAGGAGTCCCTCCATTGAAAGTCACCATGTCCCATTCGATGTAAGTTCCCGCGAAGCATCCTGGGAAACATTCCTTGACCGCGACATATGCGGCTGTGATCACATCATCGAAGGATTTGGTGGCTAGCCGGCCCATTGCGGCCGAAAATTGCAACGGAAGACCGGCAGAGAGTTGTTTGACGATGAGCCGTGCAACGAAATATCCATTTGCCGAGCCGCATGGGGCGGTACAGAACGGCATGACTTAACTCCCTGCGTGCCAAGGGGCATAGACAAGTGTGATTACGTCAGTGCCTTCGGGAATTTCGAATCGTCCGTCCCAAGTGGCGATCCATCGTCCTGGCTGCACCGATTCATCGAATTTCGCACGGGCGGACACCAACTTATGTTCCTCCGCTGTCCCGTAGCCGGATCGGAAGCTAAAAACTACCGATCCAGTCCCCAACTCCTTAACATTCGTTTCGAACAAGAGATTAAGCGCGGTCGTTTCAGACGGTATGAGCGTCACTTGAATTCGGGCGTCTATCGGCACAGAGTTGACTCGAACGGGCCGGGGCAAAGCGGAATCTGAAGTAGTGAAGGCAACCGCGACCCTTGCTTCGCCGATCTCTTCCCCAAGCGATTCCGGTCTGGCCAAAGCGTAGAGGCGATAGCTGGTTTTTTCATCTCGACCGATTTCAAAAATGTCTGTCGTGCCGTCCTCCCCGAAGTCCAGGAAGTTGATTTTTCCTGAATCGGATTCGAACATTGCTTCCAGCCGATTCCACTCTACTTCGGTGTGGGCGAACGCGTGGCAGGCGATAAGCCCCCGCACCATGGCATCCCCTGGCTGGGAGGTGATGATCACGGACAAAGACAGATTCTCGCCCCGCACGTGAGTACCGTAGCGCGAGTCGAAGGCAAGTTTATTTAGCAATTTCTCGGCCTCCTGAAGCGCCGCGCTTTTTCGCTCAATTCTATCCGTCATTTCTTCTCCCTCCTTTTCGCTGCCGGCGGACCTGGATGTCTTTGAGGCTTGGAACTTCTCCTGGTTTCAGACCGTAGTAGTCGTAGCCAACAATCCGCGCATGGGGGAAATTTTCGTTGGGCCGGTAGATTGTGGCCGGCGGCCAATTGTCCATGGTAGGCGCATCGCAGAAAGGACATACTCGATCCTGGTCCTCCAATAAATAGCCACAGCGGATCGGCTCTGGCTGGGCTTGCACCAAAGCACCGGTTTCCGGATCGGGAACAAATATCTTGATTAGCGGTGTGTACCGGTTCCGGCACCGGCGCACTCGAATCGATTCGTAGGAGGGCGGGTCGCCTAAATAAAACAGGCATTCCATCGTGCCCCGGTACCGGCGATACTCACCACTCGGACTCGGACGCTCCTCCGGCTCCGCCTCGAATTTGCCGACCCGAATTTGCCCCCAACGAGTCCGCCGATCCGACCGGCGGAGTAGTCCGGCACCCAGATAGGCGCCGTACATGCCTTCGGCAAACGAATTTGCATGGGGATTGGGTAGCTGGCCGCGGACCGCGTTAATAACTGAGCGTGACAAGCTAATATCCGCTGGACGCCATTTCTCCAGACGATGGCGGTCCTTACAGTACCATCCGCCACATTGGCACTCTAGCACGTCGAAGTCGCCTTCCAGGCGCGCCGAGCGCCCCGGTGGAACTGGACTCTCCGGCCCCAAATTCGCGGGACCTTTAAGTTCTTTGATCCTGACCTGCAAATCACCGCATCGTATCACGGCTCGATTTCCGTCGCGGAAAAGCCTCGATGCATCGTTTTGGAAGGGGGCAATGACCATGTCACCCTGTGGCTGAAGCGTCAAGTTCGATCCGGGCAGCATCGTTAGGGCACGCACGCCGTTCACGGCGATGTCTGCCGCTTCGCCGCGGTAAGAGACGGTAACTTGACCGTTTGAGTAACTCAGGCTGTGCTCCGGGTCAAGGTACCACGCTAGTAATTTGTCGGCGATTTTGTGGACCGTATCGGCATCCTCAAGATAGTCCCATCCGCCAGCCGTCATCAGGCAATTGACGGAGTTCTCAAGAAACCGATTTGCAATGTTCACAGCCTCGATGAATTGGAACCTGAGCCATGCTGCCGCCCGGGGCCATCGGTGTTCAGGAGTAGTTGGATGTCCGTTGAGGACAGTGCGTCGCCATCCCAGGCCGTAAGCGACACAGCAGTCCACGGCGTGGTTGAACGCGGGAGCCGCATTGGCGGCGAACTCGATGGCGAGTTGATTCACGATGGCCTCGTGGTGGGCCGTAACTAGATGTGCCCACGCTACCGCACCGCCGATTGGGGCGAAATCCTTTGTCAGAACTCCGATGCAAACGGCAACACGCACCTCGATTGCAGTTGGGTTTCCAACCATGACCGCTTGAACTTGGGTCTCCAGGCTCTCGATTTCTGGCGAAACCAGGGCTTCGAGATGGTGATTGCCGGATATCTCAAGAGCGCATACCAGATCATCAAAATTCATTCTCAACTCCAGTGAGAGGTTGCCGGCGGATGGAGGCAGTATGGCCGCCATTTCCAGGCCGCAACGGTTCCATAGACATATCGCACTGAAAACAAAGGATGATCGGGCACACATTGCTACCAGTCATCACTAGAAGTCGCATCCTTAAACCTCCGTCTTCGAGTGGCTATCAACTCCCAAACCTATTAGGGAGCTGCCCCCGGCAACTGAGCCTTCCGCTTCACCCGAATCACAATAACGTGACGTGACGAGCATTTTTATTTCAACAACTCTGGAAATCGCGGCAGTCAATCCCTGGTGCGCTACAGTCAGGAGGTATCCCCCACCAGCGTGCGACTTAACTTTCTGGCCGCCTGGTTCTGACTCCAAGGCTCTAATCCAAAGTCGTACGGATTGTCGCGAGCAACCGCATCCCAGCGCGGAACTCCCCATACGGAACCACACTGCTCGCATTTCCACAGTTTGGCAAACCGTCCCATCTCGTTCTTGAATATTGTCACCGCGGCTTTGCCACGGCATCTTGGACAAATACGATCGATCATATTCTCTCCTTCATTTCTCCGGGACCCAGCAGGCTGTTGAAATACATTCCGGTCCAGATTATTGATCCACGCGACCGGCACGTTGCGTCTTCATTGCCTTTGGCTGTAGGCTCATGGAGCACTCCCTTACGGTCGCGGTTCTGTAAGTTTGGAACCATGACCGCTAGATAAGCATCCAGATCAAAGCGGCAATTTCGACTGCCGGAATAAACCAGATATAGAATTCGCTCCTGTATCGCGGAGAAGCGATGATCCGATCCTCGATAATGTGAGGATGTTTGGAGTTCTTGCAAGCAAAGACGAGGCGATCCCGCTCCCACCGATGCTCCACTTGTCTCCCGCATCGTCCGCAGTCCCAATAAACTCGCATGGCCAACCTGCCTCCAGCGAGAGTTAGGCCGCTGTCCGGCAGCCAGGAGGGTTTATCGAGTGAGGCGGCAAGGGCTGAAATGGGAGCTAAGACTCAAAATCAGGAAAAGACCGACACGGTAGGGGCCGGATCGAACCGGATGAAGCTGTATTGCTCAGGTCAAGCGTGCGGTAGAGACATGCGCGTCGAGTGCAATTCCAACGTTTCAGAGGCGGATTGCACCCTCGGATTCTTTCCCCCGTCGAACCGTGTGCTCAACGCCTCGGCGCGAGTTTGCAGGACGCCCCCTGATTCTTCTTTGAATTCAAGCAGTAGAAATGTGTTAGGATCTGTGCGTATTGGGCACCCGTAGCTTAATTGGTACGAAGACGCTCGCGGGAACCTTTGGAAGCTTGGTTTGGGAGACGGGCAGCTTTTTCCAGGGTATCAATGCCGGTAGCTCGTTCCTTGTGGAAGAAGCGGAACAAAAGGGTCTCAAAAGCACCAGTTTTGGGAACTGGGAGATGCGGGTTCGAATCCCGTCAGGTGCGCCATCTTTGCTCTTATTCTCCGGTCATTGTTTCCGGAAATGGCCGCGCGGTTTAATCTCTGTTTGGTCAGTTTCCGGCCCACCGGATGTTTCGGTGGGCCGATTCAACGATGAAAGGAGGTGATAACAAAATGGACAACAACAAGGAGCTACAGAACCTGGTAGGCTCGCTGGGTGCAGTCAGCCGCAGTTTGGCTGATACCGCCGCGTCATTGGCGGAGAATGCTGTGCCAGTCGCCGTACCAGTAAAGACGTCCGGGAAAGCTGCTGCTCCACCGGGCGTTTTGGCTGCCATTGCGGCTGGCGCACCAGTCTCACTGCCACCCGCCGGGCTGCCACTGGCGCGAACCTTGAGCGACCACGCCGCACCAGTGGCGAGGTCTGCTCCATTGATCGCGCCAGCCGTTCCAGTCTTTGCGCCACTGGTTAAAGTCCAGTGAAGCGAAGATGAGAGCGTTGAAACCCTGGAGTGAAACCCTGGAATAGATTACCCTGGACCGTGGGGCGCCGCTTGATACCCGGCGCCCTCTATCGTCTATTTGCTCGCGCTCCGGGAATGCAACGGGAATCCCTGTTCGAACATTGCGTCGGCAACCTCGCGCAACTCGAAGGCTCCCGCATCCCGGAACACCCGTAGCGTGGCCCGGCTGGCAGCGCGCGCATTGGCGAGTAGCGTTTCCGGCGGGTAGCTCTCTTCCAGTATCGTTTCCGCCTCACGCACACTATAGTGTCGCCGGAGAAATGCGCGGATGGCGGGATCGTCGACCTTCAAGAATCCCAAAATAAACCGGGGCAGGGAGCTTCCGATGGTGACTTGGAGGCGCCGGGGCATCTGGGGCCATGCGATTCGACACACCTTGGCGAAGAACGCGTGGTGGTGAACCTCGTCCTCAGCGTGGTCCGCGGCCATTTCCCGAACCGCGGGAATCACATCGTCCGCTTGGGGAATACACAAGAGGGACCCGGAGATCAGAGTTTCGGAAACGACAACAAAGAATAGCTCTACCCAGGCCCGCGCTTCCGGCTCCGCCGCGGACACAGCCGAGTGGAAAAACTCCAACCCAGGATGCCCTGACCCTCCATCGAACCGGAATCCCGTTGCAGCCTGGATCTGAAACATCAGATCGGCCGAAAAGAGAGAATGATAACCCTCATCGCAGTAAATTTTGCGGGCGTCCAAGAGGGCGTCTTGCGGAAGGGAGAGCCCGGCAAGTCCGTCGGCCAATTTCCGCACTGTCCGATTCACCACTTCGTGCTCCAGACGATCCGTGAAATGAAGGTACGAAAATAACTGCTGCATCAAGCCTTCCCGGACGATCTTTGGGTCGGCGGAGGCGAGAAGGGGGTGCTTTATGAACGGAGTAAGTTCCGCGGGAAAACATCCAAGCCCTTGCTGTTCAAGCTGCTGCCCCAGCAACCTCCTTGGCCTGGAGCGGACGGTGGCTCGTTGATGCCAATCCCCGAGCACCGTCTTATACTCCACCGTCTTCCCCCCACCCTTTCAGCATTTTTCCGCACGCGCCGGTTTGCCAGTTCCGATTAACGCGATATAGTCTTGAATCGTATCACAATCGCCGGACAACCCAAGACGGCCCGTCAAATTGTCGCGATTTTATTTCTGGTGATACGATAAGCTGGTGCAGAGCATCACCGAATCCTTACAGGCGGCATATCGTGAAAGATCCAAAATGTTCGATGCAATCTGTAATGCCTCTCCCTGGCATCGTTTGTATCGCGAAACCACGCTGACCGCGATCGATCGCACGCTGTCCACACTCCCGCCAGGTCCACTCCGCATTCTCGATGCCGGCGGGGGTACGGGCTTGATGGCGGAGTGGCTCGCTAAAAAGGGTCATCACGTCGTGCTGGTCGACACTCTTCCGGATATGCTCGAGATCTCGCGAAAGAAGAGCCGCGAAACTCCCTTTGAAGTGCGTCAAGGCGATCTCTCGGATCTGTCCTGGCTCGATCCGGAATCTTTCGACGCAATCGTTTGCACCCAAGTGCTGAACTTTTTCCCAGACTTGGGCGCCGTGTTCCAGCAATTCGCCGGCGTGCTCAAACCGTCGGGCATGGTGTTCGCCGATATCGACAATCCACTACGCTGGTGCCTGATTGAGGCGTTGGACGGTCAAATCGAGAATGCTATCGCGATCGTCCGGTCGGGAAAGGACGAACGCCGGAACATCGTCGGGGCGGATTATTTCTTTCACCGTAAGCAAGATCTGGCCGAGATCGTCGCATCCGCCGGGTTGAGACTGGAAGCTTCCTGGGGGGTTGCGTACATCGCCCCCTATGTGCATATTTTTGCGCGATCGCAAGAGTTCCTTACTCCTGAAAAGCTCCCTGAGCGAGCTGCGTTCTTCGCTCGCGAAGAGAACTATGAAAAGCTCAGGGCCCTGGAAGCGGAACTGGCGGCGCTCGACTTATGCGACGAAATGGCCGGCTACTTGCAGTTTTTCTGCGTTAAGCACTGAGGCGCCCTTCCATGCTGAAACGAGGCTTCTTCTCCAATATCATGGTCGCCACCTACGTGGTGGACGCGGCCCTGATTGCAGCCGAACATTCGCTCGGTGGCGACTGGCACGAAAAGATGATGCTGGCTCTCATCGTCCTTATGTTCGGCAAGTTCATCGACCTATCGGTCAGCTTGGCTAAGCTCGAGCGTGAGAATTCGCCCTGGAAGGAAGAGCAGCAGTTTATCGAGGACCACCCGGATTTCGCCGCCTGGGTCAGGTCGGTGATTGGAAACTACAACCGAGCCCAAGGCTTCACAAATAACACTTACCAGGAGCACCTCCAAGAGGATTTGGAGGAGTTCCGGGTCAGGATGGGCCGTTACAGCCACGGACATATCGAGAATTCACAGGAGCGTCCGCCGGGCTTCTTCTACCGTCATCCGGACTATTTCGAACGGGACACAGAGAAGCGCATGGTGGCCACGTGCATTGTGGAGCGCGGCGCGTTTTGGGAGGTAGGTTCTTCGAAGTTGCTGCTGGAGCGGCAGGGCCAATTAGCGAGCAGGGGTATCGAAGTGATGCGTATCTTTATCGAGCGTAAAGAGGGGCTGGCCAGACTGCAACCCGCCATCGACCTGCATCAACAGAATTGCGTTCCCGTGCGCATCGCCTTGATCGATGACGACAGTAACCCGGTGCCGGAGCGGCTGCATAACGACTTCATGGTTATCGACGAGAGTGTGTTGATCCGGCAGGAAATGAGGAACGGTAAGCTCGCCAGCACCAAAGTCTGGCTCGGACAGGATACCGAGGGAAAGCGCGAAATCGACATAGCTCTACTCGATTTTGAGTCGCTCAAGACGGAGTACAGCCTTCCTCCCGTGGAAGCGTTTCGCCGTGCTGGTATCCCAATGGTAGCGGCCACCAAACAACTTGCTCCGCCGCCTCAAAAGTGATCGGGCGGCCATCGGCCTGGGGTGCTCATGCTGAATCGACAGCCTCTTCGCTGCTGGGCTGAAATCTCGCGGCGACAGATCGGGGAGAATTTCGACGCGGTCCGCCGCCTGGTCGCGCCGGCAGTGGAATTGGCGCCCGTGGTAAAGGCCGATGCTTGCGGCCATGGCGCTGTCGAAGTCTCGCGTATCCTCTGCGAGCGCGGCGCGCGGTGGCTGGCGGTTGCAAGCACCGGCGAAGGCGTCCGCTTGCGCGAAGCGGGTGTCGGTGTCCGCATACTCGTGATGGCGGATTTTCTCCAGGTCGAACCATCCGCGCTGATCGGGTATGGCCTGACGCCGGTTGTCCATTCTTTGCCCGATATCCTCGCCTGGGACAAGCTCAACCGCCAGCACGGAGTCTCCCGCCCGTACCACCTTAAAGTGGATACGGGGCTGTGCCGACTGGGCACTCGCGCCACCGCGCCGGAGATCGCCGAGGCCGTGAGGGGATGCTCGGCGGCACAGATCGAAGGATTGATGACTCACTTCGCGTCCGCCGCGGATTACACCGGCGCCCAGACCACGGAACAAATCACGTCTTTTCTCCAACTCGCGGCTGCACTCAGACAGTGCGGCATTGCGATCCGCTATCTGCACCTCTCCGGGACGGTCCCGATTGCGTACGGGCGCAGGGAGGCATGGCAACAGATGGTGCGGCCAGGCCACGCGATCTACGGTTATGTCGCGCCGGCTTCGGGCGATGCCGCGCCGCCGAGCATGCTGCATGTTCGGCCCGCGCTGACATGGAAGGCTTCTATTCTCGCGATCAAGGATGTGCCTCTGGGCGCCGGCATCGGCTATCGAGCAACGTACCGCGCACCCGCGCCCATGCGCCTCGCGATCCTGGCCGCGGGCTATGCCGACGGCATCCCGCACCAACTCGCAAACACCGGCCAAGTCATCGCGGGCGGCAAGCTCGCGCCCATCGTCGGCGCGGTCGGCATGGATCTGACATCCATCGACATCACCAGCTCACCGCACTTGCAGCCAGGGGATGCGGTTACTCTGCTCGGTTCAGAAGGCGGCATCTCGATCGACGCACAACAGCTCGGCCAAATGGCCGGCACAAGTTCTTACAGCATTCTCTGCGGGATCGCGGCCAGAGTCAAGCGTGTCTGGGTATAAGGCTGGGAGGTACGGATGGTGCATCCGCACCCTTACGAAGCAGTGAAAAAATCGGTCACGGCTACGCCAGGATTCTCTCGTTTTGCCGGCGGGTGTAAATCGGCATGACGGCCAGCAAGGTAAACTATCATAATTGTACGTAATGGGGCAGCGATCAAAGGCGGGTACGGATGCTTTGCCGGCGCAACTTGGTCCGGATGGCTCGCTCAAGCAGTACTTCCTTTTGGATCCGGATATCACTTACCTGAATCACGCCGCCTACGGCGCAACTCCGCGCCCGGTTTTTGAGAGCTTTCAGCGGTGGCAACTGGAATTGGAGCGTCAGCCGGTCGATTTCCTCTCCCGAAATTTCACTGGACTGCTTGCTCAAGCGCGCTCGGTGCTCGCCGATTATGTAGGCACAGAGCGCGACAACCTGGTGTACGTAGCCAACGGAACTACCGGCCTCAACATCGTCGCGCGCAGCCTGCCTGCCGGGCCCGGCGACGAGGTGCTGACCTCCGATCACGAGCATGGCGGGATCGATCGGCTATTCCGGTTTGCCTCCGCCAAGCTTGGTTTCACTTATACTCGGCGCGAGATCCCGATTCCGGTAACAACCCACGCCGATTTCGTGGAACATTTCTGGGCCGGAGTCACGCCAAAAACGAAGATTATTCTGCTGAGCCACTTCACTTCGCCCACCTCACTTTTATTTCCGGTCCGGGAGATCTGCCGCCGCGCCCGGGCGGCCGGAATTCTCACCGTGATCGACGGTTCGCACGTGCCCGGCCAGTTTCCCTTGTCGCTTCGCGAGCTCGATCCGGATTTCTACGTTGGCATTCTTCACAAATGGGTGTGCGCCCCCAAGGGCTGCGCGTTTCTTTACGCCCGCCCTTCAGCGCAAAATCTACTCGATCCGCTGATCGTGAGCTGGGGCTGGTCGCCCAAGAATCCGGGGCCTTCGAAGTTCGTCGACTTCCATGAATGGCAGGGGAGCCGCGACATTTCCGAGTACCTGGCCGCCCCCGACGCGATCGCGTTTCAGGCGCGCCACAACTGGGATGCCGTGCGCGTCCAGTGCCGCGCTCTGGCGCTGCATGCTCAACGCGAAATCACGGAATTGACCGGCGTTCCGCCCTATCACCCGGAACTCCCGGAGTGGTCCGGCCAGGTAGTGTGCGCCCAACTGCCGCTGCAAATCGGCGATGCCGACAATTTCAAGACCCGGCTTCGTTTCGAGCATAACATTGAGGTCTCGGTAGACGTGTTCAGGACCTGGCCGCGCATCCGCGTTTCGATTCAGGGATACAACACCGCGGCCGACGTCGAGCATCTTCTTCGGGCGCTCCGGCAACTGTTGCGGGCGGAGAGGTCATGAACAGTCTGTCGTCCCGGGAACTCGTGGAAATGGCCCCGGATTATCCCTTCGAGCACCCTCGTGAATCGTTCCTGTTCGTCGACGGCGCGGTCCAGCCGCTCGATGCGGTTCCTTGGTCCCCGGCCGATCGTGTCGCGGTCGTGGCTTATGGCTCGAATCGCTCTCCCGATGTGTTGCGGCGCAAATATGCGGGACACCGGGATGTGGTGATACCGACATTGCGCGCCGAGATTCGGAACTTTGATGTGGTCTATGCCGCGATGATCTCCACGCTCGGGCCGGTACCGGCGACGTTCCTGGCGAGTGAAGGCGCGATAGCCGAAGTGGCTGTCCAGTTTTTCACTGAAGAACAATTGCGCCGGATGCATGAATCGGAGCGGGCCGGAGTCAGCTATGATTTCGCGCCGCTGCCAGTGGACGCCGTGGAGATCGACGGACAGGATCGTATTCGATGTTTTTCCTATTTCTGCATGTACGGCGCATTGCGTTATCTGGACGAGCCTGTGGCGCTTCAGGAGGTGACCTGCCATGGCCGCCGCTGGAATGCGCTTAGCCAGCGCCAGATCCTGGAAGTGGTGCGGCGCCGGATCGGATCGAGTCTTGCGACAGCCGATTTTCTGGTCGAAACGATCGCCGATGAAGAGCTTCGCCGCCAGCGGATCGCGTTGCTCAGCTCCACCGCATTCCGGTACGTACGAGCAGAAGGCTAAGAGGAGACAAGTTGCAATTCACGGCGAAGACGCAACTGGACAACGCCGCCTATCCCTTCACGCAATTCGAGCCGGAATGGGAGCGCCGCTGGGAGGAAGCCTGTCTGTTCCACAGCGAACCGGTTGTGGACCGGCCCAATTGGGTGGTCATCGAGCTGCCTCCGTTTGCCAACGGCAACCTGCATCTAGGGCACGTCCGCAACTATACGATGGGCGACGTGTGCGCCCGCTTCCGCCGCATGGCGGGGTTCAACGTGCTATATACCAGCGGCTTCGATTCGTTCGGGCTGCCCAACGAGCTGGCGGCCCAGGAGGCTCGCCGCCATCCCAAGGACCTGGCCGAAGAAGTCATGGCGAAGATGCGCCAGCAGTTTGTTCGTCTCGGCCTCAGCCACGACACTCGCCGCATCATCGGCAACCACGACGAAGGGTTTTATGGTTGGGTGCAATGGGTATTCCTGAGGCTATTCGAGCTGGGCTTGGCGTATCGCCGGCGCGGCCCGGTGAACTGGTGTACCGTCTGTGAAATCACGCTTGCGGACAGTCTGGCGTTGGGCGGAGAGTGCTGGCGTTGCGGCAATCCAGTGGAGACGCGCTGGTTTGAACAGTGGCTGGTTCGGGAATCGGAATTCGCGGACGACATGTTGGACGGCCTCAACCGGTTGAAGCATTGGCCCCTCAAGATCAAGCGCATCCATGCGGACTGGATCGGCAGGCGTGCGGGCGCCGAGGTGCGCTTCGCGCTGAAAGAGTTTTCCGGGTGCGCGCTGACGGCATTCGTCGCGCATCCCTCTTTGCTTCCATCCGCGGCGCTGATTGGGCTGGCGCCGGATCATCCCGTACTTTCTGAATTGGATCGCGCTGGATTGATACCCCCTAAGGTGCGCGAAGCACTGGCGAGCGTGGCTCAATCCGCGCGTCCCGCCGGCGATCAGGCACGGGCGGCCGTGCAAGCCACCGCTCAAGACGTCGTGATGCTGGGCCTGCACGCGATCCACCCACTCACGGACGCTCTCGTGCCGCTAGCTGTGTGCGCGGGTTTGGATCTCCGGAGTCATGATGGCGTGGTGGTGCTGTTCCCCGCCCACTTGCGCGCCGACTCGAAACTGGCTGCGATCGTTGGTATCCGCTGTGAACCGATTCTCAAGTCTCCAACGGGAGCACTCGATCCTTACGAATGGGATGAATCCTGGATCTATGCGGATTCGGCGGGACCACTGGCGGGCCGCACCACCCGCGAAGGCGAGACCTATGTCCTCGATGAGCTTCAGCGGCGGAATGCCGGCGGCCCGGCGGTGCGTTACCGGCTCCGGGATTGGAACATTGCCCGCCAGCGCTATTGGGGACCACCGATCCCGATTATTCACTGCCCCTCTTGCGGGGCCGTGGCCGTACCGGACGATCAACTTCCGGTGCTGCTCCCGCTGGACATCGACCTTGAGCCGCACGGGAATCCGCTCGACCGGCATCCGGCTTTCGCCAAGACTACGTGTCCGAAGTGCGCTGGCCCGGCTCGCCGCGACACCGACACGCTGGAAACTTACTGCAGCCCCTGGTGGTATCACTGGAATTCCAAACGTACAACAACCGCCGACCCTTTCGACAAGGAAGAGGCTCGTCTTTATATGCCCGTCAACATCATGATCGGTGGCGAGGATCAGGCGCGCACCTGCTTCTTCCACTTGCGCATGATGGCCAGGGCTTTGAAACGCGCGGGCGCAACGGAATACGACGAACCCATCCAGACGCTGCTCGCCATCGGGATGGTAAAGATGGGTGGCCGCAAGATGAGCAAGACGGAAGGAAATACGGTGGATCCGGCGGAGGCCGTCGATCGCTACGGCGCCGATGCTCTGCGCGCCGCCATTTTGGGCGCCGCGGCGCCCGAGAACGATTTCAACTGGTCAGACACGTTGGTGCGCCAATCGCACGCATTCCTGAACAGAGTGTGGCAGTTTCACCTTCGGCTCGCAGGTCAAATCAACTTCAATACGCCCACTGAGGAGCTTCGCATCGATTCTTCCTACTCGCTGTCGCGCAAGCTTTCTCATCAGGTAGATACCGCCATCTCGCGAACCACGGAAGCCATGTGCGGCAATTCCTTCCACCTGGTCGCCTCCAACCTGGCGCTGTTGTTCGAACGAATCGAGGCCTATGAGCAGGAAGCGTTAAAGCGCCGCAAGGCCCTGGACGATCGCGACCGGACCGCGCTCACCGCTGCTTTCCACATTTTCCTGCGGATGCTTACACCCTTATGTCCGCACATCTCGGAAGAAATATGGGCGCGGCTGGGAGCAGCAGGCATGATCGCTCAGGCGCCATGGCCCGGCGCGCTTCCCAGCCGGCCCCAGAGGGAGATATGACTCCGCAGCCCATCGTCCCGGGACCTGTTTACAAGCTCGCCTGGTCCGTACTGAAGCTTTGCCCGGAGTATAAAGCGTTCCAGGACGGCCGCTTGTCGCGGGTGGAGTATAGCGTCTTCCTCGATCGCATAGCGCCCCAATTGATCGCCGCCGGACTTCCTCCCGAAGATGTTCATTTTGCCAAGCGATATCCTCAATCGGACTCGGGCTTCGTATCCCAGACTCTGGAGCGTCTGGCCGCCCGCGGGGTGCTGCCGGAAGCGCGCTACGATTCGGACGCCTACGACGCCCTTGCCGCTTCGTTGGGCACCGATTATGATCATGGAGATTTCCGTACGTACATCTATCCCGAGGAGTCGCGCCTGCTGTTCGCGTTTGTCGACATCGTGCGGCCGAAGTCGGCGATTTTTCTCGGCTCCTACTACGGCTATTGGGCCACCGTGGCCATGAGGTCGATTGCAACAAACGGCGGCAGTATTGTTCTGGTGGATCCCGATCCGCGCGCTCAAGCTATTGCAACGCGCAACGTCGATCGTGCCGGCATGGACCACGCGGTCGAGATTGCGATCGCGACCGGCCAGGACTATCTTCGAACGGCGCCCCGATCCTTCGACTTCGTCGTGCTCGACGCCGAGGGACCGCGCACGCACGCCGATCCGGAACAACGCGGCAAAGCCATCTACGCGCCGCTGCTGCGGCATGTGCTGCCGCACATCACGCGCGATGCGTACCTGGTCTGTCACAACATTCTGTTCGAGGACATCGCGGACTGCCCGTATTTTGACGGTGTCATCGCCCGCAATCGACAGGAACTCGGCCCCTTTCTGGAGATCGCGCGCCGCGAGTTTCCGGACTTCGTGGAATGCGCCAGCACTGAGGGGGTTGGGATCGGGCGCCGCGGTAGATGACCAGCCCCGCCATACCGCTATTTCGCTTCGGCAATGGGGCATCCGGGGATCTGCCCAATGCGCTTCCGCTGGCGATCATGTCGGGCCTGCTGCTGTTCGACAGCGGCGAAGCGGATCACACTTTTCTTTTTCGCTGCCAGGACCGCTACCTGACCTATAATTCCCTGTGTGGTTTTCGAACTGTGTTGTTTGTCGCCGATGACCGCCATCGCCGGCACTACGTTTCCCTGATCGCGAGACACAACGACAACCTCCGGCTCGTCCGCCAGATCACCGGCCTGCCGCTTTCTCTCGTGCCGCAGCCGCTCTTCGTCCCGGTCGGCCTCGACACGCTCCAGGTCGCAGACGCGCCGTTTTTTGCCGCACAGCTTCACGATCCGGAAATCGCCGCATCGATCGGCAAATCAGTCCTTTTATGTAATCAGATCTCTCCCACAACTGCGCGAATTGCCGCCGGGCTCGATGCGCTCCTGGCCACTCACGGCTGCTCCCTTGGCATTGACGCGCGCGAACTGGCCGCTTTGGGTCAAGCTGCGTTCCAGTGGCACAACAAGGCTTATTACGTTCGCCGGGTTCAATCTACAACCGCGGATATACCACCGCACGCGGCAACGGCACTGTTCTCTCCCGCCGATTTCTTGGGCATGGAAACTTGGACCGATCTGGTGAGCGCATACACGCGTCGCACGGGTCATGGAGCGCCAAGCGCGCTGTACGTCAAATCGGCTTTCGATTCGGGAGGCAATGTCGCTGCCCGTCTATCCCGCGACGGGTTTGCCGCGTCGATTCGCGAGTTCCATACCGCGGTCCGCCATCATATTCTCCGCGACGGCGGCGTGGATGAGGACCTTGCGGAACTGGAGCAGGACGTCGATATCGCAACCAGCCTTCGTCCGCTAGGCGTCTCACGCGATCGGATGAAGCATTATCTAACCCTTCAGCGCGGCCGGCGCCAGGGTATCGAGATCCTGGTACAGGAAGCTATCGAAGCGCCGTCCGGCACGAAGGACCTGAATTACGAAGGCTTGGGCATCACCTGCGATATTGAAGGCCCCGATCGCATTGAGGTCATCGTCGCGGCAGGCCAGTTGTATCACGATCGCGAGCGCCGGCACTTTCTCGGCTCCTACGTTGACGAGGCGTTTCTTACGGAACCGCGGAACGCCCGGCTCATCGCAGAGGTCCGCTGCCTTTGCTCAATCGTTGCCCAGGACGGCTATCGCGGGCCCGTGAACTTCGACGCGCGCCGCGACCCATCCGGCGCATGGGTATTCATCTACGATTGCAATCCGCGGCTCAGCGCCGTTTATCCGGCTTTGGCCGTACGCCAGTTCCTGCTCGGCCTCGGCCACGACATCCACACTGCCGTCAGTCTCGGGTACCGCGGCGAATACGCGTGCGAGGATTATGAAGGCGCGCTGAGAGAACTCGACCGGCGAGGCGCCCTGTATCAAGCCCATGTCCGTCGCGGAGTCGTCCTGCTGCCAAACCTCGCACGGGACCACGGCTGCGACGCGCTCGTCTTGAATACCGGCCGCGAGGCGCTCGAAGAGTTCGTACGCGCACCGGTTCTCGAAACTGCTTTAGATCGGGCGCGGCCTCGGGAGCTCTTCTGAGAAAAACGTTCCGTCACCGCCGGGTGCAAACGCGCCGTCAGCGTCCGGTGATAGCGTGCGATCTTCATCGTGTGATATTCTAATTTCGTATGGCAATTCCTAACGTCAAACGGTTCCGGCCGTTCTGCCCGACGTGCAATGAGTCTTTCACCTTGATGGCTGTTCTGCCCAAAAACGCCGACGTAAGCGCGTATTTGACGGATGCCGTGGCTCGCCACGATCACAAGGCCTATCAGGACATGAAGCTGCAGCAATTCAAGATTCGCGTCGGACAACAGAAACAGCGCAAGGGCAAATAGTTTTCGTCTTTAGACCGTAAGCGCGCGCCGCGAAATTCAGAATAAAATGGGTGGCATGCCTACGTCCAAGCTGACTGTCGGGGCCGGCGCCCGCACGGGCGCCTTCGCGTTTACGTCTCGCAATCGCAAAACCTGGAGCGTCGACGGGCCACATTTTCGTGGTTGGGAAGTGAACCACGTTTCTCACGATCCCGCCGGCGTTTACGCCGCGACCACGCCGGGACAGGTCTTCCATTCTCGCGATTCCGGCAACAAACTGGCACATGCTCGCTGACAATCTTCCGCCGGTGTATTCGGTCTCGGCCGCATCCGCCTAAAAGAAAGTCTATCGCGGTTGTCGATTTTCGAGGGCTTGTTTCGTCTAGCCCATGAAAGGAGAAACAGGATGCCCCAATATATGCTGCTACTGCGCGACGAACCCTCGGTGTTTGCCGATTTAAGCCCCGAGGAAATGCAAAAGACGATGCAACGGTACGGAGACTGGAGGCGATCGCTTCAGAACCGGATCACGACCGGTCAGAAACTAAAAGACGGCGAAGGCCGGGTGATGCGGAGCCAAAACAGCAAGCTAACCGTCACCGACGGACCCTTTACGGAAACCAAGGAAGTGATGGGCGGATTCTTTGTCATTGAAGCCGAGAACTACGATCAGGCGGTGGAGGTGGCGAAGACTTGTCCGCATATGGACTTCGGAAGTATCGAAGTGCGTCAGGTCGAGCGGACTTAGCTTGAGAAGCTGCGCCCGGGTTTACACTCTCTGTGCAGAACGGTCATGACAACTTCGCCGGCGTGGTGGATCATCTCTTCCGGCATCAATCCGGCAGGATGATCGCCACGCTGACCCGCATCTTCGGACCCCGCCGCCTGGACCTGGCCGAAGAAGTGGTGCAAGACGCCCTCGTGAAGGCGCTTGAGCTTTGGCCATTTGAGGGCGTGCCGGAGAATCCCTCGGCCTGGTTGGTGCAGGTGGCGAAACATCGCGCGCTGGATGCGATACGCCGGGAAGTCTCGCTGTCGGAAAAACTTCCGGAACTCTCGCGAGCCTTTCCGGACCGGAATCCGATTCAGCAGGATATCGCCGAGTTCGCCGACGACCAACTCTCGATGATGTTTCTGTGTTGCCATCCCAATCTCTCGCACGAAACGCGTCTCGCCCTGACACTTAAGACCGTGGCCGGCTTTAGCGTCCGAGAAATCGCGCAGGCGTTTCTTGCACAGGAAGCAGCTATCGCGCAACGGCTGGTGCGCGGAAAACGCCAGATCCGCGAGGAACGGATCGAGTTTGAAATGCCCCGCGGCGCCGAGTTGCTCAATCGGCTGGATTCCGTGCTCGACGCTCTTTACTTGCTATTTAATGAAGGCTATTCCGCACACGAAGGCGAGTCGCTGCTGCGCGCCGATCTCTGTGAAGAAGCGATTCGGCTGGCGCGGATGGCCGCTTCCCATCCGGCTACCGATGTTCCCAAGAGTCACGCTTTGCTGGCGCTGTTACTGCTGCAGGCTTCGCGATTGCCGGCCCGCGTCAACGCCGAAGGCGATCTGTTTCTCATGCGCGATCAGGACCGCTCGCTGTGGGACCGGCGCTTGATCGCCGAAGGCTTGATGCATCTCGATCGCAGCGCTCAAGGCGCCGATCTTACCGTTTACCATCTGCAAGCCGGCATCGCCGCGGAGCACGCGGTTGCGCCAACCTATGCCGGGACGAATTGGGAAGACATCACGGATCTCTACGATCAGCTCTGCGCGCTGGACCCCAACCCGGTGATCTCGCTGAACCGCGCGATTGCTTTGTCGCGATGGAAGGGACCTGAGGCAGGCATCGGCGCGATCGCTTGCATCGAGTCCCACCCCGCGCTCAGCCGCTATCATTTTCTGCCTGCGACGTTGGGCGAACTCTGGAGCGAGCTAGGGGATCGAAAAAGGGCGGCGCAATACTACAGGTCCGCATTGACGTACGTGTGCACGGAGCCGGAGCGGCGTCTGCTGCGGAATCGCCTGGCGGACTGCGAGGCGACGGGGGAGACCTGACACGCGCTCATTTCTTTTCGTGCACGTCAGCCGCCTTCGCGCGTTCTGGCTCTCCCTTCACTCCGGTTTCATTCAGAATGACGATATCCACTCGCCGATTTTTCGCCCTGCCCTGATCTGTCTGGTTATTGTCGACCGGGGCTGTTTCGGCGTAGCCGGCAATGGAGAGTCTCTCGCGGGACTCTCCGAAGTGTACCAGCAGTTCCAGCAACGCGATGCTTCGGGCCGCCGACAGTTCCCAGTTGCTGCGGAACCGTGAAGTGTGGATGGGAATTGCGTCGGTGTGGCCTTCCAACCGCGCGGGATTCGGGACTTGCTTGATGGCTTTGGCGATCTTCTCAATGCTGTGGTAAGTGTCCGGCGCGATGATGTCCTCGCCCGAAAGGAATAACGCGGCTTGAGTGAAGCTGATTGTTATCCCGCGGGCGCCCATGCTGATTTGAAGCTTGCCGGCCTTGATCTCCTGCTCCAGTTCTTTGGTCAGGAGATTCATCGAGGGCAGCAGTTCCACCACCTGCGCTTGCGCTTTTGGGTCGGCAACTTTGGGTGTCGGTTTTGCTCCACCCGGCCCCCTCATTTGGGCGTTTCCAACCCCTGTCGTGTCCACCGTCCCGCCCATGATTACCTTCACCATGCTGGCAAAAGAATCGCCCTCGATCGCCTTATTGACTGAGTCCGAGACTTGCTGCGCTTTCGCTTTGTCGGTCTGCGAAGTGGCGAACATCACCACGAAGAAAGCGAACAGCAGCGTGATGAAATCGGCGTAAGACACCAACCACCGCTCGTGATTCGCATGTTCAGCGTGTTTTTTTTTCCGCGCCATGTGGTTCGCGATCCGATCCTAGGCGCCCGCGCCTTCCGGCTGCGGCTCGGCGGCCGGTTGTTTTCCCTTTTTGGCTTTCGCCTCGGCCTTGACGCCATGACGATAGGCATCCAACTTGCTGCTGATCAATTTTGGATTCAACCCTTCCACGATTCCAATCACCCCTTCGAGCTTGAGTTCTTTTAGTTCCATATCGCTTTGAATGCGGCACTTGATCTTGTTTGCCGCCGGCAGTAGAAAGAGATTCGCGATAGCCACTCCGTACACGGTGGCCACGAAGGCCACCGCGATTCCGTGTCCGACCTCTTCGATGTTGGCGAGATTCTTCATCACCTGAATCAGGCCCATCACCGCGCCAATGATGCCGACCGTGGGCGAATAGCCGCCGGCGCTTTCGAAGACCTTGGCCTCCTCCTGCGCCCGGTGCTCGCTGATTTCCATCTCGAGCTGCATCATGCCGCGGATCTCTTGTATGTCGGTACCGTCCACCCCCAGGGTCAGTGCCTTCCGCAAAAAAGGATCCTTGATCTCCATGGCCTCGCGTTCCAGTGAAACCAGTCCGTTCTTGCGCGCCTTGGTGGCGTAGCCAATCAGTTCTTCGATGGCGGCGTCGGGCGGCTGCGTCTTGTCCAGAAACACGTGAATGAGCCGCAGCAACGCGCCTTTCAACACCACCAGCGGAGTACTCACCATGACCGCCCCGAAGGTGCCGCCGAGCACGATCAAGGCGGCGGTAAATTGCGCAACGTCTTTGATCTTGCCGCCTTCCAGCAACAGACCTCCGAGAATCCCTCCCATTGCCAGTACAATTCCACCGATACTCGCAAAGTCCAGGCGCCCTCCCGCCGGTTTCTTGGTTTTCTCCGCCGCCACTTGATCCGCCATATCTTGTTAGTACCCCTCGTTGCGTGTCTGGCCAACGGGGGGAAGCTGATCGGTAATCGAGCGGCGAAATTCGATCACCTTTCGAATCACTTCATCGGCGGATTCCAACACCATGAACTTCTGCCCGGTGGTCATCGCGATCAGCGTATCGGGGGTGACCTCTAAGTGCTCAATCAGGTCGCAGTTAAGAACGAGCGGCACATGGTTTATACGCGTGAGCCGGATCATTTGGATACCCAAACTCCTTATCGGTTCCACCCACCGGTTTGTTAGTAACAGGTTTTGTGGCGCGGCCTCTCAGGCTGCAGCATCGAGACTCGTCTCGATGCTCTTCGTGGGAAAGAGTCTCGAGGCCGCGGACAAAGTGTCCCCGCCACGCCTATCGCAGGATCGCTAGAATTTCCGTCAGGCTTTTGCGGATCTCACGGAACAATGGCGCCGGATCGCTAAAGAGATCGCCCTGCACTCGCGCCGATTTCTTCGCGGCGCCGTCGGAAGTCTTAGAATGCGGTTCACGGGTGCGCGTGTCGAGGTGTTTCCGCGCGCCCTCGATAGTGAAACGCTTGTCGTAGAGAAGACGCTTGATCTCCAACACCAATTCCACGTCCTTACGCCGGTACAAACGGTGACCCTTGCCTGACTTCTTCGGGCCGAGATTTGAAAACTCCGTCTCCCAGAACCGCAATACGTAGGGCTTGATACCGGCCAACCGGCTGACCTCGCCAATGCGGAAGTACAGCTTATCCGGGATTTCGAGCACCTGATTTTCAGCGGCGGTGTCCAACATACTGCGCACATTCTATCAAAGCCCGCTGTCCCTTACACTGGTAACTACGAAACGCGAGCCACACTCTTCGCCGCCCGAAACAAAACGCAACACCGGCATCCTGGCCGGGGTCCATCCGGTACGGGAAGCCTTTCGCGCCGGCAGAACGCTCGACCGCATTCTGATCGCCCGCGGCGCAGGCGGTCCGCGGATACAGGAAATTGTGGATCTGGCCCGCGAGCGTTCCGTGCCGGTGCGCTTCGAACCCCGCGATGCGCTCGACCGCGCTTCGAATAGCGCCACGCATCAGGGCGTCGTGGCGTTCAGCGCCGCGCAGAAATATGCCGGGCTCGACCAAGTTCTGGAAGGGGCGCGACTGCTGGTGGTATTGGATGGCGTGGAAGATCCGCACAACCTGGGCGCCATCGTCCGAACCGCGCATGCCGCCGGCGCAGCGGCCATTCTGGTTCCCGATCGCCGTGCCGCCGGACTCACCGAAACCGTCGCGAAAGCCGCTGCCGGCGCGCTCGAACACCTGCCGGTAGTTCGCGTTGGCAACATCAGCCAGACCTTGGAAGGTCTGAAGAAAAAAGGCTACTGGATTTATGGGCTGGACGAACGCGGCGATCACGTCTATAGCGAAACGGACTTCGCTACGCCCACGGTGGTCGTGCTCGGCGGCGAAGGTTTGGGACTGCACCAGCTCGTCAAAAAGCATTGCGATGTTTTGCTGCGCATTCCGATGGCAGGCGTCATTGCCTCGCTCAATGTGTCGGTGGCCGCCGGGATCGTACTCTTCGAGTGGAAGCGCCGAAGCAGTCTTCAACCACAGCCTGCTAGAATGAAAACATAACATCTGAGTGCGGCCGGACCGCTTTTCGCTCCGTCCGCCTGTCGTCATCATCCTGAGATCACTGATAGCCGCATGTCTGCTGTTTCCGATCAATTCGAATTAGGTCTAGGCTTCGTCTTTGAGGATCTCTATCGCTACGAAGGCCTTGCGCGGCTGGATCAAGTATTCCTTTCGCACCTGGATCTGACGGATCCTGGGTTGCACGGGCGATTGATCGATGCTCGAACCGATCCCAAGAGGCTTTCGCCCAAAGAAGCGTCCGATCTGATCATTGACGTTGCTCCGTTCGTCGAAGATTTTCTCGGCGAATTGTTTGGCATCGCAAAAGAGATACAAGCGCTTCAAGCCCGTCACAATCAACTCGCCCCGATTCTGGCGTTCAAGCGTAAGTTCGTCCAAAAGCGTGCGATTAGCGGAGTCACAAGAGAACAAGCATCCGCCATCAATGGGCTGTCGCTCGCCGCCGAGCTGGATTGCTTGTTCGGCGAACCCTTGACCCAATCGAGCTTTTTCCAACATGTTTCACGATGGCTTGAGAACGAAGTGGAGCATGCCCCTTGGATTCAAATCGCCGCCCGTTACGCCGCCTGGGCAGCGCTCTCGCCAGCCGGCGTTCGCAGGCACCACGGGGATGTTCTCTTCAAAGTTCCGCACAAACTTGACCCGTTCCACTTGATTCCGGTGGAGGAAACCGCCGGCCAGGGACTCGTAAAATTACGCTTGCCCGAGGAGCGTTGGCGCCATCGCCAAGGATTCAAACTCACTGACGCGGGCATGGATCTCGGCGGCGCGCTGGATCAGGCCCACTACTGCATCAAGTGCCACAACCAGGGCAAAGACAGTTGCTCATCAGGATTGAAAGAGAAGACGGGCGAATTCAAAAAGACGGTTTTCGGCGTTACCTTGGCGGGCTGTCCCTTGGACGAAAAGATTTCCGAGATGAACGTCGTCAAGGAGCGAGGCAACAGCGTGGGAGCTCTGGCCATCGTCACCATCGACAATCCGATGGCGGCGGGGACCGGACATCGCATCTGCAACGATTGCATGAAGGCCTGCATTTTCCAGAAGCAGGACCCGGTGGACATTCCGCAGATCGAAACGCGCACGCTGAAGGATGTTTTGGAACTCCCGTGGGGCTTCGAGATTTACAGCCTGCTGACTCGCTGGAACCCGCTGAATTTCGCGCGGCCGATGCCGCTTCCACCCAGCGGATACAAAGTTCTGGTGGTTGGACTGGGACCGTCGGGCTTCACGCTGGCGCACTACCTGATGAACGACGGCCACACCGTGGTGGGCGTCGACGGCTTGAAGATCGAGCCGCTGCCGGAGGAGTCGGCGGGAGTGAATGTGCTGGGCGAGCGCACTCGCTTCCAGCCCATCCGCGACATCCGCGACATTTATGAATCGCTCGACGATCGCGTGATGGCGGGATTCGGCGGAGTTGCCGAGTACGGCATCACGGTCCGCTGGGACAAGAATTTCCTGAAAATCATCCGTCTGCTGCTGGAGCGGCGGCAGCAGTTCACCATGTTCGGCGGTGTGCGCTTCGGCGGCGCGCTGACTGTTGAGAGCGCCTTCGAAATGGGGTTCGATCACGTGGCGTTGTGCGCCGGCGCCGGCCGCCCCACCGTGATCCCCATGAAGAACGGGCTGGCGCGCGGCGTGCGGCAGGCTTCGGATTTTCTCATGGCCCTTCAATTAACCGGCGCCGCGAAGAACAACTCGGTGACGAATTTACAGATCCGCATGCCCATCGTCGTGATCGGCGGGGGCCTGACGGCCGTCGATACGGCCACCGAATCCCTGGCGTACTACGTGGTGCAGGTTGAAAAATTTCTGGATCGATTCGAGCACCTGGCCGCCGATAGAGGCGAGCACGAAGTTCGCGCGAACTGGAGTGACGAAGAGACCGAGACCGCCGGCGAGTTCATCTCGCATGGGCTGGCCATCCGCGGCGAGCGCGAAGCAGCCGCTCGCGAAGGCCGGCCGCCAAATCTTATCCGCCTTTTGAATTCCTGGGGCGGCGTCACCATTGCTTACCGGCGGCGGCTGATCGATTCGCCTAGCTATACACTGAACCACGAAGAAGTTTGGAAAGCCCTCGAAGAAGGCATCCGCTTCTCCGAGTGCCTGGCGCCCGAAGCGGTGGAGGTGGACCGCTACGGACACGCGGCGGCGTTGCATCTGACGCGCCGGCCCATCGATCCAACCACCGGAAAAATGGCGGAGACTGGCGACCCGGCCGTGCTGCCGGCGAAGTCGATTCTGGTGGCTGCCGGAACACAGCCGAATACCGTGCTGGGCCGCGAGGATCCGGAAAACGTATTTCTGGATGGCCGCTGGTTCCAGGCCGTGGACGAGGATGGGCAGCCGGTGAAGCCGGAGAGAATCGCGAAGCCCAAGATCGCGCGCGTTCTTACTTCCATTCGCCCCGATGGCCGGGGCATCAGTTTCTTCGGTGACCTGCATCCCTCTTTCGCCGGCAACGTCGTAAAGGCCATGGCGAGCGCGAAGCAAGGCTATCCGGTGGTGTCGCGCCTGTTGTCTCGAAGGCCGCCCGCGCAGCCCGCACCCTCCGAACTGGTAACGCGCTTGAACGCGGAATTGCGTGCGGTGGTCCAGGATGTGGTCCGCCTGACGCCGAATATCGTCGAGGTGGTGGTGCGCGCGCCGATGGCCGCGCGCGCTTTCGAGCCCGGCACGTTTTACCGTCTTCAGAATTACGAGACGCTGGCGATGCGCGTGGAAGGCACCACGCTTGCCATGGAAGGCCTGGCGCTCACGGGCGCGTCCGTGGATCGCGCCCGGGGCCTGCTCTCCACCATCGTGCTCGAAGTCGGCGGGTCCTCCGATCTCTGTACGCTCTTGAAGCCCGGCGAACCGGTGATTCTCATGGGGCCCACCGGGACGCCCACGGAAACTCCGTCGCGCGAAACCGTTCTGCTGGTGGGTGGCGGATTGGGGAACGCTGTGCTGTTCTCCATCGGTCTCCAATTGCGCGAAAGCAAATCGAGAACCATATATTTCGCCGGCTACAAGCGAATGATCGATCGCTACAAGGTGGAAGAAATCGAGAAAGCGGCCGACATCGTGGTATGGTGCTGCGACGAAGCGCCGGGGTTCACCCCAAATCGGGTCCAGGATAAAGCTTTTGTGGGAAACATCGTGGACGCGATGGCTGCATACGCGCGTGGGGATCTGGACGAACCCGAAATTCCCTTCAGCCAGGTGGACCGGCTGGTGGTGATTGGCTCGGACGCGATGATGCACGCGGTACAACGGGCGCGCCACGGAGTTCTTGCGCCCTATCTCAAGCACGGCCACAAGGCGATCGCCAGTATCAACTCCCCGATGCAGTGCATGATGAAGGAAATTTGCGCGCAGTGCCTGCAACAGCACAAAGATCCGATAACGGGCGAGGAGACCGTGGTTTTCTCGTGCTTCAATCAGGACCAGCAGATGGATCACGTGGACTTCGCCAGTCTTCACACCCGCCTGTCGCAAAACGGCGTGCAGGAGAAGCTGACCAAGCAGTGGATCGATCGCTGCCTGCGGCAGATCGGCGCGCGCGATGAGCTAGTGGCCGGCTAGCCGATGCAACGCCGCTCGGGAACGACATCCATCAGCGGGGGACAGGATTCAATTCTCACACGGGCCAAGCAAGCAGTGGATCGGGCGCTTCCATTGTTGGACGGGCTGTCCCCGTTGAATCCGGACGCTGGGGATGACGTTGAGGCCCTCAAAACCATCGTGCGAAAACAAATGCTTGCCTTGGTTGAAGAACTCGGCCCGCCCCGTGTGTCGCGCGTGGGGCAAATATTCCGCTTGCTGGGTGGCCCTGATATCAGTGCGGCTCGCATCTCTCCCAATTCGATTGGCGGAACACTGGGAACTCTTCGAGACCAATTCGGTTTCACCTCCTCGACGGAACGGGAGCCGAATCTCGCGAATTTTCGCGCTATCGCCCAGTCGATAATTTCACTAGCGCAGACTTGGTTCTCGGTCCGGCGGCTCGGCCGCGGGCATTAGTCGTGCTATCGTTGCTCCGATGCCGACCGCGCGTGACATTCTTTTCGTGGCCCTCGGTCTTTTTGGGGCCGCCTACAGTTGGATCTGGTTCACCGGCAAGGGACGCGCTCCAATACTCGAACTGGTGATCGGGTTTGTCACTAATTTTTTTGACACGCTAGGAATCGGTTCGTTTGCTCCCACGGCGGCAATTTTCAAGTTCCGGAAAATAGTTCCGGATGAACAAATCCCGGGAACGCTGAACGTCGGCCATACGCCGCCCACGATACTCCAGGCATTTCTGTTCATCGCAATGGTTAAGGTGGACATGCTGACCCTGGTGTTGATGATCTCCGCGGCTGTAATTGGGGCCTGGTTTGGAGCCGGGATCGTGGCCGGTCTCTCCCGGCGTAAAGTGCAGATCGGGATGGGTGTCGCACTTCTGGCCGCGGCGGTATTGTTTTTGATGAAGAACTTGAGTCTTCTTCCAGCGGGCGGAACCGCGATGATTCTCCAGAATTGGAAACTCGCGGCGGGCGTAGTTGGAAGTTTGGTGCTGGGGGCGCTCATGACCCTAGGCATCGGCTTGTACGCACCCTGCATGATTCTGGTGAGCCTGCTGGGAATGGATCCGACGGCGGCGTTTCCAATCATGATGGGCTCTTGCGCATTTCTGATGCCGGTCGCCAGTGCGCGATTCATTCGCAAGGATTGCTATGCCCCGCGAGCATCACTTGGCTTGGCATTGGGAGGCCTGCCCGCGGTCTTGATCGCGGTGCTGATCGTGAAGTCGCTTCCGTTGACGGCCGTGCGATGGCTGGTGGTGGTCGCGGTGACTTACGCGGCGATTACGATGTTGCGCTCCGCGCGGGAGAGCGATTCCCGAAACTAACATCACGCCAAGAAGTCGAACAGCGTCGTCCTCGGAAGTTTTCCCCGGGATTGCAGCGCCGCCTGTTGCTGCAGTTGGGCCTGGTTCAGCTCCGTGATGGACTGGGTCAGATCGGCGTCTTGGATACCGCTTAGCGCCGTTTCCAACTGGGTCTGCCGGTTCTTGCTGAAATCCAGACCACTCGTCACCTGATTCTGAAGGTTTCCATAGGATGCTAACTGGCTGTTGAGGTAGGCTCCCGAGGTTTGAAGATCGGCAACGGCGCTGGTGATGCCGGCTTGATCGTTGTTCAACAGGGCCGTCCGAAGATTAGCGACCACCACAAAGACGTTCTGCTGCCGACTCGGGCCGTCGAAAATCTCTTGAGCGGTCTTGCCGGCCGGGATGAGCGTACCATTCCCATCCTGGACCTGGCGCGTGGCAGCCGACCCTAGATAGGCGCTAACAGGATTCGCTTGCGTGAGATCGATCGTGTATGGCGCTGTCTGGTCGCTATTGCCGCTGAAAATATAACGGCCATCGACAGTGGTGTTGGCGATAGCGACCAGGCGTTGGAGTAACGAGCCAACTTCGCCCGCGAGATCTATTCGATTTTGCGCGCTTGCGGTTCCCGTGGCGCCTTGCGTGGCCAAGGTTTGAGCCCGTTCCAGGATCGTAACCGCGGACTGAATCGCCGTTTCCGCCGAGTCTACTTCTGTTTTTACGCGTCCAAGGTTAGCCTCCGTCTGTTTGGCGCTAGCCAGCTCCGACCTCGTTTGCCACAGAGCGCCGATCTGATCGGGAGCGTCGGAGATGGTGTTGAGCTTGAGGCCCGAGGTCAGCTCCCGTTGCGCGCGCTCGCTCCGCTGCTGGATTTGGTTCATGCCGTACAGGAAGCGTAGAGATTCGGAATCAAGGGAGCTTATCATTGTCTTCTCTTCTGGTGTCTTCTCTTCTGGTGTCTTCTCTTCTGGTGTCTTCTCTTATTTGATGATGTTAATCAGCGTTTCCGTCAGAGTATTCAGAACGCCGATCATCTTCGAGGTGGCCTCGAAAGAACGCTGAAAAGCGACCAGATGTTCGGCTTCTTCATTCAGCGAAACCCCCGAAACCTGGGATCGCAGTTGCTGCGTCTGACTCAGTAGTAGTTGCGCGGTGGACCGATTGTTCCTGGCCAAGGATAGATCGCCGCCTACGCGTCCCCCCAAGTTTCCGTAGAATTGCGCAAAGGTGTAGCCGTTTATGCTTTTCGCATCCGCCAGAGCGGCCAAGTTTAGCGCGTTTCCGTTTCCTCCGGCGGCGCCGGGTGAAGCAGCCGCGATTTGGTCCGGCGTGAGCGGATTTGCCGCCAGGGACACAGCCGCCCCCACAACCGGGTCGTAAGTGAACAGATTTGTGGTGGGCGCCGCTCCATTTTGGTCGATGCCTTGCGCGAGCGTGGTGTTCACTTTATCGGCCACGCCCTGAGCCAGAGTATTGAGGTCGGTGATGTACGAAGGAATGACAGTATTCCTGTCTTCCAGCAAAGCTCCCAATTCCCCTCCCGTCAATTGACCGCTGATGTCGTTGCCGGTGCTGCTCAAGATCTTGGTTCGCGACGTAGAGAAATCGCCCTGGATAGCATAGGACCGATCGTTTGTCACCAGCGCCGTCTGTCCGCCAATGTACACGGCAACAGAGCCGTCCGGCTGCTGCAAAGTGGTGAAGTTCACCAGTTGCGATAGTTCCTCGAGGGACGAATTCAATTGCGCATCCACGCCGGCGTCGCTGCTCCCCGCCCTTCCCGACTGGTTGTGAACGTTGATTTGGGCGATTACCGTGGCCAGATGATTGATCGCGTCAATAGCGCCGCGCGACTCGCGATCCAGGCTCGATTCTTGCGAGAGCAAACCGGACGCCGCGCCTCGAAAATTCTCCCCTACTATGCCTGCCTGCTGCACCACTGCTTGGCGTGACACGGTGTCGTTCGGATTGATACTGAGTCTCGAAAAACTCTGAAACAAGGTGCTAAGGGACGGCGCGATCCCCGAAGTTCCCGATAGGCTGAAGGATGTTTCCAGCGGCGTGAGATTCGTGGTCTTTTGATTGGAAAAGCCAAATCCAGTTTGCTGATCCCGAACGGCGCGTTCGGCATACCCATCGCGTGAACTCACCACCGGACCCGCCCGTACTCCACCCGGTAGCCCGACAGTGAGGTCAAATGGCAGGGCATCAAAAGACTGGACCTGTTTAACGAATCCCGGCGTGGACGCGTTCGTGACGTTATTCTGTGTCACCGCCAGCGCCTGTTCATAGGCCCGCAGTCCATTGGCGGAGTTGAGCAACGAAGTGAATAGACTACCCATGCACCACCAACCCCGTGGAGTCTGCCGGAATGGGCCGGCCAGACTTGCCACGCGCGCTGTAGCTAGCGGTGTCATCCACCACCCTGGATGCCAAACGCGCCCAGCCTTGGTGGAAGTTGCCCGCGCTTTCGAACAACATCGTGACGTTCTGCAATTCTTGGCGCATGGCTGAGATTTCAAATTCGAGAGCGCGTTCTGAACCGGCGCCGCGCCAACCGCGCGAGGTCAGATCCAATTCGAGCCGCTGTAAAGAATCCACCGCTGTCATTAAATCCGATGCGCTGCTGTCTAAATTCCTCACAGTTGGACGAAGCAACTTTATCCGAACTTTTTCCAAACTCCGCCGCGCTTGCATTGCTCTTTCCAATTGAACGTTCACTGTAAGTCCCGGCTACAGCGCATGCTTCGCGCCAAATCGAAGGTGATCTGCTATCACTCGACCGCTTACGTCGTGGGCGTCCACCCGGTAAGCGCCACTCCCCACCGCAGCCGCCAGATGGGACAGTTTTTGGAGTTGGGCTGGGGAGTTACCTTGAGCCGCGGCGAGATGTGCGCCAAGATTAGAGAGCTGAACTTCATCGGCCGCAACCGATTGACCCGCAGGACCGCGGCGAGGCCCACTTTGGTTTGGTGTGATCTCCGGGGATTTGCTCAGTCCCGATATGTTGTTAGAATCGCTGATCTGCATGGTTCCCCTTCATCAATGAGTCTGGCGCTCCGCTCCTATAGACTGTATCGGCGCGAGTACGCCTGATTCCATGGAATAAGTAAGAACGGGTTAGGGAGTATCTCTACGTTGTGGGAGGGGGATAAGGGGCGCTTAACGCTGCGCTTGCGCCGGGATTCCGAGCCAGCGATCCAGCAGGCTACGGCTGCCATCCTCGCGCTGTGGCCCTTTCGGGCTCGTGGTCACATTCATCTTAAGGTCATAATGCGCCAGCAGTTCGCCTGCATCGTACCCGATGGCCGCGGCGTACTGGCGAAGATAGCTGGTATTGAAGATGCCACCGGGAAGCTGGTCGAAGTCCTCCGCCTCAATGGCTCGGAGAAACCTTAAGCTAATCTTTGTGCCGGCGGCGATCTCTTCCAACGAGATGCCGGCCGTGTCCCGTAATCGTGACAAGCCGAGAGGGCGGACACATGCACTGCAAGGCGGTGCGGGGGCACCGGTTTTTGGTGGCATATTGATCCTAGAATAGTACTTACTGCGTAAGGGTCTATGATAACCCATCTGTCAAGTGCAAGACATTATGAAAATATCTTAAAGCTCTGCCAGGGACCACGTACGACCTCAGAAGTAGAGCTACTACAACCGACAGGCACTCTTTGACTGGTTCAACAACCTCAAAACAACCGTTTTTTTCGGCTTCGTTCGTACTTTCCTAGAACGAAATCGGTCGTCCATCCCGTATCATAATAAAAGAACCCAGCAGGGAGGATTGTTAATGCGCTTACTTGGACTATCTCTTGGAACCGTGGCTTTGATTTCCGCAGCCACCGCCCCGCCACCAGTCACCTTTTACAAGGATGTGTTACCGGTCTTACAGAAAAACTGCCAGACCTGTCACCGTCCGGGCGAAGCCGCCCCTATGTCCTTTTTGAACTACGAAACAGCCCGTCCATGGGCGAAGGGCATCAAGACGGCGGTTGTCACTAAGAAAATGCCGCCGTGGTACGCCGATCCGCATTACGGCAAGTTCTCCAATGACCGATCCCTCTCACAGGCGGAAATTGACACGCTGGTATCCTGGGCGGACACCGGGGCACCGGCGGGCAATCCCAAAGACGCTCCCAAGCCGGCCGAATGGTTAGAAGGCTGGCGCATCAGTAAGCCGGACGCGGTTCTCTCCATGTCGGTGCCATTCAATGTGCCGGCGTCGGGCACAATCGATTATCAGTACATTGTGATCCCGACTGGCTTTACCGAAGACAAGTATGTCCAGCTTGCCGAGGCTCGGCCGGGCAATCCCGCGTTGGTTCACCACATCATCGCGTTCATCCGCGAGCCGGGCAGCCCCTGGCTAAAGGATGCCAAACCCGGTATACCTGTGGTTCCGCGCGAGCGGCAGCGTCAGGCCGAAGCGTCCGGCAATCAGAACAAGAACCAGGACGGCGGCGGATTTGGCGGCGACTTCTTAGCCGGTTACGCTCCTGGCACATTGCCCAACACGCTGAAGCCCGGTCAGGCCAAGCTGGTGAAAGCCGGCTCCGACATCGTGCTGCAGATGCACTACACGGCCAACGGGACTGCGGGCTCGGATGTTTCGAAGATCGGTGTTGTTTTCGCGACCGTGAAGCCGACCGAACGCATTCTGACCCTGGCCGCCGTAAATGGCAACTTCGCCATTCCGCCGGGTGATCCGAACTATCGCGTGGATTCGAAGATCACCCTCCAAGACGATGCCACTCTGATCAATCTGTTGCCTCACATGCATTTCCGAGGCAAGGATTTCGAATATCGCGTCACGTATCCGAGCGGCGAGAAGGAAACGCTCCTGGCCGTGCCCCACTACGATTTCAATTGGCAGCTTACCTACGATCTGGCGCAGCCCAAGTTATTGCCCAGGGGAACGGTGATTGAATGTACCGCCCACTTCGATAATTCGGCGAACAACAAATACAATCCCGATCCCACCAAGGAAGTTCACTTCGGTGAGCAAACCTGGGAGGAGATGATGTTCGGGTTCTTCGATGTGGCGGTTCCCATGAATAAGACGGTAATGGATCTGATGCGGCCGAAGAAGCCTGCGGCGGCACAAGCTGGTTCGGGGTTCTAAATCATGAAGTACACCAAATTCTTAACATTCGGTTTGTTGGCCGCGGCCGCGGCTTGGGCGGCGAACGCGCGGCAACAAGTTACGTTCCACAAGGACGTCGCTCCCATCCTGCAGAGCCATTGTCAGGAATGCCATCGGCCCGGCGAGATCGCGCCGTTCTCATTGCTTTCCTATACGGACGCGCGTCCGTGGGCCAAGGCGATCAAGTCGGACGTCGTCACCAAGAAGATGCCGCCGTGGTTTGCCGATCCGCGGTACGGCCACTTCGCGGACGATCGCTCGCTCAGTAAACAGGAAATCGACACGCTGGTGGCGTGGGTAGATGGCGGCGCCAAGGAAGGCGATCTGAAAGATGCGCCCAAGCCCCGCCAGTACGTGGATGGATGGAACATTCCGAAGCCCGATCTGGTGCTGGACATGAACACCTTCCATATCCCGGCCAAGGGCGATATCCAGTATATGTATGTCGTGCTTCCAACGAAGTTCACGCAGGATCAATGGATCCAGGCGGCGGAAGCGCGGCCCAGCGATCGCACCGTGGTGCATCACGTGGTGATCTTTGTTCGCGATCCGGAATCCAAATGGCTTCGTGAAGCCGAGCCAGGTGTTCCCTATGTTCCGCCAGGCCATGGAAAGGATTTCAACAACACCTCCGGCGGCGGAAATGACATCCTCATGATCTATACGCCAGGCAAGGTGCCGGAAATGTGGCGGCCCGGCCTGGGCAAGATGATCAAGGCCGGTTCGGATCTGGTGCTGCAGATCCACTACACGGCGAGCGGCAAGGAAACCGACGACCATACGAAAGTCGGACTTGTTTTCGCCAAGGAAAAGCCGACCGAGCGCGCGCTCACGATCGGTGGAAACAATCTCAGCTTTAAGATTCCGCCGGGCGATCCGAACTATCGCGTGGACGCCAAGAACGTGTTCCCGAACGGCGTGACGATTCTGAACTTCTTCCCGCATATGCACGTGCGCGGGAAGGCGTTCGAATATCGCGCGGTTTATCCGGACGGAAAGAGCGAGGTTCTGCTGCGAGTGCCGAAGTACGACTTCTTCTGGCAACTCGATTACACGCTAACCCAGCCATTGATTCTTCCTCCTGGATCGCGCATCGAAGTCACGGGGTGGTTTGACAACTCACCCAACAATCCGGCCAATCCCGATCCGACGGCTACAGTTCGTTTCGGCGAACAGAGCTGGGAAGAGATGATGATCGGGTTCTATGATGTGGTGATGCCGGCGGACATGAGCATGAAAGAGTTCTTCACTCCGAAGAAGCCGGTCACCGCGCCAACCACGACCAGCGGCCAGTAGGACAAGCCTCCGGCCGGTCAGCTCCAATGAAGTTTGGGTTATTCCTATTTATCGTGGGCGTCGGCATTTCGCTGAGCGCCCACGATGTTTTTTCAACCAAGATTACCTGGTCGCGCGAGATCTCGCGCATAATCGACAAGCGCTGCGCATCCTGCCACCGCGAGGGCGGCTCATCCTTCGCCCTGACCACCTTCGAACAGGCTCGCCCTTGGGCTAAGGCAATCAAGGAAGAGGTGCTGGAACGCCGCATGCCCCCGTTTGGAGCGATCAAAGGCTTCGGGGACCTGGCCGACGACGAGGCCCTGACCCAGGAAGAGATTCATCTGATCGCGGATTGGGTGGAAGGCGGATCGCCGGAAGGCGATCCAGCATTGTTAGACAAAAATCCAGAATATGGTCCGCACTCGAAACGTAATCCGAAAACGGGAGCCGAAGTAGTGGTCCACGGCACTCTCACGCTGAAGCATCCCCTGACCATCGCCGCTCTCCGTCCGAAGAATCTGAAACAAGGCAGTTCCGTAAAGGTCGTCGCCGATAGCCCGGCAAGCGCCATTGAGCCACTCCTTTGGGTCTATAACTATAGGCCCGAATTCGACCGCACTTACTACTTGCGAACGCCGCTCACACTGCCCGCCGGCGCCAGGATCGAGACGTTCCCGCCTGATTCGGACATTGCACTTTTCAGCAAATAGCCGGACTTGCCCCTGTCGTCCGCATCCGGCGACTTTCCCGACCCGACGGTCTTCAGGCGCGTCTCGTCGAATTTGAAATTCTGCGTAGTGTAATCGCGAACCACCATGCTGCGCGCTTCAGTGAGCAGCATGCCGGTGGAGGCGGCCACTACGGCCAAACCGAACTTGTTCGTTTCCAGAAATCGTCCGGCCTCGTCCAAGGCTTTCCGATTTTTCAGTTTCGCCGTATCCGGTTTGTCGAAAATCTTTACCGGGTCATACTCAAACTTCTTCAGCGATGGCTCCACCGGCAATTGAGCGATTTCGTGAGCGCGCATTTCGATCGAGTCTTATATCCACGCCTCTTGAAAAAGCCACGCAGGAAAAAGTTATGCTTCAATGCCTCCATGTTTTCCTGGAAAGCGGTAGCGCCCGCGGCCGCTTCGCGATAGATCGTCTTGTCGTTGACTAGCGCTCCCACATTACCCTGCCTTCGTTCACTTGGGCGCTTGCCGATTTCAAATAGTCCGCCGCTCCCTCGATGTTCTCCACGGCTCCTTTGGTGCTGTCCAGGATGGTGCTGGTCTTTGCGATCGGATCTGAAATGTCGCGCGGAAGGGCACTAGCGATGGTATCCCCATTTCTTAATTTGGGCGCATCCGGCGATCCGAACGAGATCTCCACCTACTTGTCGCCCAACAAGCCTTCCGGCTTGATGGACGCCACAGAATCGTTCTTGAGAACCTCGCTCGTCGCCCGGTACATGTCCATTACCACCGTGACTTTTTCATCGGCCGTTTCGGTAATTCAATGCGCTTGACCGTTCCTTCGTGGATTCCGCCGACGCGCATATCGGCGCCTTCCCGATTACCGATCAGGAATACCCCGATAGCGAGGATGATCAGGCCGCACACAATAAAGAGACCTAAACGGTAGCCTAGCGCTGTATTCGCTTGTACCCTGGATGACTTCCGGCTGCTTCAGGCAGCGTCTCTTTTTCCGGTTCTGCGCGACTCGTCAGCGTGGTTATATCTTTAATGATTAATGATTCGCCACCATGGGTAGGTCTTTTCAGGCCATCCCGCCAACTGGTGCGTCAGAATAGTCAAGTAATCACTATGCTATGGGGAGCATCTCTCGACGTACACCGGCATACACTCATCACTTTCTTGCAACTTCGTCACGGCTTGGGCTTTTTATCACGATTTGTCGTTCTGATAAGAGTGTCGTTGAGCCGCCTCCTTTGGTTTGTTTTCGTGTTCCGTGGCCGGAAAATACGAAAGTAGTTGGCATCATCGACGCCGGCTGTCTGACTCCTGTCGGACGAAAGCGTTACGGCCGTCAAAGCTCTTTGAATAGTTGGATGGGCGGTGATATTTCATTTGAGTTTTTACTTGACTTCGCTACCGTCTTCACTTAGTCTTAAAATTAATTCGCAGCAATAGGCGAAGAGCACCGTTTGGATTCCTTCTTCCCCGCGTCCTGGGTCAGTCCTGTGGATGCGCCTCCCGCCGTGATGCGCGTTTGAAAGGTGTTGTTCATCATTTAAATAAAGGAAGGTGGCCCATGCTCAACGGTGGACTCGAAGTTTAACGTTCCGGTGCGCAGAAGGGTCTGGCTCTATGATTCCGGAGCTTTGCGCGCCTTCTCCAGGCCTGCCGAGTCCATGGATATTATCCTATCGGGGCGACACTCATGGAACTATCAGACACGTGTACCATCTATGACTGGAATGGATCGCCGGAATTTCTGTTGTTTCGCACTCTTCCGGGGAGCAGGGTATTGACCGCAAGCATCGCTCAGCCCTGGCGTGACGTGGCACTCCAGATGAACCCGCAGTGCAAATTCTTCTTCTTTCACCTGAACGCGACGCTCACCTCCGGATTCGTGGAAGGACGGGATGAGCTGACCGGCGAGCTGTCGCACCGCGGAATCCGCTGTTTCAACGCCGCCGCCACCAGCGTCTCCAAGCGGCTTCTACACGCAACTTGTCTGCGTTTGGGCCTGCCGGCTTCGCTTACCTCGCAGGAAGGCGACCCGGACGAGTTGGTCATTGTAAAAACGAACATGAACGCCGGCGGCGAGATCGAGTACCGGATGTTAGCGAAAGAGCGTGCCGCGTTGGGCATTGAAGAGCCCAGCCAAACACTGATGAGCCTTCGCGAAACGTTGCTGGCGCGTCGCGTCAGCGTCCAGAACATGTATCCCGTCCTGCCGCGCAAATCCGTTCCGGTGGAATGGTGGAACGATTCACAACTGGTGGTGGAGCGGTTCATCGAGAATCGCGAGCAACGCTTCTGCCGCATTCACTTCTTTCTGGATCAGATCAGCGTCGCGAACGCAATCTGCCGGACCACAGTCAAGAAGTTGCCCTATTGCGACGCCTGCACTCACTACCATTTCCACGGGAACTCTCCGGTCTCGGGCAGCATGCCTGAAGACCTCCCGGCTGGGCTCGTGCCGGCGGCGCGCGCGGTGTGGGAAGCGATGCAGTTGGAGTTCGGCGCGGTGGACGCCGTCTTCGATGACGATTCGCGATTCTTTTTTGTAGATATGAATCACACGCCATACGGTGGCAAATCGGAAGCGCACCCGGTATATTCCCACCTGCGGCATGCGCTTGTCGGCGCCGCGAACTGACCAGACCAACCCCACTCGACCTCAACGACAGTAGAGCACTGTTGCCACCGTTACAAGGCAGGAGATTCAGCTATTTGAGTTCAGATACGGGGACCGTGAACGACGCCGTGTTTACGACGCCTTTGCGCTGGAACTGGACCCAGATCTTGTAGGTACGCGCTCGCGGGAAGATGATGTTGAACTGCATCCGCGGCCCGCCATCGGCTATGAAGGGATGATCGTGGATCAGATCGATCAGGTCGTCGCTAGCCACCAGCATGTGTCCCCAAGCGCTCAGATATTGCTCGATGCCATCCGCCGGCTTGATGCGGAAGAAGAGCAGGGTTTTCGTGCCGGCGATCGGCTCCGGCGGATCCATCGCCAGTTCCACATCCATGTTCTCACAATGGCTGACGCCGAGCGCGGGCTTTAGATGCGGTTCAGCGACGCTGAGATCGCTACCTGCGGCGCCCGGTACGATTACCGTACGCGCGATCAATTGCGGGGTTCCGCCGGCGGGATAAAAGTCAGCGCCTACGCGATACATTCCCGGCTTGGGAAAAACGGCGTCGAATACGAATGTGCCATCCGCTTGTGGTACGGGGTGATCGTGCAGGAAATACCCAAGGTCCTGGCTGACCACAAACATGTGGAAGAACTTATCGTGAACGATCTCGAAATGATCGACGGTTTTCCCGGTCTTGGGATCCCGCACGCGGAAGGTGAGTTGAACTTTGCCGCCGGCCTGGAACCTGCGGGGCGAAATGGTGAGGTCCACGGGAAACTCGCTATCGCCGGGAACACCCAGCACCAGTTTCATGTGGCAGCGCGGGCAGTATCCCGGCTTGTCGGCGCGCACATCCTTGTCCATCGGACATACGTAATCGAGCGGGCCTTGCGCGAGCGGCGCAACGGCTTGCTTGTCGTCTGGAGCCGTCGTTTGCGCCACGGCGCACAGGCTCATGGAAAGCAGGAGCGACAGGAAGATCCGCACGCTTCTATTATCTCAACAATTACCGCTCACCGATCACTAAAATGGAGCGATGCAACGATTTTCCATCGCTGTCATTCCGGGCGACGGCGTCGGCCAGGAAGTGGTTCCGGCGGCGCTCCGCGTTTTGGAAGCCATCGGCCCGCGCTACGATGCAAGCTTCGATCTAAAAGCGTTCGATTGGGGCGCCGATTACTACTTCCACCATGGCCGCATGATGCCGGCCGATGCGCTGGAGCAGTTGCGTCCCATGGATGCGATTCTGCTCGGCGCCGTCGGCGATCCGCAGATACCGGACCACATCACGCTGAATGGATTGCTGCTGCCTATTCGCCGCGCCTTCGATCAATTCGCCAATGTTCGTCCCGCGATCCTGTACGACGGCGTCCCTTCGCCGCTGGCGCGGCCGGGCGCGATCGACATGGTGGTGGTGCGCGAAAATACCGAGGGCGAATATGCGCAGGTCGGCGGGTTCGTCTATCATCATCAACCGGAGGAAGTGGCCATTCAGACCGCCGTTTTCACGCGGCGCGGTATCGATCGCGTGGTACGGTTCGCTTTTGAGCTGGCGCGCAAGCGCAATAAGCAACGGCGCGTCACTTCCATCACCAAGTCCAATGCGCAGGGCTTCGGCATGGTGTTGTGGGACCGGGCGTTTCAAGCCGTCGCCTCGGAATATCCGGATATTGAAACCGAATCGCTGCTGGTGGACGCCGCCGCGATGAACTTTATCAGGCGTCCGGAAAGTTTTGACGTGGTGGTCGCTTCGAATCTGTTCGGGGATATCCTGAGCGACGTTTCGGCGATTCTGACCGGCAGCATCGGTCTGGCCCCCAGCGCGAATCTCGATCCTACGCGGCGCTTTCCTTCCATGTTCGAGCCCGTGCATGGATCGGCTCCCGGTATCGCCGGCAGGGGCATCGTGAATCCACTGGCGTCCATCTTGTCGGCGGGGATGATGCTCGAGCATCTGGGACTGGAGGAGGCCGGACGATCCGTGGAGCGGGCCGTGGCGGGTGTGTTGGCAGAGGGGAAATTCAAGACGCCGGATCTGGGCGGGACAAGTCACACGAACGAGGTCACGAGCGCCGTGATCGACCGCATCGCCGGGTAAAAACCGCTCCCTTGGCGAGGGGCGCGAGCTTGTCGGCGGACAAGACCGGTCGGAGAGGAAGCCTCTGGCCGACGCATCATGCCCCGATCTTCGTGGACGAGAATTCGGGCTTGCACCATCACGAATAGGTGGTCCGCGCCTGATTCAGTTTTCAGTGAGGGTTCAATTCTAAGAGGCACCGCGGGCTCTTGCAGACTCGGTAAGAAAGATTGCCCGCGCATCGACCCTGCACCTGCCTCGCGAGCAATAACGGAGCGGACCATCCTCATCCGTTGAACTTTTCTCCACGCCGGTGCGTAGAAAAGTTTGTGATCCCGCCGTCACGATGTTCGGAGAACCAGGGTAATCCGCTGAAATCGGACACTTGCGCGGCGGAGGATCGGTGGCCCGACCCTCGGATGTACTTCATTTACCGTGAATTCGGCCATGCACTTGCATCTGGCCTGAACGATTCCACTAACGACTGGAGGACACATGGAACCCGTTATCGATCTGAACTGCTCACTTCCGAGTGAAGGTACTTTTCTCACACCCTTTGCCCTGATCTGGCAAGACATCCTGGCGCAGGCTATGACCGGCGAACTCGTCGCGGCGTTGAACTACACCGCCTTATCGACGATATGTGACGATCCCGCGGAAGCAGCCGACGCGTTGGAGCATGCGGCGGGTGAACAGGGGCATGCTGCCGCGTTCGCCGCCGAGGGCCGCAAGATTGGAGTGGACGTGCCCAATAACGTCAACGCAAAGCATTGGAAGCGGCTCCGCGAGGCCTTCATGCGCCGCATCGCGGAGCGCGACTTCATTGGCTGCCTGATCGTCCAGGAGATCATGCTTGAATCCTTCGCCGTCGCAAGCTATGCACGCGCCGGGAAGGTGGCGCCGGGGAGCATGGGTAGGACGTTTGCCTCCATCGCGGCGGAGGAAGAAGAGCACATTGAACACGCGATGGCGATACTCAGAACCGAGCGAGCCTTGGATGCGCAGCGCTTCGACGACAAGGTGCACGGGCTGCACCTTGAGGTGATGACCACGCTGGCGGAGATGCTTGCGAGGGAATGCACGCATGGGCACTGCGAAGTGTGCCACGACAGTTGCGTGAAGCCATCCCTGTCCGAAGTGAGCTTGACCGCGGCCGAGCTGCGCGGAGCGTCGTTGCGGCAGTACCTCAAGACGCTGGACATGCTGGGACTGCCCGGGGAGGTAACACTTGCATGGGTGAGTCAGTTGCCGGTGTAGCCGCCAATGTAGCCCAGCAAGCGCCGGCGATCGACGTCGATTTCGCTTTGATCGGGCATCAGGAATGTTGGAGAGCGGCCGCGGACGTGCTCGCAGTCCTGCGCGGACCTGAACATCCGCCTCTGCCGGATGACGAGATCAGGGACATCTTTCCATGGATTCCGCCCAGAGCGATCTGTCACGTCGAAGCCGGATCGATCGCCGGCGGGAAGGCGCGCGGTGTCTACATCGATTCCTTCATTCCTCCGGACCGCCTGGATGCCAACTACATGCGCGACAACCTCGCCCGCGTTCGAGGGGCGGCGGCCTACGCGATCAAGGCAGGAGCGAAGATCGTCAGTCTCGGCGGATTCAGTTCCATTTTGATCGAGGGCAATTTGGATCAGCTTCCAGAAAGACACGGTACGGTCTTCACCACCGGCAATACGTTGACAGTTGGTTTCATCGTTCAGGGCATCAAGAAGATGTGCGCGCTGGAGGGTCGAAACCTCCGAAGATCCACGCTGCTCATCGTGGGAGCGACAGGAGATGTGGGGTCCGGCTGTGCCCGTTGTTTGGCGCCTGTCGTGAAGCGGGTGCTGCTCAATGCACGCAACATGGAGCGGCTGCGAACGCTCGCCGCGGAGTTGGAGGCCGATGGAGTTCAGGTAGAGATCGCGACCGGGCTCCAGCAATTCTCCGCGGAGGCCGACGTCGCGATCTGCGCGGCGAGTTTGGCATCCCCTTCGCTTCTATTGGGCCGGATCGCGCCCGGCGCGATCGTTTGCGATGCGGGTTACCCGAAGAACTTGTCCCCAAGCGGGCAGATGGCCGGCGCCAAAATCTTCTTCGGAGGTCTGGGACAGATCACTGGCGGATTGAGATTCAAGCCGGATTTTCAGGGCATTCTGAATCGGCATCCATTCCCCGATGTAGTTCACGGATGCCTGCTCGAAGGCATGGCTCTGGCTCTGGAGCGCCGGTTCGAGCCTTTCTCCCAAGGAAGGGGGTTCATCACTCCGGAGCGGGTTGAGGAGATCGAGACAATTGCCGCGCGGCATGGAATCTTTCTCGCACCGCTCTACAACGCCGATGGACCAGTAGAGGACGGCGTTGAGTGTCTTGCCGGATGGTCGGCAGGATGAGCGCGTGGGCGAAGAACCAGGTCGAACTGTAATGCTGGTTTGCACGCCGGAATCGACTGTTCGGTTAGCCGACTATACGTGAAAATGACGCACTACACAAGACACTAGCGACAGACACTAGCAATCCCAAGACAAACCAGTTCGGCGGGCCCTGCCCTTCACTCGAGAGGATAGATTCGTCACAACACGTCGACCGAAATGGCCAAACGCCAGTGGCAGCCAACGACAGGCTGCACCATGGGGATGGTACAAACCGGTTCGTGAGCGATTCAATACCGGCAGAACAAGTTACACAAGCGCGTGTACGGCGTTGCGATTCATTAACAGTGTTTCCGTCGCCTGGCGGCTCAGCGACGGACCGTAAACATGTCCCTGCACCTTGTCGCACCCTAGCACACGGACCAAGTCCAACTCCGCGGCCGTTTCGACGCCTTCAGCCACCACCGTAAGATTCATGCTGTGCGCCAATCGCACGATGCTTTGGACCACCGGCAGTGAACCCTCGGGCTCTTGTAGATTTCGCACAAATGATTGGTCTATCTTCAGGGAATCCACTGGAAGCTTGGTCAAGTAGCTGAGCGAGGAATAGCCCGTGCCAAAATCGTCAATCGAGATGCTGACGCCGAGATCCCGGATCCGAGACATGCGGATCACCGATCCGGCAAGGTCGCGCATCACACAGCTTTCGGTCAGCTCGAGCTCCAGGCACTTCGAAGGAAACCCGCTGAGCGCCAGTGCGTCCGCCACGGTTTCCGCAAAATCTCCGCGCTCGAACTGCAACGCCGACACATTTACCGAAATGCGAATTGGAAGATAACCCGCCTTTCGCCAGCGAGCGCCCTCCAGACAAGCTTGCCGAAGCACCCAGGAGCCGATCGGAACAATGAGGCCAGCCTCTTCCGCGATCGGTATGAATTGTTTGGGAGAAATAGTTCCATGGAGCGGATGTCTCCAGGTGAGCAGCGCTTCCAGGCCATCGATTTCCCCATTCATCCGCATCACGGGCTGATAGAGGAGATCGAATTCGCGATTCTCGATCGCGCGGCGGAGCGCATTCTCCAGGCGCAGACGTTCCAATCCCAGGGCGAGGTCTTCCGTTACGAAGACTTCTAGGGCATCCTTGCCCGCGTTCTTGGCGCGGTACATGGCCAGGTCGGCGTTGTGCAGCAAGTCGGCGGCAGTGTTGCCGTGTTGCGGAAACATCGCGATTCCGGCGCTGGCGGTGACGAATAGCTCGTGACCGTCGAAGCGATAGGGCTCACGAAGCGCGTCCAGAAATTCCTGAGACGCCCCGATGACCGAGTGGACATCCCGCGGGCGCGGCAACACAACAGTGAATTCATCGCCGCCCATGCGGCCCGTCAGATCGCCGGCCGTGAGCAGGCTCCGCAAACGCACCGCTACGTTCTGCAGCAAACGATCGCCGATAGCGTGTCCCAGCGTGTCGTTGATCTGCTTGAATCGATCCAGATCGATGAACAGCACGGCCAGCAGGCCCGCACGCTCCCTGGCCTGGACTAGCGCCGACTCCAGGAGTTCAATGAAGAACACCCGATTGGGCAGGGCGGTCAGTGAATCGTGCCGGGCCTGAAACTTCAGACGATCGAGTTGACGATGCTCCAGGATGATTCGCCCGAGGCTGCGGGCCATCAGTTCGATCAGTTCCTTTTCCGCGCCCGAGAAGGTCCGCGCAACGTTCGCGGACGGTGAGGAAAAACTGAGCGTGGCGAATGTTTCCGATTCCACGACGATCGGCGTTTCGATGCGCGGTCCGCTTCCCGCCGATATTTCCGGCGAGTCTTCCTCCTCCCGCCTGATCGTTCCCTCGGATAATTTGAACAAACGGCGGCCAGTTCTCAGATGGTCCTGAAAGGCGTCACTGAGCGTTTCATACGAAGTCGTGCTGAGGCGATGCAGTTCTTTCCAATGATCCGCAAGGTTGCACAAAATTGTCATCCGCTACAGTTTTAGCGTGGACCTGCCGGGATTACAATGCGCACTTGGCCCAGAACGGTCATTACTATGTTGCTGGAAGAATTTCCAGCAACAAGAACACCATGGTTCCAAGCGCGATGGAAACGCCGTGGGGCAGGGTCACGGCGCGCGGATGGCCGATATCCAATGCCGGATCGCCTTGATATGGCATACGCAGCCGTACCAGTTCCCCCAGGATGAATAGTACGTTTTTGAACGTCCGAATCAATCCTCCACGGATCGACAGCAGGCAGATCGCGAGAATACCTCCCAGAATCGCGGTCATGAGAAACAGGATGAGCCAGTTTCTGGCGCCCACGAACGCTCCGATTGCGATCATCAATTTCACGTCCCCGGCTCCCATTGCGCGCAGGGCGAAAAATGGAAGGTAGACGGCGAACGCCAGGAGCGCGCCGAGGAGCGAAACAATCAAGCCGTCCACGCGAAAGAAAAATAGATTTAACGCCAGGCCCAGGAAGAAGCCTGTTACCACGAGCCAATTGGGAATTCGGCGGAACCTAATATCGTAGATGGAAGCCACGACCACCAGCGCCGCCAGCACAATCTCGGACACCAGGGGCAGTGGAGTCATGGACATTCGTATTATAAGCCGCGAAAAAATCGCTCTACGGTCCACACAGGCAAGAATGCATGTGCCGCACGGACTTCTATGTCAGCGCTCTTGGTATTCGCCGAACACCGCGCGCAGCCGATCGGAGATTTCTCCCACGGTGCCCATGGCTTCGGCGCACGCCAGGATGTGCGGCATCAGATTGTCGCTGGACCTTGCCGCCTGTTCCAACGCAAAGAGCCGCTCCTCCAGAATGGACGCGCTGCGCGAGGCGCGCAGATCGCGCAATCTTTCAATTTGCCGCCGCTCGAGTTCGGGATCCAGGCGGAACGTTCCGGCCGATTCCTTTTCCTGCTGCTTGAACCGGTTTACTCCGACCACGATCGTATCGCCGCGCTCCACCGCCTGTTGGTATTCGTAGGCCGCGTTTTGGATTTCGCTTTGAATGAAGTTATTTTCGATGGCGGCCAGCGTTCCGCCCATGGCATCGATGCGCGCGATATAGTCCTGGGCGCCGCGTTCGATTTCACCGGTGAGCTGTTCGATGTAATAACTGCCGCCCAGCGGATCCGCTGTGTTGGTTACGCCGCTCTCGTGCGCGATGATCTGTTGCGTTCGCAGCGCCAGGCGCGCCGATTCCTCGGTCGGCAACGCCAGCGCTTCGTCCTTGCCATTCGTGTGCAGCGATTGCGCGCCGCCCAGTACCGCCGCCAGCGCCTGCATCGAAACCCGCACCACGTTCACGTCCGGCTGTTGAGCCGTCAGCGTGGAGCCGCCGGTCTGCACATGGAAACGCATCGTCATCGAGCGCGGATTCGCCGCTCCAAAGCGATCGCGCATGATGCAGGCGTATAGACGCCTCGCGGCGCGAAACTTCGCGATCTCCTCCAGAAAATTATTGTGCGAGTTGAAGAAGAAAGAGAGCCGCGGGGCAAAGGAGTCTACCGCCAAACCGGCTTCGACGGCGGCGGCGATATACGCGATGGCGTTGGCCAGCGTGAAGGCAACTTCCTGCACGGCGGTGGAGCCCGCTTCGCGAATGTGATAGCCGCTGATGGAGATGGTATTCCACTCGGGCATTTCACGCGCGGCCCAGGCGAACAGATCGGTGATGATGCGCATCGCGGGACGAGGCGGATAAATGTAGGTTCCACGCGCGATGTATTCCTTGAGAATGTCATTCTGCACCGTGCCGGAAATCGTCCGCAGGTTCGCGCCTTGGCCGCGCGCCACCAGTGCGTAGAAGCTAAGGAGTATCGACGCGGTGGAGTTGATGGTCATCGAGGTGGTGATATCCGCCAGGCGAATGCCGTCGAACAGGCGCTGCATGTCGGCTAAAGAGCAGATCGCGACGCCCGCGCGGCCAACCTCACCGGCGGCGAGTGGATGATCGGAATCCAGTCCCATCTGTGTCGGCAGATCGAACGCGACCGAGAGTCCGGTGATGCCTTGCGAAAGCAGGTACCGGTAACGGCCGTTGCTTTCCTCGGCCGTGCCGAAGCCGGCGTATTGACGCATGGTCCACAGCCGCCCCCGGTACATGTCGGGATAGATCCCGCGGGTATAGGGAAATTCACCGGGCTGGGCGCCGGAGTCGGTCATGACCTGTCGATCTTGCGAGCTTTCAAAAACGACGACACACCGAACCAGCCCATGATCAGAACAAACGGAATGGTCAAAGCCAAACGAGGACCGCTGCCCTCCTTGCCAAATATCCGTATCGCGCCGGGAACAGGAATCAAGGCGAAGACGATGAAAAGCAAGCCGATGAACTGATTCCAAAGGCTATGTATGGGGCGGGCAACCCCAGGGATCACGTGATCCAAGAACTTCTTCGCGAGTGCAAACATGCTGCCAATACCAGTGTAGCGGAAGCAGAAACTAAGGCCCCTTAGGGGCTCTTCGGCTACTGGGAATGTTTGCTTTTGCCGATATCTTTTGCAAGAGCGGAATCCTATGCCGGGGCCACTTTCATATTGTCTGAAACTGTACTTGCCTTGCCAACATCAAGAAGGTAGAGTGATATGCTTAGAATGGCCCACCAAGAAAGGGGCAAGGTGTGGAAGAAAAACTGAAAGAGTTGATGCAGGAGCTTGGCAACGCGATCAACGAGTCTCTCTCGGATTCCGATCGCATTGCCGCGGCTATCGGAGAGATCAAGCGAGCCGGATACGACGTCTTCCTGGTTCTGGAAGCCACCATCGGATTCAACAAACGTGAGGAATCCGAGGGCTTCGAATCCGACGATGCGGAACTCGAGGCGGAGACCGAAGCCGCGCCACCCAAGCGCCGGTTTGAATCAACCGGCAAGATCAAGCTGACAACACAGGATCACAAGTTTTTGAAGGCTCTTAAGATCGCGATCGACGAAGAAAAACATTAACCGCCGAGCAGTTCCAGATAGACATTCCAGGTTTGTTCCACCGCTTTCTCCCAGTTAAACTCTTTGCTGCGCTCCAGACCTTTGCGTATCAACTCGTCCCGCAGGGTTTGATCCCCGGTGAGCCTGCGCAATCCAGCCGCGATGGACGCTACGTCCGACGGATCCACCAGCAAGGCCGCGCCGCCGCTCACCTCCCGCAGCGCCGACGCGTTGGAAGTAAGCACCGGAACGCCCCTGGCCATCGCGTCTAGAACGGGCATGCCGAATCCCTCATCCAAGGATGGAAACGCGAAAACAGAAGCGCGTTGGAAGAGTTCTTCCAAAGTAATGCCGGGTACGTATCCCGGGGTTCGGATATCTGCCTTCCGGGGACTGCGCTGAATTCGCGCCAGGATCTCTTCCGCGCCAAAGCCGAGCGAGCCGGCCAGCACCAGCTTCCAGCCCGGTGCGGTTTCTTCGAACGCCTCCACCAGCCGGACGATATTCTTTCGACGCTGTAAGGCGCCGACGAACAGGATCATTCGGTCTCGCGTCGCCGGTTGCGCAGGTGCCGTTGCCGGCGTTGCTCCGTGCGGAACCACGCGGATCCTGGCCGCCTCAACCTTCAGCAGATCCTGCACCTGACCGGCCGTGAAGCGGGACACTGCGATGATGAGATCGGAGCGCTCGGCTGCCGTCCTGGCTTGCCCGGTGAATCTCCGCCGGAATTCCGGCGTGGAATAGTCGCCCGTCATCACGAATAGATCGTGGAAGGTCGCTACTGTACGCCGGTAACGGAGCGAATCGATGCGCTGGTTGAGTCCGTGAAATAGATCGGGTGAACTCGGCCAACCGTTCCACAAGAGCGTGCGGCGGCAGTTTCGCGGGAGCCGCTCGGAAAACGATTGACGGAAACGATGCGGGCGATAGCAGAATGAATAGTCGGCTTCGGCATGCGCCTGCGCCAGCCCGCTTAGAATCGCTCGTGAGTACACGCCGACGCCCGACAGATTCGGGCCCAGGCTATAGGTTGCGTCGAGAGCGATTTTCAATCAGCCAGAATAGCGGTTTTCGCCTACTGCCGTACTTCGGCCAATCGATCCGCATAAATGCCGAATTGTTCTTCAAGGCCGGTGTCGAGATCCGCTTCTTGAATTGAAAAGCGCGCGGCCGCGCGAGACTGTCCCTGGTTGCGCGCCGCTTGCTCGATTTCAAGCGCGCCGCGATGCAGCAAATTCTCCACGATGCTCTCGTTCATTCCGGCCACGATCAGTCCGAAACGGCACGCCGCCAGCCTGCTCACCAGCGCCGGCGCCTCAAAAGTTCGCCGGAGCACTTCCGCCGCGCGGATGAAAACCAGCTCTCGTGCTTCCCGATCGTCCTGCGTCTTTTCCGCAAGCTCTAAGATCTCGATCGTTGCGGCAAAGAGGACTGAGCGGTTCTGCCGCGAGAGCTGAACGGAATGTCCGGCAATCGTGAAGAATGCCCGCGAGGTCAACGCGCCGGTGAGCTCGTCCAGGAACGGAGAGGCCCGAAGCGTTTCGATTTTGCGCTGGCGCTCGATGGCGTAACGCAAGGACCGCGCCATGGGCGCGCACTCCAACTCGGACTTCAGCAACACGTCCTGGGCGCCTTCGCGCAGCAACCAATTGGCGAGCTTGTCGTCTTCGGCGTCCGCCAACACCACGATAGGCGCGCCCCGCGCCGCCGCGTTCGTTTCCAGAAAGGAGTCCAGCAGGATCGGGCTGTCGGGTAAGCTCAGGTTCAGCAGGATGATGTCGAATGTCTGTTGCCGCAAACAAGCCACCGCGTCCGCCAGCCGTTCCACCTGAACGATGCTGGACGAGCGCCAGTTGCGCCACTGCCATTGTTCTTCAATCTCGATGAGCGCCTCGCATATGAGCTGTTCATCTTCGAGATCGTCTTCCACTAATAGGAGTTTGAGTGCTTTTGAGTCCGCCACTCATGTGAGTGCTGGCGAGCGCCGTTTTGTATCAGGATTTCTGAGCCCTTAGACGCTGCCGGCGCTTGCTTACGCGCGCGGTTCTGTAAGCGCTGCGGTATCAGTCGCCGCCTTTCAGAACCGCGACCGTAAGGGAGTGCCCATTGGCCTGCGGCCCACCAAAGGTGATGAAATTTGCACCGCGCCTTCAACGGAGCGCTCAGACCGCGAGCTGATACTCTTTGAGCTTTCGATACAGGGTCGTCCGGCCGATGCCTAGCAGATTCGCCGCGATGGCTCGATCGCCCTTGGTATACGCGAGGGCATCGATGATGGCGCGGCGCTCGATTTGATTGAGCGGGACAATGGGTGACCGCCCAGGTTGGGAATCGGAACGATGCTCGTGGGCGAAGGCCTCGCCCGGGGGCTTGGGAAAGGGATTGGAACCGACGGCCAACGACAGAAGCTGGGTCCTCCTGGCCATCAGATGATTTTGCAACATGGAAGGGAGTTCGGCCACGTGCAGCAGAGGTCCGGAATTAATCGCCACCAGGTGCTGGATGCAATTTTCGAGCTCGCGCACGTTGCCCGGCCAATCGTAAGAGATCATGGCCTCCAGCGTTTCCTGCGTCAAACTGTGATTCTTGCCGTAGCGCGCCAGGAAATGAGCGATCAGCGCGGGAACATCTTCCTTGCGGTCGCGCAGCGGAGCGATCTTTACGTTCACCACATTCAGGCGGTAGAACAGGTCGCGCCGGAAGGTTCCCTTTTCCACTTCCTTCGCCAGGTCGCGATTGGTAGCTGCTATAACGCGAAAATCCGACTTACGCTGGATCAGCGAACCGACTGGGCGGAATTCCTTCTCTTGCAGGACTCTAAGAAGCTTGGCTTGCAGATCGAGGGGCAACTCGCCGATTTCGTCGAAAAAGGCCGTGCCCCCATTGGCTGTTTCAATCAGGCCGGTTTTGGTGCCGACCGCGCCCGTGAAAGCGCCTTTCACATGACCGAACAGCTCGCTCTCCATGAGCGGGCCCACCAGCGAGGAGCAGTCGATGGTGACAAACGGACCGACGGGACTAACATCATGGATAGATCGCGCAACGACTTCTTTACCCGTGCCGGTCTCGCCTAGTAAAAGTACTGGCCAACGGCAGCGGCCCAATTTCTCCACAAGCCGCAATATGGTTCTGATCCGTGGCGACTGGCCAACTAAGACGTGTGCCGATGCTTGAGCTTGCGCAGACATTCACCGAATCCGTGAGGGCGGGACGGCCCTTAGCAACGTAGTGCCACCCGCCATCATAAACTCTACGGTTACTTTAAGATTTCAGCAAGCCCTCGACCTCTTAGATTCGTGGGTTATTTGCGGTAGCGCCGCCACCTCATTTGGGGGTAGCGAATTTAGTACTTCCAACCCAGCACCTGAGGCGGTGCGTAGGAAAATGGGGTGGCAGTCACCTCAATCACCTCAAACAATGGGGTGGCAGTCACCTCAATTATCTGCCAACGATAGCGACCGCTCGTTCTGAGATGACTAATTTCGCCGCCCTCCGGATAATGTGGGCAATAATGTACAATGAACGCCTACCATTATGCCCAACCTGCTCCACAACTCAGCATGGCTTTGCCAGTTGTGGGTGGGCCTTCCCCAGCTTCAATCCATGCTTGACTCCAACGGTCGGCCGCAATTCGGGAATCGGAATACATCGCATCCATGAGCACGGAGCGAAAAGCGCCGGAGTTGCAGCATGTTTCGGTTTTGTTTACGGACGTGGTCGGATATTCGAAGCTGCCCACTGATAAACAGGCCGAGATCGTTCAGCAGCTCACCGCGGCGGTTCAGAGAAGTCGCGCTTACCGGAAGGCGGAGGACAGGAAGGAGATGATTCCGCTGCCCACTGGGGATGGTGTTGCGCTGGCTTTTCTCGGGGACCCGGTTACCGCTGTTCGGTGCGCGCTCGAGTTGGCCGCGACGATTCGCGAGGATTATCCGAAGCTCGAACTCCGGATGGGTCTCAATGCCGGGCATGCGATCCAGTTTGAGGATATTCGTAATAACTCCAATCTGGCGGGCGGGGGCATAAACATGGCCCAGCGCGTGATGGATTTCGGGGATGGCGGCCACATCCTGGTCTCCGGAAGCATGGCTGAGATCCTGTTGGACCTGAGCGAGTGGCGTGACTGCCTTCACGATTTCGGTGAGCACGCCGCGAAGCACGACGTCATGATCCATGTCTACAACCTGCTCCAGGACGGGCTGGGGAATCTGGAAACTCCGGCGAAGCTCGCCGCCGCCCGGAAGGCTCCGCCCGTTTCGCCCAGGCGGATTCATATGGCGAAGGCGCCGCGAGGGGAATTGGTGGCACGGCCGGCGGAGTTCGACGAGGCGAAAAAGCAACTGCTCCATCGTCACGCTCCACCGACCGTGGCTCTTTCGACGGCGCTGTCCGGTGCGGGCGGGTACGGCAAGACGACACTGGCGCAAATGCTTTGCGACGATCGCGATGTTCAAGAGAATTTTCCGGACGGCATCCTCTGGGTGGATGTGGGGCAGACTCCGAATATCCTCCGGGAGCTCGGGCGGCTGTATCGGGAGCTGACCGGCACGAATCTCGCGACCGCGGACGAAAAAGAAGCCAGCGAGCTGGTAGCGCGTGAGTTGAAAGACCGGTCCGTGTTGCTGGTGATCGACGACGTTTGGCAGCGGACGCATCTGAAGGCGTTCCTGGACGCTGCGCCCAACAGTGCGCGGTTGATCACGACGCGGATCGTGGAAATTCTCGATCCGGACGTGACGCCCGTGCGAGTGGATGAGATGCTGCCGGACCAGGCTGTGGAGGTTCTGCTCAAGGGCATCCCGGAACGGCCAGCGGACATGCATCCGCTGCTGGATCTGGCAAAGCGTCTGGGGCAATGGGTACTGTTGCTGGAACTGGCGAACGGCAAACTTCGCACCTTGATCAACAGACAGCGCGCAACGCTCGCCGCAGCCGTGGATTTCGTTTCACGGCTGTATCGGCGGCATGGACTCGAAGCCTTTGATCGCGAAGATCCCGCGCAAAGGAACGAGGCGGCCGGGAAGTCGATCGCGCTCAGTCTGGAGATGCTTGACCCCGCTGAGCGGGGCCGGTATCTCGATTTAGGGATCTTTCGGGAAGATACCGCCGTGCCATCGCTCGTAGCAATGGAGCTTTGGGGCGTGGATGCGCTCGAGACTGAGGAGGTGTTGTTGCGCCTGAACGATCTGTCGCTGCTGAAGTACGAAGTCGCCGGCGGGACCTTTCGGCTGCACGACGTGTTTTACGATTGGCTGCGGAGACAGGGCGCGGGTGCGGCGACGCATGCCCGGCTTTTGGATCGCTGGGGTGATTTGTACCACCTTTCCCACGCCTATGCCTGGCGATGGATCGGCTGGCACTTGATGCAAGCCGGACGGGCGGCGCAACTCCAGGAGCTTCTCCTGGACGTCTCCTGGATGGAGGCCAAACTCAAGGACGCCGGCCTGGATTCCCTGGTGGTGGAATACGATTTCGCGCCGTCGAGCGAGCCCCACCGGTTGGTTCAACGCGCGCTGACCCAGTCCTCGCACGTTATCGTCAGAGAGCCCGCTGAATTAGCGGGGCAACTGTACGTCCGCCTGCTGGGGGTCGAGGAACCGGGAGTCGCCGGGTTGCGCGCGGAACTGCTGTTGCGCCTGGGATGTATCGTTCCTCTTTGGCCGGCGCTCACGCAGGCCGATAGCCCACTTGTTCGCACTCTCCAAGGCCACGCGGGAAGGGTGATGTCACTGGCGCTGAGTGGGGACGGGCGGACGCTGGTGTCGGGCTCGTACGACAAAACGATCAAGGTGTGGGAGCTGGAGACGGGCCGGGAAGTGCGGACGCTGGCAGGCCACGCGGGTGGGGTGATGTCGTTGGCGCTGAGCGGGGACGGGCGGACGATGGTGTCGGGCTCACACGACAAAACGATCAAGGTGTGGGCTCTCTCTTATACACATCTAAAGCTGCCGAAGACAAACAGAGTGTATATC
>CATPCJ010000248.1 GCA_955652915.1 uncultured Bryobacteraceae bacterium
AGTTGAACCCCGAAAAGACGATTCAGAGATTGGTGCAACGGCTCGGAAGGCTTGGGGTTGAGGTCGCCATCGCGCCAAAGGAGGCGAACGCCTAACTATTGAATACAAGGACGCTAGCGGCCGAAGTTTTCTAAGGACTGGGGTTGGGAGGCTGGCAGAAGGCGGGCCTGCGGACCCACGACGTGATTCTCTACTAACGCGCGGGGCCGGGAAACCACATCGAACACGCAGTATCGAGCTGCGCTACGGGCTTCTACTCGATTGGTATGTTGCGGAAGACGACGTTGAACTCCGAGTTCGGTTCGGTCCCCATGCAATGCAGTTCGAGTCGGCCGATGGTTGTCGCTCGCGACGCGATGCCTTCGAAGGTAATGGTCAATTTCGTAGGGCGGCTTGAGAGCAATGTTTGCCGCGCCCAATTGTAACCTGCCGCCGCTCGTCCAGCGACAATGGCCTCGTTCCCTTGAGTCTGGGAGCTGGATTCGTCCAAAACTCTCGAATTAACCGGGAATACGCCGAAATCCCGATCTTCTCCGTTGTTGAGAACTTCGAGCTCACAAGTGAGCCGTCGATCCGAGCGAGTGCATCGAATGAGCTCGAGCAGGAACCCGCTGGCGGTGGTCCTGTGAACGGCAACTTCCCTGGAATTGGAGTGAACGGACCCTCCGATGAGTTGGTTCACCGCGTTCTGGCGACTTGAATTGTCCCGAAGCAGTCCCCGTTTCATCGACGCGAACCTCTTCCAATGCTTGACGGAATCGAAGCTCTCCAACGTTGCCGTTACGATAATCTCGCCGCTCTCTTTGTCATCCGTCACTTCACCGAAGATGACGCCTTCGGCCTTTTCAACGCTGGACAATGCTGTTTTGTCCGAAGGCTCAAGTCGCTCATGGAAGTGACATAGCCCTCGTTTCTGGACTCGGCCAGGACCCTGTGAAGAGTGAGGCGATCAAGAACGCGGTACGACCCGGATGAGATGAGAGCCGCTTCGAATTGCTGAGTAAAGGAAGCAAGAATATCCTTGTCAGCCAAGTTGCGCGAAACGAAATCGGCAACGTAAACAGTTCTCGGCTCGCGGGAGAGCGCAGGCTTGGAAAGAGAAGAAGGGGCTCTATTTGGAGGCAGCGGAGTACCTGGTGGCTGGGACCAACTAAGGCATCCCATTTAAGGACGCCAGGAATAATACTGCAAATCTTCGCATATAATTGAACATTATTTGCAATCCAGCAGCGGGATGTACTCCTTCGTGGGCGCACTAAAGAAAGTAACACACTCTTTGCCGGATTCAGAAGCCGTTAGCTTATGGCTTCGTGTGCTCACCAATAGGGTTGTAAAATCTGGCGCATCGCTTTTCTTCACAGACGCCCGCTTCCCGTCAACGCGAAATGTGTCGCGCTGAACCTCGCGCGAATGCGAGACGACGACCTCATAGACAGTAGTCCGCGGTGTTGATGTGGGTGAGCTCGGGTAAGGAGGGTTGCCGCCGTTACGTGGCACAGGAATGGGAGGAGCGCTTTGAACAACCGCTAATCCCGGTTTGGAAGACAGGTGATCGAGTATGGCAAAAGCTGTTCCAATCACGGTAAATACCAGGCATAGCCACGACCACGGGTGGGTAAACTTGGGCCACCTTGGCCGTCTCCTTGACGTATTCGAGGAGGAACCCTTCCGAGTATTCTCTGGGTCGGATTTCGCTCTCATACGTAGGACATAACAGCACCACTACCTGTTTGCCTTGCCCAACGAAGAAGCACATATTCTGACCATAATCTATGCATACGCCCACGTCCCATTTCATCGTCCTCGTCTGCTTACCTAGACTGCCACCGTTCGCGCCCTGATCGACGTTTTTCAGGTCGTCTGGTCGTTCGTCGTGACGCGAATCCATGGCGATGGGTTTCCCGAGCGGCAGAACCGCGCGCGCAACTTACCGGTCACGGCTCGATTAAGCAAGCGGTAATAAGATACTCAAGGTTTGGTATCGGTGCCGGCCGCATTCGCTTTCATTGAAATTGGCCGCTTCTTAAAGGCGGCCTTGCGGAGTTGATCGAGAGATACCGTCGGAGACTTCCAACTAAATACGCCCATCTTCAAGGTGCAAATCTCGGGATAACCGTAAGGCCTGAGCGCGGCGGCGAATTTCGCATTATCGTTGGCCTCATCCGGCCAGAGTTGGCCTGCATTATCCGCCGTGCAGACGGGCTTCGCCGGAGCATCGGCGGCAACACCGAATCCGGCGGCTAAAAAGAGTAGCAGGGTGCAGCGCGAGAAAACCATCATCGCGTCTGAGTGTAATGGGCAGATTCGCGTGTGACATCGCCAGTAGGTTCTAGACTAAGGACGCATTAATACTGGTACCAGTCAGACGACAGGTTATACTCTTACAGACATGCAAACCGCCGTTAGCGCTACTAATGACGATCGCCACAGCACTTACCAGAAAGGCCGCCTGTTCCTTGTCAGTTGTCTGGCCCTGGCAACCGCCGGAATCAGCGCCGCGCTTCGAGCCAATACCGCCACCGATTTGCAGCGGGTCTTCTTCGATCCCATCGATAGGGCCCACTCGGCTGAAATGATCGCCAATATTTTGGGTGTTCCATTTCTGGGCTTCGCTCTCACTATCGCGATCGGCAGTCCGCTGTTGGACTACATCGGGATGCGTTTGCTGCTGCCGTTGTCCGGCGTGTGCTTCGCGGTGGGCATGCTGCTTATGGTGTTCGCCACCAATCTGGCATCGGGCGCCGGGGTGTACGACGTGATCTGGATCGGAGCGGTGATTACCGGAATCGGATGGGGCCTGGTGGAAACCGTCATCAATCCGTTGATCGCCACGCTGAATCCGGACAGTAAGACGGCGCGGCTGAATACACTGCACGCGTGGTGGCCGGGAGGCCTGGTAATCGGCGGTCTGCTGGGCGTCGGCATGACCAAACTCGGCTTGGGTTGGGAGTTCAAATTAGGGTTCGTCGTGATTCCGGCGTTGGCCGTAGTGGCTCTTTGCATGGGCTTGAAATTTCCGCCGACCGAGCGCGCCGCGGCGGGAATATCGATGAAGCAGATGTTTCGCGAGCTGCTGAATCCGCTCTTTTTTATACTGTTCGCTTCCATGTTTCTGACCGCCGCTACCGAACTCGCGCCGGGGCAGTGGGTGGATTTTGCGCTCAGCCGCACGGTTCACATGCCGGGAATTCTTCTGCTGGTCTATGTCAGCGCATTGATGTTTCTGATGCGGCATTTCGCGGGCCCGCTGGTGCACCGGCTTTCGTCGACCGGGGTACTCTGGCTGTCGTGCCTGATGGGCTCGCTGGGATTGGTGGCGCTCAGCTTCGCGAATTCCCCGGTGACCGGATTGTTGGCGGCCACGGTTTGGGGCACGGGCGTCTGCTACATGTGGCCCACCATGCTGGCTACCGCGTCCGAACGCTTCCCGCGCGGCGGCGCTTTGCTGATGGGCTTGATGGGAACCGCGGGAACATTGTCGATCCGATTTGTTCTTCCATTGATGGGATCGATTTACGATTCGAAGAAACTGGAGATCGCGGGGGGCGAAGCGGCGTTCAAGGCGCTGCAGCCAGGTCCGGAATTGGACCGCGTCCTTGGACTGGCGGCGCAAGCATCTTTCCGTGACGTGGCGATTTTGCCGGCGATTCTATTGGTCGTATTTTTTGGGATCTGGATGTACGACCGCTCGAAAGGCGGATTCCGGCCTACCAAGATATCTTGATCACTACTGCACCCACACTGTCACTCCATTACTAGCGATATTTCCCGCGGCCACGAATAACAGCACTTGCCCCGACACTCCGATTGGCAGGCGGGCGTTAATCTGCCACAATCCCGCGAACCGAGGGATGGGCCCGCTGAACTGAATTTCGGCCGGCACGCCACCGACGAAAACTTGCACGGCTGCCCACCCGGATGAATCCAGCGGACCGTAACCGGTGGCGAAGATCTGCAACACTGAGTTCTTCGCGGCGCGGTTCGTCGCGGTATTGAGGGATGAATCCTGATTCAGGATTGCGCCCGGCCGCGAAGGGTCGGCTCCCTGTGCCACGAACAGACCGGGCCCCGCCGCGGTGATGCCGGCTTGCCCGCTGGCGATCTCGTTGCTACCCGAACGCACGGAGATCGTAGCGCGGCCCGGACTCAGCGCAGCCGGCACGATGAAGTTGACCTGCGTCGAAGAGGCACTGATTATTCGACCACTTTGGCCGTTCACTTGAACTCCATCGGCGACCTCTGAAAAGTTTCCGAATACAGACGCGAAGGATCCCGGAGCAAGACCTTGCTCAACGTGGAAGCTGGCGCCGTTCACGGTAATTGCGCTGCCCGAAGGCGCCGGTGGAGCACCCTCAAAGCGGGCTGCAATCGCCGCCATCATCGGATCGTGCCGCGCGAAGAAGTCGGATGCGCGCACCGGAATTACGATGTCGGGTCCAAACGATGGGCCGTCGGGATCGTAATCCGGAACGATGAACCGCGGTGCGGCGAAGTACTGCGTGGAGTACTGGCCGCCGATCTTCGAACTCGGAAGCGTGAAGCTCGCCGTTTGACCATAATGCGCCGGTGCACCTCCGGTAGGTTCGCCGATTACTCGAATCAGCTTATTGGGATCGAAACCGGGATATTGCGCGGCATATTCGGATGCAGGCGTTTTGAAGAGCATGGCGTCATCCATCGCGGAGGAAAATGTACCCTTGTCGATCACGGCATAAACTCGGAAGTTCGGATTCGCCAGAAACAGCGGAATGCGCGCGATCAGGCCGTCGGTGAGGGCCTGAATCAGGGAGGCGTCGCCGCCGGTGTTGCCGCGAAAGTCGATTACCAGGGTGTCCACCGGGTTAGCGTCCAGCGTGCTCAAGAAAGCGTTGGCGACCTTTGCAAAAGAGTTCGCCGGGGTTTCCGCGCACAGGTTGTACTTGAAATACGACAGCCGTCGCGAAGCGGAGTAAGTGAACCAATAGTTCTCGGTGGGGCGCTGAAGATATTCGGGGAGCGGCCCCTGGTCCGGCGATGGCGCGAAAATCATCCGCTCAGTGGCGGCGGCAACGTCCAACGAGAATTCGTCTCCAGCCAGCGTACGAAACGTCAGGCGCGTGGTGGGAGCGGCAGGCACGATGTCCAGGCCCTGAAGGATTTGTTGGCCGCGTAGATACGACGCGGCCAGGTAGTGGACCCACTGCGAATTCGAGTGCGGGATCACCGTCGCCAAACGCTGAACCACATCGTCAATGGGGGTATTCCCCACGCCTACCAAGCGCGTACCCAGGGTGCGCGAGTACTCGGATGCGGCGGCGGTCACGAAGACGCCATCGTCCAGCCATCGAAACTCCAGCGGAAACTGCCGGAAACCAGCGTTCACCGCGTTCGCACCGTTGAAATAAAGGAAGGTGTGTTCATCGCCGGCCGAGGCTACAAGTTTGGCCAAGCCAACATTGAACTCCGCGTCGGTGAGCGAAGGAATCTGAGCGTCCAGCGCGGCCACCGCTTTGGCATAGTCGTCGCGATTGAGTTGGAAGAAGAAGTTGACGTGCAGC
>CATPCJ010000249.1 GCA_955652915.1 uncultured Bryobacteraceae bacterium
GCACAGCGCCAACATTCCAGCCAGCAAATAAGTGGGGCGTCCAAAATTGCGGACTTGCGCCGGATCGGTTCCGCGCGATGACACGGCCAGCACGATGGCCAGCGTGATGAAGTTGGCCAGCATCGAAGTCCGGCCGAAGCTCAGAAAAGGCGACACCACGCCGGAGAGCGGAAGCAGTCCCAGCAGACCTCCTGCGATCAGGATCAATTGCAAGGAAACGATCAGGGAGAGTCCGACAATCAAAAAATAGGAGTATGAACCGCGCGCGCGCAACGCGATCCGCAGGCTGCGCCACGTGAGCATTCCGTACAACAGAAATATTCCCAATAGGCCAATGAAACCGAGTTCTTCGCCGGCCGCGGACAGTATCAGATCGGTGTGGCCGGCGGGCAATGTCGACGGGCTCCCGAGTCCGATACCCGTGCCTGTGATGGCGCCGGTGGAGAGCGCCCACACGGACTGCGCCACCTGATCGCCGCCGGAAACGGTATTGCGCCACGGCGATTCCCACATATCCACGCGGTCCGCCACCGTCTTCGGAAAGCGGATCTTGTGTCCACCGTAAAACGCCAGCGCGATGATCGCGAAGCCGAGCATGGCGCCCAGCACCCGTTTGCGGGCGATGGCGTAGAGGATGAGAAACAGGCAGCCAATCACCAGCGCCGGCCCGTTATCCTTCAACACGAAAAAAATCGCCAGCGCAACCACAACGCCCGCCACAACCGGCATGGCATAGTCCAGCCGAGGGAGGTGAAAGTGTTCCGCGAGCCAGCCTTTTTTCTGCCGCAGGTCGCGCAGAACATCCCAGTTCGCGGCGAAATATCCGGCGAGAAAGAAGACGATGAGGATGCGCATGATTTCCACCGGCTGGAAAAAGAACAGATTGACCTTGGCGTCGCTGGTACCCGGACCGGTTCCAAGCGGACTGGCCAGCAGCAGGCCCAGAAGCACGGTTGCCAGCAGAAAAACATAGCTGTAGCGCCCCATCAACTTCTCGTAGTTGAGCTGACTGAAAATGGCCATTGCGACGCAGCCGGCCACGATGCCCTGCGTGAATTCGGTGAACATCAGCGTGTCGCGCAACGGATCGCGCAGGCTGATCATCAGCATCAGCCCCACGCCGCACAACAATTCCACGGCGGGCAGAATCAGATTGTCGCCCGCGAATCCGCGATAGCGCCAGAACACGTGGACCGCGAAGAAGAAGACGAAGAACAATGCGGCGGACGTTAGAAATGCGTTTCGGAATTGCGCCGGCGAACGGACCGTCAGAAACGGCTTGATGTTGTGGAGTTCCAGCGGAGTCAAGAGTGCTACGCTCTTCGGGTTGTCGCCCCGGGGAACCGCGCGGGTCATGCGTTCGGCCAGCGAATCGAAGCCCAACTTACCGTGAATCTGATCCTCGGCGACTCGAATCTTCGCGAGTGTTCCTACGTTGGGGAGCTTTCGTGTTCGTATCGCGGATACGATTTGATTTGCCGTGAACAGCCGCTCCGAGCCGCTAGGGATATCGCCCAGATAAGGTAAAAGCTCGGCCGGACGCGTCAACCCGTTCACATTGACGATCTGACCGCCGTCGAGCTTCGACTGCAGATCCGGAAAGGCAGCCGACTTCGCCAGGTACGCCAGCGATAATCCAAGAGACACGATAACCGACGCGATCAGTAGCCATGCCAGCTCTTGAGCTCGTCCCCCAGCTTGAATGCGCTGCTCGCCGGCCAACCGTTCCGCAATTCGCTTTTGAGCGGCCTCGCGCGTGGTCATGGCGTCTCGCCCGGGTTCTGCAGCAATTTATTCACCCTCTCCAGTTTGCGCGTCGCTTTGCGAATCTCGGACTTTATCGCCGGCAAGAAGTCGATGATCTCCGTGTAGAACTTAATGGCGGATTCGAAGTCGTACTTCGCCCGCTCCAGATCTTGTCGGGACTGTTCGGGCGGACCGGAAGATTGGGCCCTCCTGGACTCGCGGTCCGCCCGATTCCGCAAGCAGTCCGCCTTCTCCATCGTTTCGTGCTTGCCCACCGGATGTCCACGCTTGGCAGCTTGATTCACCATGTCGACGGCTCGATCGTAATCGGGCTCTTCATAGAAAGAGATGTGCGCCAAGCCAATGTAGGGATCGGGCGAATCGGGCATCAGCCGGCTGGCTTCTTCGAAGTGTTGAATGGCCTGGTTGAGTATCTTGTGGTCGATGATTCGTTTTTCTTCCGGACCTTTTGCGGCGCGAATTCGACTCAAATGGCCTTGGCATACGTGGAAACGTCCGTTGACGCCGGCATCCTTGGGATTAAACTCCAGCAGGTGGCGAAAGGCAATGGAGGCGCGGTCCCAGGCGCCTTCCTTGGCGGTTGGTTGATCGCGGCGGTAGTCGTTGATCGGTTCGTCGCCTGCCTCCGACAACCTTCTCTTGAGCGAATCCTCGAGGCCGGTCAATGGAAGCCGCGTTCGTCCGCGCAAACTTTCGTATCGCTTCCAGGCATCCGCCGGCGAGATTTGGTTGCCGTCAAGCTGCTTGCGTATACTTTCAGATTCCTGCGATACCTGATACCAATTGTTGGCAAAATAAATCGCGGCGGCGCACACCAAACCGAAGATGCCTAATTTAACGAGCGGCCGGCGCCGGCTAACAACCGCTGTGGGGCGCAGCGGCGCCGGCTCGGAGGTGCGGACCGTTTTGTTGGGATCGCCGGCCTCGGGCTGGTCCGCGCGGCGCGTAGTCTCACCGTCCGGCGCCGAAGCCATTACTGGCTGCTTATTCAGGAACCGCTCCAGGTCGTCGCCCATTTCCTTGGGCGTGGCGTAACGATTGCTCAGCGACGGGGCCAGCGCTTTGAACATGATGTTCCGCAGAGGCTCCGGACAGGGCCGTTCGCCGCCGATCGCATTCGGACCCTTGGAGTTGAGAATGCGCGAGCGCATGTCGCCGCCATTGGAAACGGCAAACGGATGTTGGCCCACGGCCATCTCATACAGCATCACGGCGATGGCCCAAAGGTCGGACCGCACGTTCACCATGCCGCGGCTGTTGAAGCGTTCGGGCGAAGAATAGGGAATGCTCCAGAAGGGATTGATGGTTCCTTCGGTGCGTTCCGGCCGCTTGGCGATACCGAAGTCGATGACCTTGATTGTCGAGTAGCCGGTCAGCAAAACGTTCTTTGGTTTTAAGTCGCCATGCACCACCGGCGGATCCAGCTTGTTGACGTTCTCCAGCATGCGGCACAATTCGAGACCGATGCGGGCGGCACGATCGGCGTCCATTCCCGTCTGCATCGCCTTGGCCAGATGGTCGCCCTGGACGTACTCCATTTCGATGACGAGATCGCCATTGAAGCGCTGCACGCGGCTGACGGCGACGACGCGCGCCTCTTCTTTGGGGACGGCCTGTTGCACCTTCGCGCCATTTTCCTCCAGCGCGATTCTTTCCAGGTCGTCCGTGGAAGGGCCGCCGTTGATGACCTTGATGGCCACTTGCTGGCCGGTATCCGTTCGGCTGGCGAGGTACACGATGCCCATGTTGCCGCGGCCGATGGTGCGGATGATCACATAGTCGCCGTATCGCGTCGACGGATTCATTTCTTGTCTTCCGGCGGCGCCACCACGCGCACGTCAGTGTCGCGGCCCGGCCGGCCATTAAAGGTATTCTTCGCGAGCTCCTCCGGCGACGGCGCGGCCGGCTGCCAGATAGCCTCGGAAGCATTGTTGGAAAACTTGTTGCCGGCCATCTCCACGGAGTTGGGCGAGAGGATCTGCACCCCCGGCCTGGGGGCCCGCTTCCGGCCGTTGTGCGCGATCGTATTCTTCTTCAAGACAGCGGTGGCGGCGTCGCGGATCAATAC
>CATPCJ010000250.1 GCA_955652915.1 uncultured Bryobacteraceae bacterium
CATTTCCGGTTGCAGATCGTTGGCGTAAACCTTCCCGCTTGAACCCACGCGCTTAGCCATGCGCAGCGTCATGTAGCCTGTGCCGGCGCCCACGTCGGCAACTATCATTCCTGGCCGGATTCCAAGCTCATCCAATGCCTTGTCTGGAGCCTCTTCCGCTTCCCGTTCAGGCCGCTCCAGCCAATCCGCTCCGGCAGCGCTCATCACGGGAGCGCTCTTTCGCCCAGTGATAGGATGCGTGGGTTGCGCGATCGCCGGGTGCAACGAAAGCAGCAGTAAAAGGATCAGTAGGACAGGCACTGTTCCAATGTGCGCCAAGGCGGCGAGTGAAGTCAATCGGCGCCCGGTAGAATAGAAGTAGCCGGACATTCGAGGAATTCGATGAAGTCACGAAATTCGAAGGCAGCATTGCTGGCGACGTTGAGTTTTATGCTGGCGCCGGCGTCCACCACCGCTCCCGTCCCCAAAAAGCTGGCAATTGTACGCATGGCCTTCTCGCAGTCCGAGGACGGCGAAGTGGTTTCCTCCAAATATCAATTCCTTGGCGGCGAGGTGCTCTACTTCAGTTGCCAGGTGGAAGGTTACGCGAAGACGGAGAAGGATGAAATTCACCTGACCTTTCAGATCGAAGCGAAAGACGCGAGCGGCGTGCTTTTGCAGGCGCCTATCAGCGGGAAAGTAGAATCCACACTTTCGCCGGAGGACAAAGAGTGGATGCCCAAACTGCGTGGCGCCATTCTGATTCCTCCACTCATTCCGCCGGGCGAATATCAGGTCCTGGTGAAGGTGAAAGATGAGTTGGCCAACGCGGCAGTGGATGCCCACGGGAGCTTCCGTGTAAGTGGCCGGGAAGTGGAGCCGAGCCGCACGCTTATCGTTCGCAATTTCAGATTCCAGCGGACCGAAGACGACAACAAGCCGCTGCCGATCGCGGCTTATCGCCCTGGCGACGCGGTGTGGGCGCGCTTTGATATGACCGGCTACAAGCTGGGCAACGGCAACCAATTCGATATCGAGTATGGACTGGTGGTGCTGCGCGCGGATGGCACCCAAGCGTACGCAGAGCCCCAGGCAGCGGCGCAGAAAGAGCAGACGTTTTATCCGGTGCGCTACCAGCCCGGCGTGCTCAGCCTCAATTTGGCGAAAGATCAAAAACGGGGAGAGTACACCATCGTTTTGAAGGTCCGCGACAATTTAGGCGGCCAGACCTACGAGGCGCGTGAGAAGTTTTCGGTCGAATAAGCCTGCCATGATTAATCTGGCCGAAAGAGTTGAAACTCAGCGGTGACGCTTCTGTTTTAGCTTTCGGGATGACTGATCCGGTGGCTTCCCTAGCGGGGCGAAGGGGTCAACCGTCGGGGGCCGCGTCTCGATCCCGGCGCCGGGCTCAACGGCTGCCTCAGCCCTTTCGCGAAAAGCGGTCTCCGGATCGAAACGAGGGACCGACTCGAAAAGCTCGTACCAGGGGCAGGATCTCACCCCGGCTCGGATCGACATGGGATCTGCGGAACTCAGCCGCGATGCTCTGCGGAAACGTATCGACAACATTTACACCAAGGATCTCGTACATCGCTGCGAGGTTGACTCTGGGCACGAAGTGCATTTGCAGTGGCTCGGTACGGCAGTCCTTTACGGAACCGCGCATCACAATATTCACGTTCGTTATTCCAAGATACTTGTGGTAGATCCGCAGGATTGACTCACCAACTACTGCAAAGGCCTTAAGGTCGTCGTCGTCCAAATGTGTGATCTCATTCTTTCCGCGAAAATAAAAATCAACCGCATACTTTCCGCCGGGGGTCCACGGTGCGACGAGCCTATATCGGTCATTCTCAAAAATAATCAAGTCTTCGGCGTGCAGCTCGCGAAAGTACAACGAAAGTTCAGGCTCGGTGAATTCCCGCGGTTGCAGAACCACCTCCCACCCCGATTGCAGACGGAAATGCGGAACTGATTGTCCGGCCAAATCACCGATGTTGAACCCCGCGATTAATCGTAGACGATCGGCTGATTCCGGAGGTAATTGAAATCGTTTCGCATCGTCTCTACACGCACGCAATAGCCAGTACAGTTCGAGTTGCCCAAAGTCACCTATGCGGTACTTGTGGCAGACTGGTTGTCGAAGATGCTCCTTTGGACTCCAAAGGAAGTAAAGCCGATGTTCGTGCGGAAGATAGGGATAATCATTGAGAAATGATGACACCCTCCCTTCTATCGTGAACAGTTCCGGCTGGATTCTTCTGCTTTTTTACGTCTGGGTGACATAGAATGCAACCTGAGTAGCCGGGTTTGTCTTCCTTTCCTTCTGAAGCTCTGTGCCGGGTTTTCTCTCACGTTTGCGCGACAACGCGCTCGGCGCTGTGCACAAGAGGTCCTGATGAATGTGGATGTCTTGAGCGCGAAAGGAGTTACTCTTCAACATATGCGGGTCGCGTGACATAACTATGCTCCCTTTCCGAATAATCGTGCTGACAAGCGTTGACTATATCACGATGCTGGCAAACCATTCACGTTGAACCCATAAAGCGTTTGATCTACGCTTCGAACGCATGGGCTGACTGTTGTCCTTCGGCCAGTTCTTGTGAGGATGGGTTGCGCTCTTCCCTTCGTGATCTTCATGTGGCGGACACTTCTGCCCAAATTCCTGACACCCAAGCATGGGCCGCAAATGGCAAGTCGCTCGGGTTTCAATTGGCGAAAGATCCGAAACGGGGACAAATGCAGCATCGTCTTACAAGTGCAACATCGTTTTAATGGTGCGCGACAATCTGGCGCCAGACCTACGAAGGACGCGAGAAGTTTTCCGGCGCGTAAAGCTGTCCACGCGGAGAGCAATCGACCCGTCATTCCACTAAGCCTTTGGCATGGCCCTGTACCGGACTCGTAGTGCGGCTGTTTTCGGCATCGAAGCTCATCTGATCGATGTCGAAGTTGATATGTACCCCGGCGGCAACGCGCGGGACTTCATCACGGTGGGAATGCCGGACACGACGGTGCGTGAGAGCCGCGAGCGGATCAAATCGGCGCTGATGAATTCCGGATTTGGCTACCCCAACAAATCGGTGACCATCAACCTGGCGCCCGCCAACGTTCGCAAGGAAGGGGCGGGCTTCGATCTTCCCATGGCGCTCGGCATTCTAGGCGCGATGGGAACTGTCGGCCGGTCGGATGAACATGTGCTGGTAGGCGAGTTGTCGCTGGATGGCACGCTTCGCCCGGTGCGCGGCGCGTTGTCGATCGCAGTCTGTACGCGGAGCCGGGGCATCCCTAATCTTCTGCTCCCGGCCGACAATGCGGCCGAAGCAGCCGTCGCCGAAGGTGTGAATGTTTTCGGCATGCGTCACTTGGCCGACGTGGTGAAATATCTCAACCAGCCCGATCGATTTCAGCCGGCAACCAGGGCAACGGCGGGAGGGGTTCCGATCGATCAAGCGTTTCCGGATTTCCGCGAAGTTCGCGGCCAGACCACCGCCAAGCGCGCCCTGGAAGTGGCCGCCGCGGGAGGACACAACGTGCTGATGATCGGTCCGCCGGGCTCGGGCAAGACCATGCTCGCCAAAAGATTCGCCGGCATCCTTCCGCTACTTACTTTTCAAGAGGCGATCGAGACCACGCAGGTCCATAGCGTGGCCGGCTTGCTACCACGCGGAGTAGGACTGCTTTCCGCGCGGCCATTCCGCGCGCCGCATCATACGGTTTCGGACGCCGGGCTAATCGGCGGCGGCTCCGGCACTCCACGTCCGGGCGAAGTCAGCTTGGCGCACAACGGCGTACTGTTTCTCGACGAGCTCCCTGAGTTTCCACGCAACGTACTCGAAATGCTTCGACAGCCGCTGGAAGAATCGTCGGTGACGCTGGCGCGCACCAACATGACGCTGTCGTTCCCGTCCGACTTTATTTTGATCGCGGCGATGAATCCATGCCCCTGCGGCTATTTCTCCGATTCGACGCGCGAATGCCGCTGCACGGGCGCAATCATTCAGCGCTACTTGAGCAAAGTGAGCGGGCCCTTACTGGACCGCATCGACTTGCACATTGAGGTTCCCGCCGTCGCATACAAAGAGTTACGCGGCACGGACACCGGCGTCACTTCGGCCGATATGCGCGCACGGGTGGAAGCCGCGCGCGCCATTCAACACCGCCGCGGTTTCTACAACGCACGCATCCCATCGCGGCTTTTGCGAAATATCTGCGCTCTCGACGAGGCCGGCGAGCGTACGCTGGAAATGGCCGTCCGGCGCATGGGCCTAAGCGCCCGGGCGCACGACCGCATCCTCAAGGTAGCCCGGACCATCGCCGATTTGGGCAGTTCGGAAACGGTGACTGCGAAGCACCTGGCGGAGGCGGTGCAGTATCGGAGCCTTGATCGCAGCTACTGGAGCTAAGATTCGCCTCCTCTTGACATGATTGTGCGACAATGTGTTCCGGCTAGTATTTTTCGCGCGGACGTGCAGACGAGCAATGACACTGATGAGAAAAATATTGCGCCGCTACACCGACCTCCCCGGACTGATTTATTTATTGCGCAACCGCTGCATTACGCTTGTTGATCCACAATCATGGGATGACACGAACGACTCGTACTACCTCACGTTGTTCCGAGAGAAAGAAAAGCTTGCATCAGTACTCGCGCTGTGTTTCACACAGGCCAGTGAGACGTACCACCATTGGCGCGTCTTTGCGAATGGCGCGAGCGGAGCCTGCGTCTCCTTTCACCGTAAGGAACTCCTCGCGGCCGTGAAGAAGCAAAGTGGTCTCCGGGCACGCGATGTGCGGTATCTGAAGCTTAAGGAAATGGGAGCAGCGATGCTTAAAACGCGGGACCTTCCATTCCTAAAACGCTATCCGTTCGAACAGGAGAACGAGTTCCGACTTCTTTATGCGACCAACACTAAGAAAGTGGAGACGCTCGACATCCCCATTCCACTATCGTGCATTGATCGTGTGACGCTCAGCCCGTGGCTCCACAAAACGTTGTCACGCCACATAAAGCTGATGCTGAAGTCCATTCCCCAATGCAAGGATCTAGATATTGCGCGATCAACACTGATCGGTAACGAGGAATGGAAGCAAGCCGGTGAGGCTGCCACACCATCAAGCCCGAAGCGCCGGACAATGGAAAGGGCTAGGCGATAAGTGACTATATTTCGGGGCTTGCTGCGTCAGGCTGAATGTTGGACTACGCGCGTACTAGCCGAGTCATTCTAGCGGTTAGGAGGAATGCCCGCGATCGGCAGGCCGTTCGGATAATGTCACAGCCAGGCATCTTGCAGAGGCTGTGCAGTATCGGAGTCTGGACCGCAGCTATTGGAGCTGAGCGCGGTTAACCAACCTTCGTCGCTAATACTTCCTTCACCTTGTCCAACAGCGATCCCAGCGTGAAAGGCTTTTGCAGAAACGCGGTGCCGGGCGGGAAATTCCCGGCGTAAATCGACGAGTCATCGGTGTACCCGGAAACGTACAGAACCTTCATGTCGCGGCATTGCTCGCGCAGCCGGTCGACTAATTCACGTCCGCCCATTTGCGGCATCATCACGTCGGTAATCAGCAGGTCCAGCGTTCCCGAATGCTCGCGGCACACGATCAATGCCTCATCGCCATTCGACGCTTCGAGTACTTGGTAGCCCTGTCTGCGAAGTATCTTGCGCACCAACGCGCGAATTCCTGCTTCGTCTTCCACTACCATGATGGTTTCCGGTTGCGTTTCCGCGGGCGCTACAACTTCAGGCACAAGCTCCACTGCTTTGGGCTGCTTCCCATCGTTCTCTCCGGCAGACTCCAGGAAGATCCGAAAGACGGAGCCCTCCGCCGATCCATTCGACACCGAGATATCCCCGCCCCATTGCCGAACCAAGGCATAGGCGCGAGAGACCGCCGCGGCCGCCTCATCCACCGTGTTTTTGCCCGGCAGGATGGTTTCAAATAATGTGGCTCGCGCCTCGCCTTCCAGAGGACGGCCGGTACTGCTGATGGTGATTACGGCGTATGCCCCCGGGCGCAACGGAGCATCCGCGCGTCTCAGATCTTCGGTGATCGCCGCCTGCGAGGTCTCAATCGTGATCCGGCCTCCTCCCGCGAGCATTGCCAGCCGCGCGCGCTCGACAATGGACGTCAGCACCTGCTCCAACTGCGCGGCGTCCGCTTTCACCTGGCCCGGATCGGACGGGAATTTGAAATCAATATGCAGCCCCGCTCCCGTTAGGTGCTGGACCCGTTTCTTCATACCGCTCAGAACTGTTTCCAGCGAGACAATGTTCGCGGCGCTGCTGGGATGCCTGGTGAAGGCGAGCAAGTGACTAGTCAACCCATTCATCCGCTCGGCGGCCGCGAGGATTTCCTGAACATCGCCCCGCAGTGGGCTGCCGGCCGGCATTCCGTTCAGCAATTCCTCGCCATAGCCGGTGAGAATCATGAGCATGTTATTCAAGTCGTGCGCCATGCGGCTGGCGAGCCGGGAAGCAGCTTCGATACGCTCGGACTGGACCAGTTGATCTTCCAGCTCGCGGCGTTCGGTCACGTCCACGGTAACGCCGACGAAATATGCCGGGCGGCCCTCGTCGTCCTTCAGCAAGCGGGCGCTCTCCCGCAGCCACACCAGGCGTCCATCGGCGGTGATGGCTCGAAATTCACACGCATGCCCTTCGCCGCGATCCATGGCGCGACGATAGGATTGCATCACCCAGTCGCGATCCGCGGCATACACACGTTCGGTCCACAAAGATGGATTGTTGGTCCATTGGTTCGCGTCGTAGCCGAGTACTTTTTCGGCGTGCTTGTTGACGAAAAGGAAGTTCATGCCGGGCAGTTCCACGGCCCACACGATGGCGTCCAGATTGTCGATGAGCTCGGAAGCGGGAAGGCCTTGCGGCTCGTCCACCGGAGCCCGCGGCGCGGTTTCCAGGCCGGTCAAATTCTCGATCGTCAGCAGCGCTTCCTGCGACGCTTCGTCATCCCAATTGTGGATAGCTTGAATTCCGACCCGAAGCCGTTTGCCCTCGCGCGCGGTTTCGACAATGATGTCCGTTTCGGCGGCGCCGGTCTTCAGCGCTTCTGTAACCCGATCGAGCACCCAGCCAGGCAGCAGGCTATCCAGCCGGCCGCGCAACGAATCGCCACTACGCAAGCCGAAAATCTTGCGGATAGCCCGGTTTGCGGAGATGATGGCCAGGTCGGATGAGAGCACCAGCAGGCCGACTGGAATTGAAGCGACAATTTCCTGGTAATAGCGGCGCTCTGTCTCTACCAGCGCGAGAAGCCGCACGACTTCTCTTGCTTTCCATTGCTCGAGATCCGCTCTTTCCATGGTTATCCTAGTATTCAGTTTTCACTGTACTGGACACCTCGGGCAACGGTACTTTCAGATTAAACCGTACTTGGTACTAGGCGAGTCAGACCGATCTGCGCCCACCGCTCACCGCTTGGCGGCCGCTTCCGGTGCTGCGATGAATTTCTCTACGTCGGCGATCTGCCTCTTCACCTGGTCGGCGTCAGGGGCCGCTGGGGCATAGCGCAAATAGGCCTTCAATTGTTCGACTGCGCCGGTGAAGTCCTGTTTCTGCGCGAGGACGATGCCGAGAACCTGATTCATCTTCGCGTACTGATGAACGGTATCGCGGGAGATCCCTTCGCGGGCGCTCTTTTCGGCAACATCCATATTTTTCAGATAATAATTAGCGACCGAATTAAAATACCAGGCCTGCGGAAAATCCACAGGATTGAGCTGCAGCAGGCGGCTGGTGTAATCCGCCGCTTCCTGCCATTTCTGTTCGCGCATCGACATCGCCGCCAGACTAAGCAGGGGACTCACAAATTTCGAATCGGCCGCCAAGGACTGGGCGTATGACTTGCGCGCGCTTTCTTCGTCTTTCCGTTCTTCCTGCACACGTCCCAGTTGGAACCATGCGGCAGCGTACTTGGGATAGGACGCCACGGCTTTTTCGAGTTCCTTCTGTGCATTTTCAAGCTTCTCTTTCTTGAATTCATTGCGGCCCTTTTCAAAGGCCTTCTGGGCGTCCTTGGGAGCCATCCGGCTGGTGGCGCTGATAGTCAATCCTTCCACGTTACCCAGACGGTGCAAGATGATGGTGCCAACGTCAGGATTGTCCATGGATCTGTGCGAGTTGAGGTTCACCTGATCGGAGCGGAATCCAGGCAGGGAAGCCTGTAACGAGCAACCCATTAAATCGCGCTCGGACATTCCACTGCCCAGGCCCGATCTGGAGCCCGAACTCCCGGGATTAGCCATGCTTCCACCCCAGCTTTCGGTTGCGTCCATCATGACGCCGTTGTTGGTACGGCTGCTCAGGTCGGCGCTGAAACCACCCTTCGAATCCGTATAGGCGATGCCTCGCGGACTAGCGCGGCAGACGAGCTGAACCGTTACGGAGTCGGGCGGAGGTTGTCCGTCATCCATCATCACTTTCCCAACCAGCAGGATGGGACGCTGGATCGCGTTCGGATCGGGCATGGTCGTCGAGTTAGGATTTGTGGTCGGGAATGTACTCGGGGGCCTGGTGGGAACGTTTGGGTTGGGTGACCCGCTACCGCCGGCCGGCATAGGAGGTTTGGGGGTCTGTCCGAATCCGCTGATGATTGACGCAAGCACGAACGAACTGCGAAGAAAAGACAGGACTGTCATTGGGGGGTACCTCCCGCGTATCGTTATTATAGCCCTTGTAAGAGTGCCTGAAGATATGATGCATTTAGGGTGGCAGACATAACGGGATCTAGGCGAGAATGAATTGATGCTGAAACTCACCCCGAGCTGGTTGGCGTTGCCGCTTCTGTTAGCGCTGACCGCGTGTTCCGAAGCCCCCAAAACCGAGAAAGCCAAAGTGCCGGAGACGCCGCCGGAACCGCTCAGCGGACGGCAAGCTTTCCAGAAAATGTACCCAGCCGCGCGCGGGTGGGCCTTGGACGCGGTGCCGCTGCAATTGAAAAGCATTGACTTATCGCAGGTAAAGGCGGAAAAAGGCAAGACCGGAGCCTGGCAGGCGATTTTTGTTTCTCCATCCAAGGTAAAGTCGAAAACCTACACCTATTCCGCGATCGAGGCGGAAGGAAACCTGCACCAGGGCGTTTTTGCGGGACTCGAAGAAGACTTTGCGGTAGGACGTGGAGCTGCGACGCTGTTCGATATCGCGGCCATCAAAGTGGATTCGGATCAAGCCTACGACGTCGCCGCCAAGAAAAGCGCCGACTATATCAAGAAGTATCCCGGCAAGCCCATGTCCTACATCCTGGAAAGGACCAACCGGCTCCCCGATCTGGCGTGGCGTGTCATTTGGGGTGAATCGGTCGGCAGCAGCGACTACTCGGTTTACGTCGATGCATCCACTGGAAAATTCTTAGAAAAGATGCACTAGCAGGCTGCTGAAAAAGGCCTTTGGGCCGCCGATGAACGCAGATTAAGCATTTCTTTTCAATCCGCGTGGATCGGCGTTCATCTGCGGCTGGCAAAGTTGTTTATGGTTTTTTCGTATCCGGTTTTCGTTTCTTGGAATCCTGCGTAACGGCGGTCCTGATTTGAATCACTGGAATCAGGGAACGATTCGGCTCTTCGGCCGACCGGCGGGCCTGCTGCATGAACTCGCGGTTCACCGTTACCACAAACTCTTCAATCTGCCGCTGCATGGCCGCCATCTTCTCGCGCATGTTGAGAATGATTTCGACACCGGCCAGATTGACGCCGAGCTCGCGGGTCAATTGCAGAATCACTTCCAGCCGTTCCAGGTCGTCATCCGTGTAAAGCCGGGTGTTGCCTTCGCTGCGAGAGGGCGCCAGCAATCCCTCGCGTTCATACAGCCGCAATGTTTGGGGATGGATCTGGTATTGCTCCGCGACGGACGAAATCATGTACGCTGCCTTGGATCGAGCTTTCGCCATGACCTACACCTTGCTCCATATTTCCTGGCGGGGATCTTCCGTATTCACTTCGGCGAGTTCCCGCAGCAGCTCCCTGGTGCGCTCGTCATTCACCTTGGGGGCTTGGATCACTACTTCCACAATCTCGTCGCCGCGTTTGTCCTTGCGTGAGTTTGAAACGCCCTTCTCGCGCAGACGGAATTTTTGACCGTTTTGCGTGCCTTGCGGGACCTTGAGCAGCGCCCGGCCATCGATAGTCGGAACTTCGATCTTGGCTCCGAGGCCGGCCTCGGAGACCGTCACCGGAATCCGGATGTGGATGTCGTCGCCCTCGCGCTGGAAGAATGGATGTGGTTCCACCCGAACGGTGATATACAAATCGCCGGCGGCGCCGCCCCCTCTGCCGGCGTTGCCTTTGCCCGCTACGCGTAATCGCGAGCCGGATTGCGCGCCCGGTGGAATTCGAACTTCCACCAGTTCCGATCTCGAAATTCGTCCATCGCTGTCACACGTGGGGCACACGTTGCGCAGTCTGCCCTTACCGTCGCAGCGCGGACACGTGAGACTGAATTTCATCGCGCCGGCCATCTGCGTTACGTTGCCGGTTCCATCGCACTCCGGACAAACCGTCGAAGATCCGCCGGAAGATCCCGATCCACCACAGGTCTCGCAAATTTCCTGACGGGATACGTTGAGCCGTACTTGCGTGCCGCGAATGGATTCCCAAAAATCGATGTTCAGACCATATTCGAGATCCGCGCCCTTTTCCGGTCCGCCGCCGCCCTCGCCTCGACGTCCACTGAAGAACTGGCTGAAGATGTCGCGAAATCCACCGCTGCCCCCGGCTTGATTCGCGCCGCCGCCTTGATTCATGTATTCGGAGAAATCGAAGCCACCGAATCCCATGTTCGGATTTTGCGGCCCGGCGCCGCCTGGACCGCCTGGGGGAATATTGTCCGAATAGAAGCCGTGTTGATCGTAGATTTGGCGCTTCTTCGGATCGCTCAGGACGTCATAAGCCGCCTGGACTTTCTTGAAACGCTCCTCGGAGGCTTTGTCGCCGGGATTCAGGTCGGGATGATGCTTGCGGGCAAGCTTGCGGTAGGTCTTGCGGATCTCGTCATCGGTCGCGGTACGCGACACGCCGAGAGCTTCATAAAAATCCTGTTTGGTTGCGGGCATAGAACCAAAGTGCGGGAATACGACAAATGCGGTTCATCGTATTCCCGCCCATCAAGTCAGCGCACGACGCTAGTCGTATCGTTACTTTTTGTCTTCCACGTCTACGAACTCTGCATCCACTACATTGTCTTTGCCGTCTTTGGGCTTCGCGTCGCCGCCGGCCGCATGACCGTCGCCGTCGGCGCCGGGCCCACCGGGGGCGCCTTGTGCACCGGCGGCCTGGCTCGATGATTTGTACATCGCTTCAGCCAGTTTGTGACTGGCCGTCTCGAGCTTCGAGGTGGCTTGATTGATGCGATCCACGCCGCCTTCCTGCATCGCTTTCTTGGTCTCTTCGAGCGCTTCCTCCACCGCTTTGGCGTCGGACTCGCTTACTTTGTCGCGATGCTCCTTCAACATCTTCTCGATGTTGTAAACCATCGAGTCGGCGCGATTGCGGGATTCTATCTCTTCCTTCTTTTTGCGATCTTCGCCGGAATGCGATTCTGCGTCGCGCGCCATCTTCTCCACTTCTTCCTTGCTCAGGCCCGAAGAAGAACTGATGGTGATTTTCTGCTCATTGTTAGTGGCTTTGTCCTTCGCCGTTACGTTCATGATGCCGTTGGCGTCGATGTCAAAGGTCACCTCAACTTGCGGAATACCGCGGGGGGCCGGAGGAATACCAACCAGTTGGAACACGCCCAGCAGTTTGTTGTCGGCGGCCATGGCGCGCTCACCTTGATAGACCTTGATCTCGACCGAAGTCTGATTATCCGCCGCGGTCGAGAATACCTCGCTTTTACGAGTCGGAATGGTAGTGTTGCGCTCAATCAATCGCGTGAACACGCCGCCCAGCGTCTCGATACCGAGGGACAGGGGCGTCACATCCAAGAGCAGCACATCCTTCACTTCGCCGCCCAGCACTCCGCCTTGAACCGCGGCGCCCACGGCCACGACTTCATCCGGGTTCACGCTCTTATTCGGCTCCTTGCCGAATAGCTCGCGCACCTGCTGCTGAACTTTGGGCATACGCGTCGAGCCGCCCACCAGCACCACTTCGTCGATCTTTTGCGGAGTAACGCTCGCGTCCGACAGAGCCTGCTTGCAAGGACCCATGGCGCGGTCCAGAATATCGGCCGTCATTTGTTCCAGCCGCGTGCGTCCCAGCTTTACGTTCATGTGCTTCGGACCGCTTGCATCGGCCGTCAGGAACGGCAGGTTGATATCGGTTTCCAGCACTGTCGACAATTCGATCTTGGCCTTCTCGGCCGCTTCCTTCAGACGCTGCAACGCCATCTGGTCCTTGGACACATCCACGCCCGTGTCTTTTTTGAATTCCTGAACGAGCCAGTCGATAATCCGCTGATCGATGTTGTCGCCGCCCAGGTGCGTGTCGCCGTTAGTGGATTTCACTTCCACCACGCCGTCGCCGACCTCGAGGATAGAAACGTCGAAGGTGCCGCCGCCGAAATCGTAAACGGCGATGGTCTCGTTGGTTTTCTTGTCCAGTCCGTAAGCCAAAGCGGCAGCGGTAGGCTCGTTGATGATTCGCATCACTTCCAGGCCGGCGATCTGCCCGGCGTCCTTGGTTGCCTGGCGCTGGGAATCGTTGAAATAGGCGGGCACGGTGATGACGGCTTTGGTAACTTTTTCGCCCAGATAAGCTTCGGCGGCTTCCTTGAGTTTGGTAAGAATCATCGCCGAAATTTCCGGAGGCGAATACTTTTTGCCGTTGATCTCAACGCGCGCGTCGCCATTTTCGCCGGCGACGATTTTGTAGGGCACCAATTTCGTCTCTTCCGACACTTCGTTGTAGCGCCGGCCCATGAAGCGCTTGATCGAATAAACCGTGTTTTCGGGGTTGGTCACCGACTGCCGCTTCGCCACCTGGCCCACCAGACGTTCGCCGCTCTTGGTGAAAGCAACAACCGAGGGCGTGGTCCGGCCGCCTTCCTGGTTGGGGATGACAACGGCCTGTCCGCCTTCCATAACGGACACGACGGAATTGGTCGTACCCAAGTCTATACCTATGATTTTGCTCATATTTCCTTTATCCTTCAGTGTTAGGGATCCGGGTTGGTTATTTAGCCTAAGACCATTATTAAACTTTAGTGTGTCGTTGTCAAGTACGATTGGTTCCAGGAAAGGGCATCGTCCGCAGTCAGAAATCCAGGGCCGGCACTTAAAGGGAGGAGCGCATCATGGGTCTCCGCGGATCCAGGAATAGGAGCGTGGCAGTCACGCCAGAGATATAGTGAAATGTCGTGCGACGGGTCCTCTGCTCCTCCTGGCAAACCGAAGTATTGGCGGCGCATGTTCACGTGGTACATCAGATCGTAAATTCGATAAACCAAACCGTAAGAGTGCAGCATTTCATGCAGCAGAGTGCTAAACTGCTCGGCTCTTGTCTGCTTGAAATAGGCTTCACAAAGGACCACAGGATTGTCCCATTGGCGTCCAAAGAGGGTTGCGGCAATAGTAATTTCGTGTGCTGTTGGTTGGCAAACCTGCCTGAGGGTCATTTTAGATGGGTGGCCCGTGAGCTCGTTCCAAGTAAGCGCCGAATACTTCGCATTTCGAGCGTCGTAGAAAGACGATTTAAGAACCAATTCTCGGAGTGCCTCGGTTTTAAGCGGAATTTTTGAGAATACCTCCAAGCAGTGGCAGTTCCGAAACCGCTTATCGTCTAATCTGCGAAGCAGAACTTTTTTCGCTGTTGCTGTCGTAGCCGTGTCTTTAGGAGGACGGCTTTCCTGGGAGGGAGCAGCGAGCGATCCTAGCAGAAGTGCGGCAAGAAGGGGGCGTAGGAGCATTCGTCGGTTTAGGCGCTCGGTCCCCCTTGACTCATTGGCAAGAGGAAATATTATTTGTCTCAGGCTCGGACTGTTTAGTATACCTCAAAATCCGCCCACACTCCCTCACTCCACAATTACTTTGGTGTTGAATAAAAATGGGTTGTAAGAGAGGCAGTCGAGTCAGCGTCGATTCTGAAGTTTCGAAGTCAGATTCCTCGCCGGCTTGGCCACGCTCGCTAGACTGTCACATGCAAAGTTGCCGCTCTGTGTTGAGTAGCAGTCAAGCGTCGGACTCGAGGATTGCTCTTCGGGAATGTGACGCAATAACCCTGAGGAATTGGGATGGAAGTTGTCTAAGTCGGATCCGAAACGATAGTAAACAGGGAATGTAGGATCGTCAATAAACCATACATCGTTACGCACGAGAACCTCGATGTTCCCCCCATGAATCTTCTCGCGTACCTTGGCGGCGACCTTCTTGCCGAGGAAGGAGTCGAGTGGAGATCTTGTCATGACATAGACCCTTATCCGGTCGGTTTGGGCGTCGGCTTGGCCACAGAATACGGCGACATCTAGAATTTCGAAACGATTGTCTCCGGCGCGGAAGTCATTCTTGTCTCCCGAATGATACTTCTCGCTCGACCTACACTTCAAATTGCTCGGGTTGTAGTAGCGGGTCCAGATAGTATCTCCAAGCTTGATGGTGACCGACAGAGGGAGGGGATTCTGTGCGAAGAATGCCATTTGCTGCCGCCATTCTCCGAATCCCAAATCAAACCCACCTTTCCCCAGCAAGGTCCGCGCTCGATCTTCCTCGGAGCCAAAGATTGAAAACTTCGCGACGCGCAGGACTTGGCCCTTTCGCTCAAATTCTTCCGATTTTCCCTGAATCCGAGACTTCGCTTCATCCATTATGCGATCAGCGTCAGAGAAATTCGATGGCGTCAGTATTGTTGAACCTGTCCAGCACGAACTACCTGTGACATCAGCCGACGTAGCAATGTCCGCCAAGCCAGAGCGTGCAAAATACAATACCGTAAGAATAGCAGCAGTTGCTAGCGAGAGCTTGAGAGGCGGTTTGAAGAGCGCAACAAAACCTAACCAGATATCGTCGCGCATGACTCTACCACTCCGTTGCGCTTGGTCTAAACCAGCGAAAGCCTACAGCGACCATAAGAGCGCTTCTCCTTGAGTGCTAAACGCCCTCGCATGCGGCGGCGGCTTGAGGACAACGCCTAAAGCTTCAGCACGAGTTGATAGTAGTACACACCTAACTATTGTCAGATCGGCAATAGATGAATAAACTTTAGCATACACTAAAGATAAGGTCAAGCCCTTTTGTAGCTTGGAGTAGGAACCGAAGCGAAGCAACAATCCTTAGGAACGACAAAATACTGATTCTGAATGTCTTAGCTGCTTCAACTTATTCTGTTACACTACATGTCACTTTGAGTCGCAAAGTATGAGTTCTACTTTGACTCCGGACTGGCTCCCGGCGGTTTGATTTCCAGCTTGGGATAGTATGTATGATCGAGCTTCTGGAACTTGTCCAGCCACTTCTTGCCGGCTTCCTGAGGGGTAAAACTCCAGTCCTGGCGATGGTAGTTCCAATCCTCCGGATTCAGTTGCTGGGCGCGGGCCCAATACTTCTCCGCCAGTTCGTTGTTCTTGTTTTCGTGGAACCAGACCGCTAGCTTGAAGCTTGCCTCGGCTTCCATCTCGGCCGCTGAGCGGGGCTTGGCTCGGCGCGAGAATTCTTCATCGGAGAGCGCATAGACGCTGTGGTCGCCGTTCTTTACCCAATCGCGAATTGCCGCTACGTAGGCTTCGCCTTCGGTGACGATGCTCTTGTCGCCGATTTTCAAGGTCTGGTTTGCGGTCCAGGCAGGCTCGGCGGGACGAACCACGCGGCCGCGTTCATCCACCCAGATGCCCATCGGCACGTTGATGAACTGGTACGCGGAACTGACGCCGTGCTGGACGTCGATCAGAGTTGCGTAAGTGGCATTGGCGCGGTCATACCATTTACCCGCCGCCTCTTCACCGCCCGTATCCTGGGCGGCCGCGACGATCTCGAAATTCTGATCCTTCAGCTCGGTGTAAAGTTTCTGCCAGCCTGGCAGATCCAGTCGGCAGCCTCACCAGGAGGCCCACGTGACCACCAGCACTTTCTTGCCGCGAAAATCGGAGAGATGAACTACCTTCCCCTTTCGGTCCGGAACGGCGAAGTCGGGCGCGATTCGGGAATTGAAGTACGTGCCGCGCAGCAGCGGGACTTCGCCGAAACTCCAGACGCTGGAATCGGCGACGACCGCTTGTCCTACTTTTCGCGCGAAGCCGGTAAGATTGAACCACTCGGCTTTTTTCAGATCCTTGGATAACGGAATGCAGATGTCGGCGCGGCAGGCTCCCTGCGGCTTCACTTCGAATTCGTTGACGCGTGGAAGATCGGCGGAGCGTACCCAGAGGTCGCTACCCTCGACGCGCGCCTTATCCAATATGGTGGCGCGATCCTGATAGAGCACGGTTGCGGTTGTACTGGTAGGGGCTCCGAGAGCGATTGAGGCACTAGCGGAGGCGAGCACAAATTGGCGGCGATTTATTGGTAGTGTCATTAACAGTAATCTTACCGCTATGGGCACATGGCCGTACTGGGACTTTAGCCCGTACTAGTGGCCGACTCCCCTATTGACCTTAGATCCACCGCGGAGTAGAGTCGATACGTAGAGTCCTGAATGGAACAACGAAAAGCCCAAAGATTCGATCTCAAATTACCCTTTGAA
>CATPCJ010000251.1 GCA_955652915.1 uncultured Bryobacteraceae bacterium
GAGAAAATCTGTCTGGTGCAGCGCGACGCTTCTCAGGCAGGTGGCACGGTTCTGGTAACGTTCAACGGTTTTTCCTGATATTGGATTCCTGCCCCACTACAAGCTGCGCACACCCATCGTGGTGATGTCGTCAACGCGCATTGCTTCCTTGATTACGAATGGCTCGCCGTATTGGACGCCGATCAGGTTGCCGTAGAATCTAGCGATCGCAGCCAGGCGCTCGCGGATTTCTTTTTGTTGCGGGAACAAATCGGCGGCGTCCGCGATCTCACCATATTGTGAATCGTAGGCGAATAGAGCGGACATGCGGCGCTCGAATTGGGCCGAGATGTCTACGACAAACGACGGTGTCACGTTGGCATAGAGCGACGAGTAGATAATCTTGTGCGGGCGGTGCGGCGGGGTTTCTTCATCCAGTTTTTTCAAGCCCGCCAGAAAGCACGATTCGAATCCGATTTCCGAGGCGCGATAGTGATCGGGATGGCGCGCTTCCCAATACGGTAGAATCACCACGCGCGGCCGCAGATTGCGAATCTCAGCGGCCAGGCTCATCCGCACGCTGACCGTGTTCTCCAACCTTGCATCCGGCAGCCGCATGTTGCCACGCCACGCCAGTTGCAGCTTGCACGCTGCCGCTTCCGATTCCTTCAGCCGGATCTCAGGCGTGCCGCGGCTGCCCATGTCGCCCGCCGTGAGATCCAGTACACCGGTCCGGTAGCCGGCTTCCGACATGCGGATCAGCGTGCCGCCGCAGGTCTGCTCCACATCGTCGGGATGCGCCGCGATCGCCAGAATGTCGAGCGGTTTGTCCACACCCGCCGATGCACGATCTACTTCCTGAAACATATTATTGCCATTGTGGATATTGCGGATAACGCTGGCGACTGGGCATCAGCAGGATCAGACCCATGCCGGCCAGAAATCCGCCGATGTGCGCGAACCAGGCTACGTCGCCGCTCGAAGCCTGCGAATAACCGACGGAGCCGACACCGCTGAAGAATTGCATCGCGAACCAGTAGAGCAGCAGGAAGGCCGCCGGAATATCCACGGTGGTTATGAAAATGATGATCGGCACCAGGGTCACGATGCGCGCGCGCGGAAACTTGATCAGGTACGCGCCCATCACGCCGGCGATGGCGCCGCTTGCGCCCACGGTGGGCACGGGGGACGAAGCATTCACCAGGATGTGAATCAGTCCGGCGGCGAGTCCGCAGGCCAGATAGAAAACAAGGAACTTCAAGTGTCCGAGAATATCCTCGATTGCGCGCCCGAAAACCCAGAGAAACCACATGTTGCCCAGGATGTGCAGGAATCCTCCGTGGATGAACATCGACGTGAGCAGCGACCTAATAATCAAACCATCGGGCACGATGCCGTAGGACGCAATGAAATAATTCAAGCGCCATCCACTGAGACTCAGCTCGTAGATGAACACCAGCACGTTGATCGCGATTATTACCAGCGTGACGGTAGCAGTCGTATAGGTGCGCTCGGAGGATCGAAGGGGGATCATTTACCCATCCGGGTTTAGAGATACTGTTCGAAATCTCGATGCGTCCGGCGCTCGGCGCGTTTCATCAGGGCCCGCGCTTCTTCGATTGTGGAAATGCCGCCGCGGGCTCCCAGCGCGGTGCAGTTCAGGGCTGCCATCGCGTTTGAAAACTCCAGCGTTTCGCGCATGGACATGTTCTGCAAGACAGCATAACAAAACGCGCCATGAAACACGTCTCCCGCGCCGGTGGTATCGGCGCAATTCACCACGAAGGCAGGTGAGTAGATAAACCGGCCATGCATGCGCGCCAGCGCCCCGTGTGCTCCCAGCGTCATCGCCGCCACCGGGATCCGGTATTCTTCCTGGATCGTTTCGAGGGCGCGGAAAGGGTCGCGCTCGTTCGTCCACTGCACGGGGAATTCCGAGCTGGCCACCAGATAGTCGACGTGCGGCAGCACCCGGTCGAAGCCGTGATAGATGGTGTCGACGTCCACCGTCACTGGAATGTGATGCTGGTTGGCGATTTCGGCGGCGCGCGCCACGGCGGGCGTATCGTGCGCGTCGATGTGCAGCAATCGGGCGCAGGTGATTTTTTCGGGCGTGATACTGGCCGGGTCCAGGCGCAGACACTCGTTCCGTTGCCAGAGAACGGTTCGCTCGCCGGTGGCGCGATCGATCAGGATATAGGCCGTCTGATTGGGACAATTGGCCCGAACTTCGACATCGTCCAGATTGATATCGCTAAGCTGCAGGCTCTCGAGCTGAACGCGTCCACGCTCGTCGTCGCCGACGGTGCCGATGTATTTCACGCGCAGTCCAAGCTTCGAGCAAGTCACCATGGCGCTGGCCACTTGTCCTCCGGGGCTGAGGATCTCGCGGTCGAACGCAACTTTGCCGGCATACGCAGGAAAATGCGAAAGCAGGATGAGTGTGTCGGTTGCGTTCAGGCCGACGCCTACTACGTCGAATGGGGGCACAAGCTACAGGATAGCTGGGCCTGTGGGGCAGATTGGTAATCTGCCGC
>CATPCJ010000252.1 GCA_955652915.1 uncultured Bryobacteraceae bacterium
AGCTCTCGATGCTCAGCGTTCCTCTCGTCCAGGCATGACGGAACCAGGAACCCTGCCTTGTCATCCGGTGTCTAACTGGATGCGGCTGGCGGTGCGTGGAGCACTGAAAGCCGCTCGATAGCTTACTTGCTCGACATCACGAACTGATTACCATCCGGATCCTTGAAAATCGCCATATTCCCCCAAACCTCCGCCCTCGGCTCCGCCGCGAATTCGACGCCTTTCGACTTCAAGATCTTCGCCGTCGCAAAAACATCGTCGCACCAGAACGAGATCGACTGAAAACCGCCAATCCGATCCTCATGGCCTGTTGGAGTGAACAGCGAAAGCCCGGATTCCGCACCCGGTATCAGCAGTTCAATCCATCGTTGGCCTTCCGAAAACGGTTGGTCTGTCGCGACCTTGAATCCCAGTTTCTCCGTATAGAACTTCAGCGAAACATCCTGATTCCGAACCGGAATACCCACGAACTTAATCCCACGAATCATTATCAACCTCCTAGTTGAAGATCGAGAATAACGTGTAAGCTCAGAAATCTCAATCAGTCAGTCGATGCTATATTATCTATCGGTATAGTAATGACTTCCATGGACGATTACGTGATCGACGTGCTCATGCGCGATCTGGTCGGCCACGATCGTCGGCCAGTCAGTTTCCTCGTATATCTGTGGCTCGCCTTCGAACATCAAAAAAGAAACGCGGCGGTGCAAATCAGCTATCAGGAGCTCGCCGAATGCATCGGTGTTTCGAAAAGTTCCGTGCAAGCCTCCGTGAGCTGGCTGGTCCGCCGGAAATTGCTCACGGCCAAAAAGGAGAATGCCACAGCCACGCCTTGCTACACGGTGCTCCGTCCATGGAAAGCCCGGACATCGAAGTAGCTGCTACAATTTTCTTCCATGCGTCGATCCATTCTCGTTCTCGCTATTACCTGCGCCGCCCTTCTTGCCGCCGATCGGAAGGATGTCGAATACGGCCGCCCCGGCGGCAAGCCGCTATTGCTCGACCTTCACGTCCCAGACGGACCCGGGCCGTTTCCCGCCGCCATTCTCGTACACGGCGGCGGATTCGACGAGGGCAGCAAGAGCACCAATGTCCGCCCGCTGTTCGACCCTCTCGCCAATGCCGGATTTGCGTGGTTCAGCATCGATTACCGCATGGCTCCCGAGTTCCGTTTCCCACAGGCCAACGAAGATCTCAACAGCGCCATACGCTGGGTCAAGACCAACGCCGCTACGTACCATGTGGACGTTTCGAAGATTGTCATCATCGGCGAATCGGCCGGCGGATTTCTCGTAAATTACGCGGCCACGCACGAGACGCCGGACACGAAGATAGCTGCCGTCGTCGATATTTATGGGGCGGTCGACTATGTAAAACTGGCCCTGCTGCGGCGTGATCATCCGGAGCGTTTCAACATGACCAGTATCAACCGCCACGCATCAAACGGCGGCGGCATTCGTTTTTTCGGAGCCGATCAACTCGACGAAACCGGCCTTGCGAAGCTGCGGGCAATTTCACCAATCCTGGCGGTGCACAAAGGAATGGCGCCGTTTCTCTGCATTCACGGCACCAAGGACGATCAAGTGGCGTATGAACAGTCCACCGAGATGTGCGACGCGATGCACAGCGTTGGAGCACACTGCGAGCTGATCGCCATCCAGGGCGGTGGCCACGGAATGGGCGGCTGGCGCGCGCCCGAGATGCAGCACTGGAAGCCTGAAATGATCGCCTGGTTGAAGCAGACGCTAAAATAGGCGAACGCTACTCCGCGCGGCGGTATACTTCCCAGAAGAGGATTCTCCATGCGCAAGTTTGCCGCCGTCATCGCCCTTTGCCTCAGTTCCGCATTTGCCGCTTCCGACCAGCTTCTCCTTCTGCAGAAGCCCACTCTAAGCAAGACACAGATCGCGTTCGTATACGCCGGCGACCTGTGGACCATATCGCGAGACGGTGGAGACGCCCGCCGTTTGACCACCAGTCCAGGTGTTGAGACCAACCCGATGTTTTCTCCCGATGGCTCAACCATCGCGTTCACCGGCGAGTACGACGGCAACATTGATGTCTACACCGTGCCTGCCGTGGGCGGTGTGCCCAAACGCTTGACCTGGCATCCGGCCCCGGACACCGTCCTGGGCTGGTCCCCGGACGGCAAAAAGATTATCTTCTCTTCCAATCGCGAAAGCTACGTGAATGTGCCGCAGCTTTACACCGTGGATCTCAATGGCAGCTTTCCTGAAAAATTGCCGCTGCCCTGGGGTTATGAAGCGGCCTTCTCGCCGGATGGTTCGCGGCTGGCCTACGTGCCCATGCGCCGCGCTTTTTCGGCGTGGAAGCATTACCGCGGCGGCGACACAACGCCCATCTGGCTGGCTAATCTGGCAGATTCGAAAATCGAGAAAGTGCCCCGCGATAATTCGAACGATTACAATCCGCTGTGGATCGGCGGCAAGGTTTATTTCCTCAGCGACCGCAATGGACCCGTCACACTCTGGTCCTATGACACGCACTCGCACCAGGTGAAGGAAGAAGTAAAGAACAGCGGGCTGGATTTCAAGTCCGCCGGCGCCGGACCGGATGCCGTCGTCATCGAACAGTTTGGTGGATTGTCGATGTTCGATATCAAAACCGGGAAGCTGAAGGCAATTCCCATAAGCATTGCCGGCGATCTTCCGGAAGTTCGCGAGCGCATGGTGAACGTGAGCCGGCGGCTTACGGGTGCGCATCTGTCACCGAACGCGGCGCGCGCCGTTTTCGAAGCACGCGGGGAAATCCTTACGGTGCCGGCGGAGAAGGGCGACGTGCGTATCATCACGAACACTCCCAAAATCATGGAGCGCTCGCCGGCATGGTCCCCCGATGGAAAAACCATCGCTTACTTTTCCGATGAGTCGGGCGAGTACGAGCTGCATCTGGCGCCCCAGGCGGGCATGGGGCCGGTGGCGAAGATTGCGATGCCGGAGCCGGGCTTCTATCGTTCCCCGCAATGGTCGCCAGACTCGAAAAAGATCGCGTTCGCCGATTCGCATATGCGCATTTGGTATTTGGATGTCGAAACCAAAAAACCGGTGCTGGTTGACAAAGAACGGTATTGGAATCCGTTTGGCGATGAATGGGTTCCGGTTTGGTCGCCGGATTCCAAGTGGCTGGCGTACTCCACGCGGCTAACGAATTATCTGGGCGCCATACAGGCGTATTCGCTGGTCACCGGGAAAGTAACGCAAATCACCGATGGCATGAGCGACGCGAAGCATCCCGTCTTCGATAAGGATGGGAAATATCTGTACTTCACCGCCTCCACCGACTCTGGACCCTCGTTGCAACCGGACGTGGGAAGCTTTACGCGTTCCGTCACGCGCAGCATATACCTGGTGGTGCTGGCGAAGGATCAAGCATCGCCATTCGCTCCGGAGAGCGACGAGGAAAAGCCGGCGGATCAGTCGAAGCCCGAGCCTCCCAAGCCCGACGCTGCGAAACCGGACGCGAAGCCTGACGCTCCTAAAACGCCTGTTGCCAAAACGCCCGACGTCAAAATCGATTTTGAAAATATCGATCAACGTATTCTCGCGATGCCGCTGCCCCCTCGCCGCTACGTCGCCCTGCAGGCTGGCAAGACCGGTGTTCTTTTCGCGCTCGAAATGTCTCCGCCCTCGCCGGAACAGCCGCCCACAATCACGGTGCACAGGCACGACCTTAAATCGCGCAAGACAGATATCGCCGCCAGTGGCGTGCGGTTTTTCGAAGTATCGCTCAACGGAGAAAAGACGCTCACGCGGCAGGCGGACAATTGGTTCATTCGCAATCTGCCTCCGCCTCCTCCCGCCAGCGGCGCGCCTGGGCCCGGCGGCGCCGCGGCCCCCGGAGGTCCCGCGGGTGCCGGAGCGCCGGCCGCTCTCGGAACTAACGGTCAACTGAACACGGCGAATATTGAAGTGAGGATTTCGCCGCGCGACGAGTGGAAACAAATGTATCACGAAGCCTGGCGTGTGGAACGCGACCATTTCTACGATCCCGGCTTTCACGGCTTGGATCTGAAGGCCGCCGAAAAGCGCTATGAACCATACGTGGAGGGCATCGGCTCGCGCGCCGACCTCAATTATCTTTTTTCCGAAATGCTCGGCAACATGGTGGTCGGGCACTTAGGCGTGTCCGGCGGCGAGCAGCCGCAGGTAAAGCGCGTGCCATCGGGACTGTTAGGGTGCGACTTCAAGATTGAAAACGGTCGCTATCGCTTCGCGCGCGTCTACAACGGTGAAAACTGGAATCCGCAGGCGCGTGCGCCGCTTACGCAACCGGGCGTCAACGTCGTCGTGGGCGAATATCTGTTGGAAGTCAACGGACGAAATGTCGCGGCTGCGGACAATGTGTACAGTTTCTTCGAAGGCACGGCCGGCAAGCAGATTCAGATACGCGTCGGCTCCGATCCTTCCGGGGCGAACGCCCGCGAGGTTACTGTCATCCCAATTCCAAACGACAATCGCTTGCGCAATCTGGCCTGGATCGAAGACAACCGCCGCAAGGTCGACCAGATGACTGGCGGCCGCGTGGCGTACGTTTATCTTCCCGACACGGCTTTCGGCGGTTTCACAAACTTCACGCGCTACTTCTTCGCTCAAGTGGACAAGAAGGCGGTAATCGTCGACGAGCGATTCAACGGCGGCGGCGCCCTGGCGACGGATATTATCGAGTTCCTGTCGCGCAAACTGTTGTCCAGCGTCGCGACTCGCGATGGCGGCGACGAGGTTGAGCCGCAGGGTGGAATCTTCGGGCCGAAGGTAATGTTGATCAATGAATTTGCCGGATCGGGCGGCGACGCGATGCCGTGGTATTTTCGCCGGGCCGGTGTTGGAAAACTGATCGGCAAGCGGACTTGGGGAGGCTTGGTGGGCCGCGCCTTTGCGCCTCAGTTAATGGATGGCGGCATCGTCACGGCGCCGTCGTCGGGAGTTTGGGACACCACCGAGAGCCAGTGGATTGCCGAGAACGTCGGCATCTCACCCGACATCGAAATCGAGAACGACCCCGAGTTGGCCCGCAAGGGCCGCGATCCGCAGTTGGAAAAAGCAATCCAGCAAATTCTGGCGGAACTCGAAAAGAACCCACCGAAGCAATTGGTGCGCCCGAAATTCCCAAAGTACGAAACCCTCAAATGACAACAGGTGACAGGCTCGGCTGTCCCAAGCCGCCGAGATCCAGAAGGAAATGCTGGACGTCACACGGCGCGTGGACAGCGGTGCCTGTCACCTCTTTCTAGCCCGAGAGAACGAATCCAGCACCGCCCTCCCCTTCCTCATAATCAGCTCCGCCAAATTAAGCGCAATCGCGAAACCCAACAACCCCGGCCACAACCGCAAACTCGAAGATTCCGATCGCCCCCCGGTATCAAAAACCTGCTTAGGCTCCGGATTAAACCTCCCGCCCGTATAATCCGAAATCGACCGCAACAGAAACTGGTTCGAGCCGTAGTCCAACAGCTCCTGCTCCTGCCGATAATATCCAACTTCCGGAAATGCGCGTGATTCTTCCAGCGGGCGGATACGGAAAAGCCCCTGCTGTTGCCCGATATGAATCCGCCCGCGATAAGACTTGTCCGCCAGCTTGGTAACCGGCACCGGCTGCTGGAATCCATTCGACCCGAGCACGAAAATATTCGGCAGCTTCTTGGGCTCTTCCACATCGCGCGCCAGCCGGTAATTCACAATCAGATCGCCGCTCGCGCTATCGTACTCAGCTTTGGATTCGCTCGCCTCCGCATGCGGCAACAGATCGCGGAAGATGTTAGTCCACAACTTGTCGAAGCCCTTCCACGTCACCCAATCGGCCGCCCATCTGCTCTTCGCGTCGGAAGTGAACACCACGGCCCTGCCCAGACCGTACTGCCAGCGAATCAGCAATGGATCCTTTTCGTCGATCTTCAAGATGGTGTCGGAAGTCGGCTTCGCGATGAATTTGATATATCCTTTGAGCGCCGGCGCCGTGTCGATACCCACGCCCTCCAGCACTTCCACGTTCTTCGCGACAATCGGCCGCAATGTTCTCTCCACCGCCGTGGAACCGGTGTGCTCCATGACATCCTTCAACAAAATCTGCTCCAGTCCGGCCGGCTCATTCAGGAAATAGGCCTTGCCGCTGGCCACGGTGGCCACCTTCTCCAGATAAGCGCGGTTCACATCCTGTCCCAATCCCACGGTTGAAATCGTCACGTGATTCGCCGACGCTTCTTTTGACAAATCCAAACTGTCGCCCTCTTCCGAGATGCCGTCCGTAAGCAGCACGATGTGCTTGAACGTCGCGCGCGACGGAAGCACCTTGCGATACGCTTCAGCCAATGCCGGCGCGATCTGCGTGCCGCCATCGGGCACGATGCCCGCGATCAGACGCTTGATCATGGACTTATCTTCCGCCCGCCGGATGGGCACAGCCCATTGGAACGAATTATCGAAAATCAAAACGCCAACCGTGTCGATGGGCCGTAAATTCTCCACCACGCCGATCGCCGCCAGCCGCGCCAGCTCGATCTTTTTCCCTTCCATGGAAGAAGATTTATCGATGATCAGAACAACCGAGGTGCCTTCCGGTGAACGCGGCGGCGCCAGTGTCGCGGGCAGCGTTCGATCCAGCGCATCCTCAGTCTTCCTGGTGTCGTTATAAAGATTATGCTCGCCGGAAATCGTGAGCAGTCCCCCGCCCTGCTTCACGAATTTCTCCACTTCGTCTTTTCGCTGGCTGGCCAGCGATTCCAGATCCCAATTGTTGAAAACCACCAACTGGTAATCGCTCAGCGTTCCATGCATGGGATCATGAGTGCGATCCACATCGAATTGAGCGGCCGCCAAGGTTTGTAGCAGGTGACTCTCGCTGCCTTCGGGATCTTGCGAAATATACAGAACCTTCGGCCGGCGCAGCGTCACTGCCCGGTCGAAACGTATTTCCCCGAAATTATCGGCCTTGATTACACCCGATATGTTTAGCGCCCCAGCAGTACTCAAACTGGCGTGGACCCGAACCTGATTGCTTCCCTGTTCAAGCTGCACGCGATTCGATCCCAGCACTTTTCCCTCGGCACTTACCTGCACCGTGCCTGAAACCGCCGA
>CATPCJ010000253.1 GCA_955652915.1 uncultured Bryobacteraceae bacterium
CCCACCGGATTCGGTATCACCGGTGGACGCGGCGATTCGCAAGCGATGCTCAGCAAGATGCGGGAAATCGGTAAGCTGCTGGAACGGATTGACGCCGGATCCGTGCAACCTGGCGGAGGTGGAGCGGATATTGCGCCGTTGATGCGCGAGGGTGTTCCGGGGCTGGCGGTTCGTACGGCCGGGACACACTATTTCGATTGGCACCATTCGCGGGCGGATACGGTTGATAAGATCAAGCCGGAGGATCTGCGGGCGAACATTGCCGCCATGGCGGTGATGGCGTATATTCTGGCTGATATGCCGGATACGCTGCAGTCGGCGCCGGCGGCGACCCGCTGAAACAATGGGTGACAGCCACCTCAATCACCGATCTCCAGTGAGGGTGTCACCCCATTGTTTCAGCGTTGTTCGGAGACGGATTTTTCCGCCAGCTCGCCTAAGATTGGGAGTTTGTACAGCTCGTCGTGCGAGGTTTTTATTATCATGAAAATCCACGCGCAAAAGATCGCCACTTGCATCAGCGCCGGAAAAATCCTGTGGAAGGGCGGCCCTCCGTACGACGAAAAGTGGAAGATCGGGCTGAGTACCCAATCCACAATTAACCACGCAACAAACAGGTAAAGGCCTTGAAAGGCATTGAACCGGGCGCGGGTGTCGTGGCGAAAGCGCGCGGAGGCCAGGACCACAATCGCCACCACCCAACCCACGATCGGGATGTAGCAAAGCAGGGACGCGGTGCGTGAACTGATGCCGTGCAGATAGTCCGCTACCGGCGTTGGATTGGGCTGCCGCGCGCCGCAAATCGCGCAGTACACATCCTTGTTTCCCACCACCTTCCCGCATTGGCAACAGTAAGGCATAATAGTTCCGACCTTCTATACTTATTTACGTTACGTCTTCAGTTCGTGTTCCGCAATATTACCGGGCTGTGATAGGATGCCACAAATGCTTACAAAGTTACTCCGCGCCGCCGCCGTGCTCGCTGGCCTCGCCGGATTTGTGCCCAGTTTACATGCCGCTAAGGCGGTAGAGGTCTTTTTCATCGACGTGGAGGGTGGCCAAGCGACGCTTATCGTCGGCCCCTCCGGCCAGTCCATGCTGATCGACACCGGCTGGCGCGGCTTTGACGGACGCGACGCTGAACGCATTTTCCAAGCCGCTAAAGCCGCGAAAGTGAAACAGCTCGACTATGTTCTGATCACGCACTACCATCGCGATCACGTGGGCGGCGTCCCGCAGTTGGCCGATCGCATGAAGATCGGCGCCTTCGTCGACCACGGTCCGAACAAGGAAGATGCGCGAGTGGTCAACGAAGATTACGCCGACTATGTGAAGACGCTGCCGCGGGCGCAGCATCAGGTGGTAAAACCAGGCGACAGCATTCCACTGAAGGGCGTTTCGATTGACGTGCTGACCGCGGCCGGCGCACACATTCAATCGCCGCTAGCGGGGGGAGGACAGCCGAATCCGTTTTGCGCGTCCTCTCCAAAGCGCGAGAATGATCCCACCGAGAACGCGCAGTCGACTGGAATTCTGCTCACCTACGGCAGTTTCCGGCTCATCGATCTGGGCGACCTTACCTGGAACAAGGAACTGGAATTGATGTGCCCGAATAATCCTATTGGCAGCGTGAATGTGTACCTGACATCGCACCATGGGTTGGACCAATCGGGTTCGCCGGCGCTGGTTCAAGCGCTGCATCCGCAAGTGGCCATCATGAACAACGGGGCGCGCAAGGGCGGGAGTCCAAAGGCCTGGCAGATTATTAAGGATTCGCCTGGTCTCGAAGATTTCTGGCAGGTCCATTACGCCATGGAGGGCGGCAAGGACCACAATGTGCCCGACACCTTCATCGCGAACGTCGACGAGCATTGCGAGGGAAAATACTTGAAGCTGACGGCGGAATCGGACGGTTCGTTCACGGTGTTCAACTCGCGAAACAAATTTCAAAAAACCTACAAGGCAAAATCACGATGAGAGTGTTCGTACCGTTGTTCGCGCTATCGCTTGCCGCGACTGCCGGCGCGCAGTACAAGGCCGTAAATCCCACAGTGAAGAAGGTGGTGGAGACGGTCTCCGAAGAACGCATCGCGGAGACCCTGAAGAAGCTGGAGGGTTTCGAAACCCGCAACATTTTCTCGGAGGAGGACCATCCCACGCGCGGAATTGGCGCGGCGCGGCGTTGGATCGCGGATGAATTCAAGAGCTACAGTCCACGGCTCGAGGTTCGCTTCGACAGCTACAAGGTGAAGAAAAAAGGCCGCATCGTCCGCGATGTAGACATACACAACGTGGTGGCGGTGCTGCCGGGCAAACTAAATCCGGAGCGTCAGTTTATCATCAGCGGGCACTACGATTCGCTGGCGCTATTGCGGAGGAACAATGCCGGCGGCGCCACCCCCACGGACGGCGGGGGAACGGCCAATCCAGAAGCGGCCGCTGGTCCGGCGCCGGAAGGCGCGCCTAATAATTTCGACCTTTCGATGCTGGCGAAAACCGAGCCGGGCGTTACCGACGATGGCAGCGGGACCGCGGCGGTGATGGAACTGGCGCGCGTGATGAGCCAGTTTGAATTCGAGAAAACGATAGTGTTCATCGCATTCGCGGGCGAAGAAGAGGGCTTGATCGGCAGCAGCCTGTACGCGCGGAAAGCCCGTCAGGAAAACAACCTGATCGACGGCGTTTTGAATAACGACATAATCGGCAGCGACGTTTCCGGAAACGGACGCACGGGCAACGGAACCGTGTGGATCTTTTCCGAAGAGCCGGCGGATTCCCCTTCGCGCCAACTGGCACGCTACATCAAGGACATCGGTGAACGCTACTCGCCGGGGATGAATGTCGACCTCATCTTCCGCGCGGACCGCTTTGGACGCGGAGGGGATCACACGCCTTTCAATCAGGAAGGCTACGGCGCCGTTCGCTTCACCACTCCCAATGAAAACTTCGCCAATCAACATTCGGTGACCGATACGTTCGCTAACACCTCTGTTCCGTACACGACCAGGGTGGTGAGAGTAAATGCGGCGGCGCTGGCCAGCCTGGCACTGGCTCCGAAGGCCCCGGTGACAAGCCAGACGATTGCAACGGGCCCGCGCAAAGGTCAGTTGGCGCCAATGATCAGCCGGGGCCGGGCGCGATACGACGCGGTACTTCGCTGGAAAAACGAAAACCCGGAAGCGGACCTGCTGGGGTACGCAGTGGTGATGCGCCGGACCACGGCACCCGACTGGCAGAAAGAGATTTTCGTCGGCAACGTGACCGAGTATACGTTTAAGGATGTTTCGATCGACGATGTGGTTTTCGGCGTCAAGGCGGTTGACAGGGATGGGAACGAAAGCCTGGTGGCCCCGTATGTCAATGGACCGAGGCAGAAAATAGAAATCGAAACGTACGAATAAGTCCTCAGGTTTAGCAATTCAAGATATCGTTCCCGCGACATTCCAGCAGTGCGCGGATTGTTCTTAATAATGAAAACCGGAACGGCGGAGTACTTGGGAATCACTATGGGACGTATGCACCCTGGCTTGGTGAACACCATATGATCGCCCTCGGTCCGGACGCAGCGAAAGCCATCGGCCTCGAAGATTTTGACCAGCCTCTTATAAGAGACGGGTCTAAGTTTTGACATGCGTCAGCGGAAGCGTCACACGCTGAACGCTGATGAACGTCGGGCTGGCGATTTTTCGCTTGCGCTTACCATACCCCGCTTCTTCCAGGATTTGTTCCAGAGTTCCCATCTTCTCCGCTTCTTCCAGAAACAAACGCACGGCCCCTTTGAGATTCTTTAGGGCCTTCTCTTTACTGCCGCCACAGGAGGAAACATCCAGCTCAAGCGCCTGAGCCACATAAGTGCGTCCCTCCTTGAATATGCGGGTCGTGAATTGGATCTCCATGGCTTAGTGTAACGCGTCGCAAATTGCACGGAACCGAGTGATCGAGCTCCAGTGTCCGGTTGCGGGTCCCTTGCAATTGCAGGGCGAATGGTTCCAAAATGGTTCCATGAACATCACCGTGAAGAATGTGCCCAATTCGGTCTACCTGGTGATTAAGCGAGAGGCAAAAAGAAAGCGGCGGAGTCTTAATTCCGAAATCATTCAGGCGCTGGAAGCGGAAGCGGCCGAGGCGGAACGGCGGCGGCAAATGAGTAAGTTGAGGAAGGAGCTGGACAAATTCGCAGCCTCCTTACCGCCACTCGGCGATAGTGCGCCTCTAATTCGAGCGGACCGTGAACGATAGCGGATGCCGGATACATTTGTTCTGGATTGTAGTGTAGCGGCGAAGTGGGTGCTGCCGGAATCCGGCCGCAGCGCGGCTCTGGAGCTGTTCGAGCGCTACGAGTCAGGAGAGATACTGCTCATTGCTCCCGATATTCTGGTGGCGGAATTCGCCAGTCTGGTAGCGAAGCGCAATCGCCGCCGGCAGATTTCGGCTGTGCAGGCGCACCAGGCTTTCGCCTTGATGACCAGATGCGCGCCACGGCTGTTTGACACGCGGCCCCTCCTTTTCCGCGCCCTGGATCTTTCTCTGGGACACCAATTGTCCTTGTGGGATTGCATCTATTTGGCTCTTGCTCTGGACCGCGATTGTCCCTTCCTGACCGCGGACCTCCGGCTGTTCCGGGCCGGGAGCGGCCGACACCCTGCTCTTAGGCTGGTGCAATAGAAAGATTCGGGGCGCGAAGGAAACTGCTCCAGCGCGCGCGCCGCATTGCATGTCATGAGCGATCCGTGTTAACGTAACAGGCAAATTCGCGGCCAGGTTTAAGGATTTCCCCTGTCGTAGAATCCCACGCTGCTACCTCCCGCGAAACACTCGTTCGTAAGGGGGATTGACATGACATTTCTTAGAAGCATTGGTGTTGTTGCGCTGATGTTCTCGTTGTTTGTTCTCAGCCTGACCGCTCAGACCTTCCGCGGGGGCATCGCCGGTACAGTTGCCGATTCCACGGGCGCCGTGGTCCCCGGCGCCGCGGTAAAAATCGTGAATAAGGCCAATGGGCTTACGCGCGAGCAGGAATCCACCGCTGCCGGCGACTTCTCATTTCCCGACTTGCCGCCCGGTGTCTACCAGGTAACCATCGTCAAGTCCGGTTTCAAAACTGCCGCGCTCGACAACGTGGAAGTGGCGGTTGGCAAAATCGCCAGCCTGCCAATCACGATGGGCGTCGCCGAGCAACAGCAAATGATCGAAGTGCAGGCCGCGGCCGTTGCCCTGGAATCGAATTCGTCGGCGCTCAATTCGGTTGTGAGCACGCGGGCGGTTCAGGAAATCCCCCTCAACGGGCGCGATTTCCGCCAACTGCTGTACCTGTCACCCGGCTTCAACCAGAGCAACTCGATGAACGGCAATCGCGCCAACCAGAACAACTGGCAGATTGACGGCACCGACAACAATGACTTCTGGCACAACTCTGAAGCTGTGAATCAGGGCAGCATTTCCGGAATTGCCGGTGTCACGCTGCCCATTGAATCCATCGATCAGTTCAACCAGCAGGCGGGCGGCGGCGCGGACTTCGGCCGCAACCCAGGGTCAATGGTCAACGTAGTCGTGAAGTCGGGCACCAACGAATTTCACGGGAGCGCATACTATTTCAACCGCAACGAGTATTTCGCGTCGCCATCGCCGTTCTCCCCGGTAGGATCCGCCGCGAAGCTGCGGAATGAACAGTACGGCATCGCGCTGGGCGGCCCGGTGATCAAGAACCACACGTTCTTCTTCATCAACTGGGAAAAGCAGAAGTACGTGATTGGCAACCCGCTCAACGCCACGGTTCCGTCCGACGCCTGGATCGCCGCCGCGACGGCGGAACTGCAAAAGTTTAAAGTTGCCGTCAACCCGGCCATGCTGGCTACTTATCGGAACCTCTGGCCAGCCAGGAGTCACGCTGCGCCCGCGACGACTTCCAACTATTTCTCGAGCGACGACAACTTTGGAAAAAGCCACAATGGAGTCGCCAAGATCGACCAGAACTTCGGCCCTAAAAATACACTCTCCTTGCGCGCCTTTCTGGGTACGGGAGAAGCCGCGCAATATGCCGGCGGATCCGTGTTCAGAGACTATTTTCAGGTAGTCCCCAGCCGACAACACAACTTCGATGCGATATGGACAAGCGTTCTTACGCCACGCATGGTCAACCAGGTGCTGGCCGGCGTGAACTACTTCGCGCAAACCTTCAACGATCAAAACACGGGCTTCAATCCACCGTCTTGGGGATTCAATACCGGCGTAACCAATCCGTCCGACTTGGGCTCGCCCAATTTCACCATTACAGGTTTTGACAACGGCATGGTGGGCCAGACGGATCAACTCGGCCGCATCGACATCACCGGCCACCTTACGGACAACCTCTCGTACAACTTTGGTCCGCATGCCCTGAAGTTCGGGGCTGAGTATCGGCGGGCACGCGTGGATGGCTTCTATCGCCGGCAAACTCGCGGGGCGTTCACGTTCGATGGGAGCCAGGGTCCGTGGAGCAGCGATACGACGGCATCGGATCAGATCAAATCCCTATCCGACTTTCTGGCCGGCTACCTGCCCCCCGGCGGCGGGCAAATCGCCACCGGCGACCCGCAGCGCGTGTACAATGTCACCTCCTTCGACTGGTGGGCGCAAGACAACTGGCAGGCGACCCCGAACCTGAACCTCAACCTGGGGCTGCGCTATGCCTACAACGGCCGCATCCACGCCGACGATATCTCCATCTTCTCCCCCAAGGTTGCCGGCGGCTTGGCCGTTCTGGGTAAGGATATTGACGCGCTCTACCCGGCCGACTATAACAACTTCGCTCCCCGATTCGGCTTTGCCTACACTCCCAAGCGGGGCGGCAAGCTGGTGGTCCGCGGCGCGTACGGCATCTACTACGACATCATCAACGCCAATCTGTTTGTCGACAACCGGGCCGGCTCCGACGCCGGCCGCGGTCTTTCGCGCAACCCCATTGGAGTCCGGCCGGTGTTCGTCATCAACAACCCCAATGCGGTAACCATCACCCCGGGCGCTTATATCTTTGGCTCCGCAACACCGCAGCCGCCCTTCACCGCCTTTACCGTCAGCCAGGATCTGCGTTCGCCCTACGTCCAGAATTTCAATCTCAACGTGCAGTACCAGCTCTCGCGGAGCGCGCTGTTCCAGATCGGCTACGTGGGCAACCAGGCGCGGAAGCTTCCCTATACTCACAACATCAACCAGCCCTCGCCGGCGGCGAACAACTCCGTGCCGGCCCAGGCACGACGTCCCTATAATGCGCAGTTCCCTCAATTCAGCGGCATCACGGAGCTCTCCGACGAGGCCAACGCGCATTACAACTCGCTCCAGACTTCCCTGCGAATCAATAGCTGGCATGGCCTCTCATCGCAGTTCCAGTACACCTTCGGCCACTCGCTGGATGAGCAATCCGCGCCGCGGAACAACCGGCCTACCGATAACTACGACCTCGCCCGGGATTACTCCAACGCCGCCTTCGACTACCGGCACTTGTTCTCCGGTTACATCATTTACGAAGTGCCCCAACTTGGGCACTCCATGCCACGGTTGACCAAGGGCTGGCAGTTGAACAGCTACGTCACCTACGATTCGGGCAACCCGTTCGACCTCACCGTCAGCTCCGACTTCTCGAATACGCGCAACCGGTCCGACCGGCCGGTGCAGCTCAGCGATCCGTTTGCCGGTATCGTGCAGCCACCTACCGTGAACGGCCGGTACGTAAACGGCATCGTCTGGTTCAATCCGAAGGCGTTCCGGAATCCGGATCCAGGCACGTTTGGGACGGTGAAGCGCAACGCCTTCTATGGGCCGGACTTCAAGTCCTTCGACTTCTCCATTTTCAAGAACACGCCCATTACGGAGCGCGTCGTCACGCAGTTCCGCGTGGAGATCTTCAATCTGTTTAATACGCTGAACCTGGGCAATCCCAGCACAACGCTTTCCGGCGGCGGCTTGATTTTCGGAACCAGGAACGGCGGCAACGCGCCCGGCATCGGATTTGGCGAGCCGCGGAACGTTCAATTCGCCATGAAGGTTATTTTCTGAAGGGCGTTCCCAGACCAAGTCTAGAAAGCACATAATGTCATCTGTCGGGACTGAGGCCTTCTTCGGGCACCGCAGTGTTTCTAAATCTGACCACTTCTTTTTTGGCGGCACAGTGTTGATTGAAATCAATTCCCGAGTCCATCGGCGATCGAAAGGTTTTCTTAGTTAGACGGCCTTCATATTTCATGGGCAGGTCCCGCGGCATCCTGGGGCTGGTCTGAATCGGAGATTGCAGCCAAACTCATGGAGCTGAGTCCAAAGGCACGCGGGGCGGGGAAAGCTATTGCGAATCGTACAGCGCAGAAATCATGCGCGGCTCGTCAGCGCCAGAACCTCGCACTGGTCGAACCTATCTGAAAACTGTTCTACGAAAACGCAGTGGTAGAAACATGGCAATCATCTCAGCGGCTAACCTCGTCCTCAGGCGAGGGGGTCTCGGCGGTGTCACTAAATGACCCATGAAGCCCGTCGATTTCCCGCCTCATTTTGCGGCGACACGTGAATGGTTGCTTCTGGCACGGACACAAGAATTGTTGTTACAATCTACGCATGTTGCGCAAGCCAATGCCCGTTCTGTCCGCTCTGGCTGTATTGCTGCTGCCGGTTTGCCCCGCGCAGCAACAGGCGAGCACCGCGGCAAATGCGGCAAGCGCGAAGGAAGGAGCGGCAATGCCGAGCGAGCGAGGGCGAATCCTGGGGATCGGTGGAATATTCTTCAAGTCCGCGAATCAACAACAGACGCGTGAGTGGTACGGCAAGCATCTCGGACTCGCGGATAAAGGCCAGGGCGTCATGATGTCGTGGCGGGAGAAAGACAACCCCGAGAAGGAGCATGTGACCGTCTGGACTGTCTTCCCTGGGAACACCAAGTACTTCGAGCCCAGCCAAGCCGCGTTCATGGTGAACTACATCGTGGACGACCTGGATGCGCTGCTTGAACGGTTGCAGAAAGAAGGCGTCAAGATCGATCCCAAGCGCCAGAACGAAGACTATGGCCGGTTCGCGTGGATTTACGATCCCGACGGCAACAAGATCGAATTGTGGCAGCCGCTGACTCCAAAGAAGAAGTAGCGGAATCCAAAGCGTCAGCACACGAAGCGGAATTGGAGTTCGAGGCGGCGGTTGCCGGCGCCTTCGGAGAAGCCTTCGCCTGTCACTTTCTGCGTTATTCGACATAGGCGGTCTTGGAGCGTGACGACCGCGCCAACAACCGCGAGACCGTGGCGGGGTGAATCTTGAATAGCCTTGCGGCGTCGGCTGCCGTCTTGTCACCTTTTGAAACCTTCGCACTGTCGATAACGGAGGGTGTCATCTCTCGGACTTCCCGAAGTATGCGTTTCAGAAACACGGCATTCGGTGGAAAATCAACATCTCCTCCCCGGCGCGGCCAGACCTCGAGCGGGCCCACGACCGAGCAGGAGCGATCGCGAAAGACGAGCCGTTTGCTCGCGCAGCGCTCGGGGGACAGGCCCTCCTCGAGCAAGAACGCCCTTGTGTCTTCGGTGTCGGCCGCCATCGAGAGATCTATCAGTTCGACTGCGGGCGAAGGAGAGCCCTTTACGCCGTAGTAGTCATGGTGCTCGTTGTCTGCGTCGAAGGTGCCGAGCCGCAAAGCGGACTCCACCAGCGGCAAGGGCACGGCATCCTGATGAAGCTTGCGAGCCAGCGACCGATCCGTCAGGCTTGGCCGAATCGGTGTATCCGGCATGTCCGCGTAGTGCATGAGGACGGCGGCCACATAAGCAGCCTCGGTATCGCCGATGGCGGTCATTTCTTCCTCCGGCGCGCGGCGGTTTCCTGCTCGCTTTCGCGGGCGCGATAGCTGTTGCCTTCGACAACATTGACATCGGCGTGATGAAGCAAACGATCGAGCAGCGTGACGATGCAGGTCGCATTCGGGAAAACTTCATTTCCTTGAAGGGACGATTGGTGGTCACGATCAACGGCTTGCGCTCGTAACGGCGGTTGACGACTTCATAGAGCAGGTCCGCGGCCTTGTCATCTGCGGATAGGTATCCGATTTCGTCGATGCAAAGCAGCCCCACGTTGGCATAGGTGCGGAGCTTGCGGCGGCGGCCCTCGGGCGTCTGCCGGTGCGGGTCTTCGAGCAGCGCGGCGGCGGAGCGTAACAGCACCGAGTAAGCCAGCCAGCACAGCGGTGTGGCAGATATTTTGGGCGATCATCGTCTTTCCCAAACCGTTGCGGCGACCAGGACGATGTCGCGGGCTTGAGCTAGAAAATCCAGCGTCAGCGCGCGCTCGATCACGTCGCGTTCGATCTTGGTGGGCCAGGTCCAATCAAAATCAACAATGGGCTTGAATGTTTTGCTGCCGCTGATGCGCAGTCGGCGTTCCAGACTGCGCCGGGAGCGTTCGGCGGTTTCCACTTTGACGAGTTCTTCGAGGATCTGACGAGGGGACCAGCGGGCTTTCGTGGCACGCGCCACGAAGTCGTCCAACTGTGCGGGAATGGCGCACAAGCCGTTCTGCTCAAGTTGAGTGGCTAGGCTATTGCTCGTCATCGTCTTTGCTTCGGGTGAGTTCATCGTAGGTCTCGAGATCATGCGGACGGACATCGACCGATTGGGCTTGCGGATAACGGCTGAGATCGATTGCGGTCGGCGTGGAACGAGGCTTGCGTCGAAGCAGGAAGGCGACCGAAGAGGCTCGGGGCGTGTTGCGTTCGAGAGCTTCCACGATGGCGGCGCAGTGCGGCAGCGCCGTACTCCTCCAGTGACTTCATCAGTTCAGCGGTCTGGCTGACAGCCGATTCGCCTTGCGCGAAGGCTAGACCAAGAAGCGTCTTCGACTCCGGTACGGCTTGCTCCAGACGGCCTCCGGGAGTGGAATGGTACGCCTTGCGCTTGGCCTTGAGAACGGCATCTTGATGAGCGGGATCGAGCACCGATTGGTGGCGATCATAAGTGCGTGGGTGGCTGGCGATCTTGGCCGATCCATCGAGAAGGCGCACGTTGGTGTCGGGGGCCACCAGGGTCAAGGGCCGTCCGACAGCGTGTGGCGGAATGGAGTAATAGTTGAGATCGAAACGAAAATAGATGGTCTTGCGCGAATGCACGGCTTCGATTCGATCGGTGGAGAACGGATGCAGAGCGGGAGGCAACAGGCGCGACTGTTCCTCCGCCAAAACATCGGCGACGGTGCGATGATCGCCTCCGGGCCAACGCCGCTGATGGGCAACCTGATCGCGCCACAGCAGAGCTTGGCGATTGCATTCCGCCAGCGTGGTGAAGGTGCGGCCCGCCCAGAACGAATCACGTACATAACGGATGGTCCGTTCGACCCGGCCTTTCTGATTGCCAGCCCGCACCTGGCAAGGGCGCGGAGCGAAGTGATAGTGCGCGCTCAACTCAATCAGTCGCGGATGAAACTGAATCTGATTGCCGCGACGTTCGAGCACCGCGCTTTTGAGGTTGTCGTACAGGATCACGCGCGGCTGGCCTTGCCAGGAATCGAACGCATGAACATGGCCGCGGAGGAAGTTCTCCATGGTTTGATCGAAGAAGAACTCCGGATACAAGGCTCGCGAGTACGACAACGTCATCACGAAGCAAGACAACGCCCGCTTGGCGCGATCCACCATCACATGGCCGAAGTGAGCCTATTCGACTTGTCCCTGTTCGCGGGGGAAGGTTTGCAGTTGCAGGAACGGCTCGTGTTTCTGTGGACGGAGTCGTGCCACGGCGCGGCGCAGTTGCACGATGCTTCCGGAGTAGCCACGGGCGCGAATCATAACGTAGATGCGCGTGGCCAGCAGCCGTGGATGTTGTTCGAGGGTTTGTCGAACGAACCCCAGATAGGGATCGACAAGGGAACCGCGCAGCGGTTGCGCACCTTGGAATCGTTCACTCTCGATGGCGTTGCGCACGGCATCGGGATGGACCTTTAGTTTCACTGGCAATGGTGACGATCTTGCAACGCTCGGCGTAAAAATAGCGTCGAATCTGCGCGCGGGTTTCCGGGCTGATCATTTACGGTTCCTTCGTGGTGGAGTGCGTGGAAACGGATCGATGAACCGTCCCAAGCGGCCGCAGATCCGGCAGCGGAGCAGCAATAAAAGGCCTGCCGCCGGTCGCAACAGTGTGCGACGCCGGAGTTTTCAACAGTTCGATTGGTCCACACGGCAATGATGCCGGGGGAAGTGATCGAAACGGAACCCTGATCCGTCACGCGGGCGCCGGTTTCGCCGATCCGGCACTGGTACTGCCGCTGCCGGTCACGATGATCGAGCCGTCCTTCCGGGCTTTGCCGGTGCCGTTTGTTGGCTTGCCGCCGCTGTTGACGGCGAGCTTGTGGGCTGCATTCGGAACTGCAATACCGGTGGCCCCGGTCGCAGTGCGAGCAGATGAAAAACGTCTGGCGGCAGGCTTGCCCCAGGCACGTTCGGTGGGGGAGAACTGCTTCGTCGCCGTGAACCGCCGCCATGCGTTGTCGCAGGCGGGACTAGACAACGGCATCCGTTTCGTGGCAGGTTAGAACGAGTTCCGTTTGGTTTTACCTTCCTCCTCGAAGGATGCCGAACTCAAAGACCTCTACCGTTGGCGCGGTAGGGGTCTTTCTCATTTTTCCGCCTCAGGACACGATACTGCGTCTGAAGCGCTCGTTTGGATGACCGGACAGATGACTGCGCCTTCGGCGCGGATGATGTTGTCCCTCGGCGGTGTTCAGAAAAACTACGTTTTCAGATGATCGCCGACACTGCCAGAGCATCTGCGGCCACCGCTGACATTCGCGTACCATACGGGCTGCCGGTGGGGAGAAATTCTGGCGCTCGAATGGTCGCAGGTGGATCTGGGTGAACGGGTAGTCCGGCTTAACCCCGGCGAGACTAATCGGGCGACGGGCGGGTTTTGCCGTTGGGATCGGAACTGTTCACCGTCTTGTCGTCCCAGAAAAAAGAGCAGGATGATCGCTGGCCTGAATGCCCAGTGGGTGTTCAGCCGCTATGGAAAGATCATCAAGGATTTTCGTGGCGCGTGGGAGGCAGCTTCGAAACGGGCTGCTACCCGCGAGAAGTCGCCGGTTCCGTCCCCTGTGGGCGGGCGACTGCCCGGCCAAGTTGTTCCACGATCTGCGGCGCACTGGCGCTCGGAATCTGCTTCGTGCCGGTGTTCCGGAGCGCGTCATGATGCAAATCGGTGGATTGAAGACGAGGAGCGTCTTCGACAGGTATAATATTGTGAGCGAACGGGATTTGGTCGAAGCGGCTGCGAAGCTTGAAAGCATCTTTCTGAAGTCGAATCCCGGCGCAGCAAGGCCACTTTCCGCTTCGGCGAAAAGAAGGCCCGGAAGTTATTGATTTGACACCTGCGGAGGTGGCGGAATTGGCAGACGCACTAGCTTGAGGTGCCAGCGTGATAGTTAGTGGATGTTGTTTTAAATGAGTTAGTTGCAAGCAAATTGGGACGCCAATGTAACCCTTTTTGTAACCATGCGGTCGTGGCGGAATTGGCAGACGCGCAAGCTTGAGGTGCTTGTACCGGAAACGGTGTGGAGGTTCAAGTCCTCTCGACCGCACCATAGAATAAGCAGTAGTTGGGGCCGGGGCGATAAATCCCGGCCCTTCGTTTTTTCTCCACCGTTCTTGCCTTCTCGTACCCTGCTCTCAAACCTGCCCCCAGATTCGATGGGAGAGGCGCTCATACGTTTTCAGGGACCGGGGCCTCCTTGTACAACCCCATCACCACAAGCGCATGTAGCCTCGATTCTGGCCCAAAGCGCCGACCCGTATTCTGGAAAGCAACCCTCAAGCCCCGGTTGTGTATTTACAGAATATTAAACCTAAGCGTGTAGTCTGAAAACGAGGATGGGAAAGTGTCATGTCCGAGTCAGAGGAAGACGATCTCGACGCGCTACCGGAAGGCGAGCTGCTGACTCTGCCGGACGGGGCGATTCCGACGGGATGGCTTAGCGAATTCTTTGCGCGCCGGGCCGCCCTGATCCACCAGCAGGACAGTAAAGAGCTGGCGCTCGAACTCTCGGGTGACTCCAGCCTCCATCTGATGATCTTCCGCGATATGGACCCGAACGAGAAACGCCGGCGCAGGGAAGAAGAAGACCGTCGGCGGATGCTGGCCGAACAGGAACTGCAGGAATACTGCGAGCGCTCCGACCGCCTGCTGGCGCGAATCGACGAACAGGAACGCATCATCGCCAAACGCCGGCAGGAGATCGAGGACAACGCCCTCAAGCTGCACGACGGCCGCCGCGTCTACGTTGACGGCAACCAGTACCGCGACGAGAACGGCGTCTTCCTGCAGGGCAGCGCCTGCGACGAAGCCGCCGACCTCCACCGCGGCAACCCGCAGGCGTCGACGTGGCAGCAGATAAAGGATATCGACGACCGCTACGCCGAGGCGAAACGGCTCCG